>JAZUJI010000175.1:0-5438 GCA_045642685.1 Acutalibacteraceae bacterium | reverse complement strand
AGTATCAGACTTACAAAGGATTATCTCAGAATCGCAATCGGCTGCGGTATATTCTCCATGATTTCCAACTGCTTCTCCTCAGTTGTACGTACAGAGGGCGAGGCAATGAAAGCCATGACAGGCACACTTATTGGAAATCTGCTTAATATGGTTTTAGACCCGATTTTCATTCTCGGCTTCAAATGGGGTGTAACGGGTGCGGCGATCGCAACCGTTATCGGCAACGCCGTTGCGGCAGGCTATTACATACTGTACTTCCTTAAAGGCAAGTCGGCACTGAGCATCAGCCCCAAATATTTCTCAATGAAAGATAAAATTCTCTCCGGCGTTCTTTCTGTCGGAATTTCCGCTTCTCTCGCAAATCTGCTCGTGAGCCTTTCCTCGATCGTTGTCAATTCACAGCTTGCAAAGTATTCTGACGGCGATATGATGGTTGCAGGCTACGGCGTAACCGCAAAGGTTATTATGATCGTGACCCTTATCGGCATCGGTATCGGAAGCGGCGTTCAGCCGTTCCTCGGTTACTGCTACGGCGCTAAGGAAAAAGACAGACTGACAAAAGGAATACGCTTCTCCGCCGTGTTCGGCCTTATATTCTGTTCTGTTATTTCCGCACTCTGCTATATCTTCGCAGAGCCGATCGTAAAAGTATTTCTGACCGACTTGACCGCACTGGATTCGGGCGTTCATTTCACCCGTATTCTGATGAGTACCGCTTGGCTTATCGGTGCGTTTGTTGTGTGTCAGAACACCTTGCAGGCAATGGGTGCGGCAACACCTGCACTTTTAGCTTCGATTTTCCGTCAGGGCATCATCTTCATTCCTGCCGTTTTCATTATGAAATCCATTATGGGTGTTGACGGTCTTATTTGGGCACAGCCTGTGGCAGATGTTCTTTCGCTTGTGATTGTTATATTTATGCTAATAATGAAAATCAGAAAAAGTGATTTTAATCAGGCTGTGAATTGATTTCAGCCTATGTTTTGACTGATTCCGCACGAACTGCGCTTTGCCTTTGCCGCTTTGATGACAGCACAGAATTCTCAGCGGTTCAATCGGTTAAACGGGTTGACAAATCCTGTTCTTTCCCTTATCCTATCTGTTGAAACGGCACTTACGGGGTGGAAAATGGATATGATCAGAAAAACGGAAGAAACCGATGCTTCGCTTTACGGCTTTTCGCCCGATAACTCAGGCAAGGCAAATGCTGTTGCGCTGAACCGTGCAGTCAGTGAATGTGGTAATGTTTCTGTCTGTGAGCAGGGGATATACGATATTGAGGGGATCATACGGCTCCCGTCGGACACCCGCTTGAGGTTTAGCTCGGGCGTTGTTTTGCGCCGTATTCCGTGTAAAGTCCGTTCGCTGGAAGGCAATTTGTTTATCAACGAGGGTGCATTTGACGGACGGTATAATGAAAACATATCACTCAGCGGTGTCCATATTGTTGTGAACGGGGTCGAGAGTGCTGCCGCTTCTCCGAAAAGCAAAAATGTGATCGCTGGTCTGAGAGGGCATATTGCTTTTCTGTATGTCAGGAATCTTCTGATTGAGGATGTCATGATAACCGACCTTCTGGAAAAGGATTATGCGATCCAGATTTCCGATTTTGAAAATGTCGAAGTTCGACGGGCTCATATTGAGGGGTTGAAGGACGGCATCCATTTCGGACCCGGGAAAGGCTTTGTTGTGCGTGACTGCAAATTCCGCACCTACGATGATGCGATTGCACTGAACTGTGCGGATTACTCCGTTTCCAATCCGAATTTCGGTTCCATTTCCGATGGCACTATCCTCAACTGCACGGAGCTGCCCGGTTACAGGACGAATGCGTTTTTTCTTCGTATTCTGACCGGTACGGCACGCTGTTGGGAAAAAGGTATGACAGTTTATCATTCCGATGCGATTCTGACAGATAAGGGGATGTACCGGGTTGTAATGCGCCCCGATAACACACCGTATGTGTCACTGACTCAACCGGATTTTGACAGCGGTTATTGTGAGCTTGACGGGATTTTGTGGGTAAGAACGCATAAAGGGTATGAACGAAAGGATATTTCGCCCATGGCAGGGTGCCGTAATATCGTGTGCCGCAACCTCATAATGGAAAATCCGAGGCGGCGCGGCGTTTATATCTACACCTCTTTTGACGAGTATCTCCGCAGCTATTACAGCGGCAGTGAGATTCCCCGGGTCAGCAATATCATTTTCGACGGGGTCAAGATCCTGAAACCGATCGACGGTTTCCTTGCCGTGAATATGCCGGTCGATCAGCTTCATATCATGAACAGCAGTTTTGATGCAGCAGATGTGATCTATGAGGGAAACCCTCAAATTCAATGAACCGCACGGTGCGCTGATGATACATCGGCTTTCAGCGGTGATATTGCGCTTTATTTAATAATACCTTTGCATGAAAAGACCCCGGAAGCCTGCAAAAGACTTCCGGGGTTTGAAAATAATCTGTAATTATCTCTTGGAGAACTGCGGTGCACGGCGAGCGCCTTTGAGACCGTATTTCTTTCTTTCTTTCATTCTCGGGTCGCGGGTCAACAGACCGGCTTTCTTGAGAACGGGGCGCATTGCTTCATCGTACTGAAGAAGAGCACGGGAAAGACCGTGACGGATCGCACCGGCCTGACCGGTGACACCGCCGCCTGCGACACGGCAGATGATATCGAACTTTTCGGTTGTGCCGGTGAGTTCGAGCGGCTGGCGAACGATGAGCTTAAGGGTTTCAAGACCGAAGTAATCATCGATTTCACGGTCGTTGATGATGATTTTGCCGGTGCCTGCATAGACACGGACACGGGCAACGGATTTCTTTCTGCGGCCGGTGCCGTAGAAGTAAGGATTCGTATCGTACATTGTTTATTTGCCTCCCTTCAATTAAAGAGCCCACTCTTCGGGCTTCTGCGCTGCGTGCTTGTGCTCGGCACCCTTGTAGATGCGAAGACGGGACATAGCGCTGCGGCCGAGAGTGTTGTCCGGGAGCATACCCTTAACGGCAAGCTGCATGGCAAATTCGGGCTTGGTCTTCATCAAAGTGCTGTACTTGACCTTCTTCATGTTGCCGATGTAGCCGGTGTGATGGTAATACATTTTCTGGTTGAGTTTGTTACCGGTAAGAACGGCCTGAGCAGCGTTGATGATGATGACATGGTCACCCAAATCAACATTCGGGGTGAATGTGGGTTTGTGCTTGCCGCGAAGAAGAACAGCGGCCTGAGCAGCAACTTTGCCCATGGGCTTACCGGCTGCGTCAAGAACATACCAACTGCGCTTGACATCGCCTGCTTTAGGCATAAAGGTTGACATAGCTTTCCCTCCATATACGGATTTCATAATTTCATTGCTTGGATATAGTATCACAAGCAATTCGGGAAGTCAACACTTTTTTTCAAGTTTTTTAATTTAGCTTTTGCAATCTTCCATTTGCTTCGATTTTCTCCGTTTTTCATAGCAAATGCTCACTTTTAATTTTCAAAAATCTGACGCTTTTGTAAGGCAATATCGGTGATCGAGCGGTGCTGCTTAAAAATCAAGCCGGATTCTTTCCAGGATTTCCTCGTCTGCCGGGCAGAAATGAAATTGCGGAATTTCTTCGGGTCGGATCCATTTCATATCGTTGTGCTCCAGCAGCTGCGGTATTCCCCGGGCAATGCTTGCTCGGAACAGGGTCAGATGAATGGTAATGTCGGGATAGGTATGGTCAACCTCAAAGTAAACATCCTGTACCGCCACGGTGATGCCCAGTTCTTCCCGACATTCCCGAATCAGAGCTTCCTCCCGGCTTTCGCCCGGCTCGACCTTGCCGCCGACAAATTCCCATTCCATGGCTCTTGTTTTGTTTGCGGGACGCTGACAGATTAAAAAGCGACCTTTTTCAAAAATCAATGCCGCAACAACTTCAACCATTTTGTTCCTCCTTGTATTGACGCAGCCGGTCTGTGAGTACGCTTCCGTATTGCTTCAGCCACTGCTCACTTTGCCGGTAGTCCGGCAGGATCCGTTCGACCTCAGCCCAAAAGGCAGGGGAGTGGTTCATCTGTTTCCGGTGGCACAGCTCATGCACCATGATGTAATCGGCAACCTCGGGCGGTACGGCGGCAAGCAGACAGTTGAAATTCAGATTCCCTTTGCTTGAACAGCTTCCCCAGCGGCTCACCGCTTTTTTGACGCTGACACGGCAGTAGGTAACACCGATTTGCCGTGCGAAACCGTCAAGCCGGCTGTTGAGCAGGCGGCGTGTCTGTTCGGTGTATTCCGCAAGTCGGTTTTCGTCAAAAACCGGAAGCACGCCGAAATGCTCCTGCGCCTGTTGCTTTCGTGCTTCGTGCTGTTGGATCATTTTTTCGATCTGTGCCCGGTTCTCACGCAAAATTTCTTCAATAACTCTTTGGCTCGTGCGCAGCGGCACACGGATTTCCGCTTTTCCGTCCGGCGTGATACGAATACGGATGCTTTTGGATTTCACTTTTGTTATGATAGGATCAAACATTTTTCACCTGTTTACAGAGAAAGCCGGGCAAACGGTGTCGTCTGCCCGGCGGATGGTCAAAGAGCGGCTTTGATGGCGGCGAGAAGCTCGTCATAGGTTTCGTAGGCGGGAATCTGCGGATAATCCTTTTTGATGGCATCGGTGCTCTTGAACAGGAAACCTGCCTTGCTTGCCTGAATCATGCCCAGATCATTGAAGCTGTCACCGCTTGCAATGGTGTCGTAGCCGATGGATTGCAGAGCCTTGACGGTGGTCAGCTTTGACTGCGGGCAGCGCATTTTGAAGCCGGTGATTTCACCGTTGGGCGCAACCTCAAGCGAGTTGCAGAAGATGGTCGGCCAGCCGAGTTTTTTCATCAGCGGCTGCGCAAATTCTTCAAAGGTGTCGCTGAGAATGATGGCTTGTGTGGTGGCACGAAGCTCATCCAGAAACGCCTTTGCACCGTCCATCGGGTCGATCGTGGCAATGACATCCTGGATTTCTTTCAAGCCCAGACCGTGTTCTTTCAAAATGCCCAAACGCCATTTCATCAGCTTGTCGTAATCGGGTTCATCTCTCGTTGTGCGTTTCAGCTCGGGGATACCGCTGGCTTCGGCAAAAGCGATCCAGATTTCGGGGACGAGGACGCCTTCCATATCAAGGCAAACAATGTCCATAACGGTTTTCTCCTTGTTATATTATTGTGGAATATTGTAACAGACTTTCTTTCCCTTTTCAATCTTTTTCTTTATATTCAGTGAACATCGGTGTGGATAAATATCGCAGCCCTGTATCGGGCAAAAGCACCACAACGGTTTTACCCTCGTTTTCGGGTCGTTTTGCGATTTCAATACCTGCCCGCAAAGCGGCACCGGAAGAGATGCCGGCTAAAATGCCTTCTTTTTGTCCGAGCATACGACCGGTTTCATAAGCGTCCGCATCCGTCACACGAATGACC
>JAZUJI010000174.1:0-4666 GCA_045642685.1 Acutalibacteraceae bacterium | reverse complement strand
CGGGAAGGGAAGTACATCGCGGATGTTTCCGATACCCGTAAGATACATTACGCATCTCTCAAATCCGAGTCCGAATCCCGCGTGACGCGCTGAGCCGTACTTACGAAGGTCAAGATAGAAATCATAATCTTTCTCATTAAGTCCCAATTCTTTCATACGCTCTGTTAACAGTTCGTAATTATCTTCACGCTGACTGCCGCCGATTATTTCGCCAATTCCCGGGACTAAACAGTCCATTGCGGCAACCGTCTTCCCGTCGGGATTGAGTTTCATATAGAACGCTTTGATCTCCTTCGGATAATCCGTTACGAAAACGGGACGCTTGAAAATCTGCTCGGTCAGGAAGCGCTCATGCTCAGTTTGAAGGTCGCTGCCCCAGTGAACAGGATAATCAAACTCATCATTGTGTTTCTCGAGCATTTCGATCGCTTCCGTATAAGTCACCCGACCGAAATCGGAATTGGCCACACCGTTCAAACGCTCCAGCAATCCTTTATCAATGAAGCTGTCGAAAAACTTCATTTCTTCGGGAGCGTGCTCCAGCACATAGCGAATAACATATTTAAGCATATCCTCTGCCAGCTGCATATCATCGTTCAAGTCGGCAAATGCAATTTCCGGCTCAATCATCCAGAACTCTGCCGCATGACGGGTCGTATTGGAGTTTTCCGCACGGAAGGTCGGACCGAATGTGTAGATGTTGCGGAAAGCCATTGCATAGGTTTCACCGTTGAGCTGACCGCTGACGGTAAGATTAGTGGACTTATTAAAGAAATCCTGCGCAAAATCGACCTTGCCGTCATCCGTCTTCGGCAGGTTATCCAGATCAAGCGTTGTCACACGGAACATCTCGCCTGCACCCTCGCAGTCGCTGCCCGTAATGAGCGGTGTATGAACATAAACAAAGTTGCGCTCCATAAAAAAGCTGTGAATCGCAAAAGCGATCAGAGAACGCACACGAAAGACCGCCTGGAAGGTGTTGGTTCTGGCACGAAGGTGCGTCACCGTACGCAGATATTCCAAAGAGTGACGCTTCTTTTGCAGCGGATAATCGGGAGTTGAAGCACCTTCAATGTCAATTTCATCTGCCTGGATTTCAAACGGCTGCTTCGCATCGGGCGTTGCGACCAGCGTACCGCGTACAATAATGGCAGAGCCGACATTCAACTTGCAAATACGGTCAAAATTCTCCATCGTGTCGTGAAAAACGACCTGAAGCGGTTCAAAAAAAGTACCGTCATTCAGCACGACAAAGCCAAACATTTTTGAGGCACGCACACTGCGTACCCAACCGCAAACCTCAACCTTTTGATCAAAGTATTTTTCACGGTTTTCAAACAATTCACGGATCGTGATAATATTCATGTCAGTATCCTCTCAGTTCTTTTCGCTCTTTAATTTACAATCTTTTTCATATGCCGATTCCACGGCCTTATGAACCGCATTTTCAAATCCGCACTCACTCAATGCGTTCACGCCCTCAATGGTCGTTCCACCCGGAGAACAAACACGGTCAATGAGCTCATACGGATGCACATCACTTGCCAAAACCTGCTGAGCACTCCCCTTTACGGTCTGCGCCGCAATTTCAAGAGCAAGGTCTTTCTTCATGCCGAACTTTACCGCTGCACGGGCAAGCTCGTCTATGTACATATAGGTAAAAGCAGGTGAACAACCGCCGATGACCGAAAAAACAGAAAACATTTCCTCCGCCATTTCATACGCTCCGCCGAACGAGCGGCAAAAACCAAGCAATGCTTCTTTTTCATCTGCTCTTACAAGCTCGTTGCAGAAAACAGCCGTAGCGGCTCCGCAAACCGATGCATTGATGTTCGGCATTATCCGTGCCATCCTCGCATCAAAGCCGAGCAGCTCGTGTATAAACGACAGCGGAGTGCCTGCCGCAACCGAAACCACAAACGGATCCGACGAGGCAAACGCCGCTTTGTTTTCGGTAAGCAAAGCAGGAAAATCCTTCGGCTTCACCGCAAGAATAACTATATCATTCAAACGAATCAGTTCGTCTGCGCTTGATACGCATTTTACGCCAAGCGGCTCAACAGCCTGAAGGCAGGGTCGATACACATCAAATGCCGAAAATTCATGCTGCTGAAAAAAAGCGGTCTGTGACGAACCACGCACCAATGAGGAAGCAAGGTTCCCCATGCCGATAAAACCGATTTTCATAATGATTTCCTTTATTACTCCTTGATTTCTGAGGTGCAATGCGGGCAGCGAACCGCATCCAGCGCAATTTCGCTGCAGCAATAGGAGCATTTCTTTGTGGTAGGTGCTTCTTCTTTCGGCTCGGGCTTCTTTTCAAGCTTGTCACGCAAAGCGTTGATGCCCTTGACAAAAAGGAAAATCACGACCGCCAAGATAAAGAAATTGATCACAGCGGAAATAAAATTGCCGTAGTTGAAGGTAGCAACGCCGGCTGCCTGTGCAGCAGCAAAAGTGTCATATTTAACATCGCCGCTGAGCTGAATGAACAGATTGGAAAAATCCATACCGCCGGTCAGGAGACTGACCAGAGGCATAATGATATCATCAACCAGTGACTTAACGATCGCCTGAAAAGCAGCACCGATAATTACGCCGACAGCCAGGTCAATTACATTACCCTTTGTGATAAAGGTCTTAAACTCTGCAATAATACCTTTTGTTTTTTTCATAACAACCACATCCTAAATAGATTTTGTGGAAATTATACCACACAGCAAAAAACATTTCAAGTGCATAATTGACTATCAGGGTAAAATGTGGTAAAAGTAAAGGTAATATCTTCGGAACGGAGAAAAGAGTATGAGTTTAGGGGTTGACATCGGGAATACGAATGTTACACTCGGCGTGTTTTGTGACGAAGCCCTTGCTTTTGTCACCCGTTTTGCTACGATGAGAGAACGCACCAAAGATGAATATTCGTTTGAGCTGTTGAATATGCTCAACCTCAACGCCATCAGGCCGACCGACATTCAAGGTGCCATTATCAGCTCTGTTGTGCCTGAGATCACCCTTGCCGTTGGCGGTGCCATCCGGATTGTGACGGGCTGCGAGCCGATTTATGTCAGCACCCGGCTCAATACCGGGCTTACTATCCTCACCGATTCACCGAATCAACTCGGTGCCGATATGCTTGTCGGCTCCGTTGCCGCCATTGCCAAATACCCGCTCCCCTGCCTGGTCATTGATTTGGGAACCGCCACAAAAATGTTTGTGGTCGACAGCAATCACGCTTTTCTCGGCTGCACCATTTCTGCCGGTGTCGGCATCTCGGTGAAAGCTTTGACCAGCGGTGCATCCCAACTGCCGGCATTCAGCATCACAGCACCCGATCGAACCATCGGTACAGAAACCATGACCTGTATGCAGTCCGGCACCGTATTCGGCACTGCCTGCATGATCGACGGTATGATCGAACGGTTTGAACAGGAGCTGGGCTTTTCGTTTGCCTCCATTGTCGCAACGGGTGGCTATTCCATCCCGATCGTCGAGCATTGCCGGCGAAACATCACGGTTGATTATGATTTATTATTAGACGGATTAAAGTCTATTTACGAAAAGAACGCATAAGATAAGGAAGGGAGCGTTACCGTTGAATATCAGGAAGCTGACTCTTGCATCCGTTTTTGCTGCCTTGATCATCGTGTTCACCGTTGTGCCGAATCTCGGTTATATCAGCACGGGTGCCGTTGAAATTACAACGCTTCACATAGTTACCATCCTCGGAGCTGTATTCCTCGGTCAAAAATACGGTGCCGTTTTAGGCGGTATTTGGGGAATCACCTGCTTTGTCCGTGCATTCACCAACCCGTTGTGGATCCTTTTTACGAATCCGTTGATTTCCGTTCTTCCCCGTATTTTGGTCGGTCTTGTTGCCGCTTCACTGTTTAAGGCATTGAAAAAAACAAAGCTGAGCAATATTCTCTGCGTCAGCATTTCCGCAGCAGCTGCCACACTGACCAACACGGTGCTCGTACTTTCTGCCATGTATATCTTCGGCGGTATGATCGAAAGCTACGCAAAGTTTTTTGAAATGTTCCGAACCATCATCACAACAATCATCAGCTTGAACGGCACCATAGAGCTGGCAGCCGCCATACTGCTTGTTCCGTTGCTCTATCTGCCTTTGAGCAAGGTGCAAAAGCGGATGAAATTCTGATAATTCAGCCTTCATTTCTCCCCCACCGGCAATTTTCAGAAAAATTTTCAAAAAACTGTTGACAAACCGGATTTTGTGTTGTATACTTACATCCGTTGCTTGACGAGCGACGCCGAGTTGGGAGCATAGCTCAGCTGGGAGAGCACTTGCCTTACAAGCAAGGGGTCACAGGTTCGAGCCCTGTTGTTCCCACCAACCATGTGGCCCGGTAGTTCAGTTGGTTAGAACGCTAGCCTGTCACGCTAGAGGTCGACGGTTCGAGCCCGTTCCGGGTCGCCACATTTGCCTCTGTAGCTCAGTCGGTAGAGCAGGGGACTGAAAATCCCCGTGTCGATGGTTCGATTCCGTCCGGAGGCACCAATATTTGCGGATGTAGCTCATCTGGTAGAGCGCCACCTTGCCAAGGTGGAGGTAGCGAGTTCGAGCCTCGTCACCCGCTCCAAAAAACGGACGCTGATTTTTTGTTGGCGTCCATTTTATACGGCGACATAGCCAAGTGGTAAG
>JAZUJI010000173.1:0-5671 GCA_045642685.1 Acutalibacteraceae bacterium | reverse complement strand
CATATTAAAACCTGACGGGCTTTTTGTCAATTACAATTCTCTATATTTTATTATTTTTGCTGATTTAGTTGAAGAACCATGAAAAAAATGTTATAATGGAGGCAGGTATTATGTCAATCTTTCAGGCGGTTTTTCTCGGAGTGGTTCAGGGGCTGACCGAATTTCTGCCCATCTCCAGCAGCGGACATCTCTCGGTACTGCAGCACTTTTTTCAGGTGAATCAAAATTCGCTGCTTTTTGATGTGGTTTTACACCTCGGCACCGTGGCGGCAGTTTTGATCGTATACCGTAAAACAATCGCAGAATTGCTTGCCGAAGCACTGCAAACTGTCATTGATTTGCTGAAAGGGCGTTTTTCCGTCCGGAGCGCAAACGGTACACGGAACTTTTTATTCATGCTTGTTCTTGCCTGCGTGCCGATGCTGCTTTTGCTGCTGCCCGTTGGTCACGGCAGACGGCTGCTTGATTTCGGTGAAGCTGTTGCGCAGGATGCGGATATTCTCGTTGAAGGTGTTTGTTTCCTGTTTACGGCAGCACTTTTGCTTGTTTCATCGAAACCGCAAAAAAAAGCAGCAGCCGATTCGGTAACGCCCTGTTCCGCCTTGCTGATTGGCACGGCACAGCTGTTTGCAGCACTGTTTCCCGGTGTTTCCCGCTCCGGCTCAACGGTGTCTGTAGCGGCGGCTTGCGGAATCAAACGGGAAAAGGCAGTTGCATTTTCTTTCCTGCTTGGTATTCCCGCCGTTTTGGCGGCAAGTACCTTGGAAATCGGAGAATGTGCGGCGCAGCGGGTGCAGATCGATTGGCTTCCCTTGCTTTGCGGCGGGTTATCTTCCGCTTTAGTCGGTATTACGGCGATCCGTCTGCTTGAACAATTAGTCAAAAAAAATCGACTGAAATATTTCGGGTTCTATTGTCTGGCAGTCGGTGTTGTTGTGATCGGTGTTGCCGTGTTTGAAAAAACAGGACTGTAGAGATAGACTCATTTCAAATAGAGAAAGGAACCTGCTTTTGCAGGGCTGTGTGAAAAATGGCGAAAAAAGAGCAATCAAAATCCAAGAGCACACCTCAGACTGGCAAAGCCAAGAGCGGTTCGCAAAAGAAGTCAGGCTCTCAGTCGGAGAATGTGAAAAAAAAGTCATCTAAGCTCGAACAGCAGCGAATTGCTGAACAGGAGCAGCGTGATGCGGCACGAAAGCAGGTGGTGTCAGTTCTGCTTTTTGCGGCTGCTTTGCTGTTGTTGTGCATCATTGTTGTCCCGAGCGGTGTAAAAGAAGGGGAGATGAACCCCTGGCAATGGATGAAAAATGCCCTGTTTGGTTTGTTCGGTATTTGCTCCTTTGCTTTGCCGATCATGATGTTTTACAGTGCCGTTTCGCTGTCGAAAGAGCATTTTGGCGGTAATCTCGGGCTGCGTTTAGCCGGTATCGGTTCAATCGCCGTGTGTCTTTCTTCGTTGTTTCACATCGGTGCGCATGATTCAGCCTATCTGCACGATATACCTGCCATGACCCAGATTTCCGAGGCGTGGAAAACAGGGCTTTCTGCCGCAAACGGCGGCGTTGTCGGTGCGGCAGTAGGCAGTTTGTTTGCCAGACTGTTCGGACAGGCCGGCAGCATTATTACGCTGTTAATCGTGCTTTTTGCGGTGTTGATGCTTTCTACGGGCACTTCGCTCAACCGCTTTTTTGCTATGCTTCGCAAGCCGTTCAGCCGTGCAGCGGATTTTACACAACACCAACTTGAAAAGCGGCAGAAAGAGGAGCTGCTGACAGATTTTGAAGAAGATGATGAACCGGTCATCCGTCCAAAACAAAGAAAAAAGAGGCAGAATAGCCGTTCCGAGGCGTATGAGTATGAGTCTTTTTCGGAGGAGGAAGGCTTTGTTCCACCTGACCCCGATGAAATGAGAAAAACCAACCCGCAGTACAAACGGCCGAAGAGCGAAAAAGTATTCCGTACCGGCAGCAATGACTTTTTCTGTGATGATTATGATCCGGTACCTGAAAAAACAGATGAGGAATATGTTCCCTTCGAGGGTGAGGAGGAACTGCCGGAAATTCCGAGCTTTATGCCGATGCCGGATGTTTTTTCTTACGGCAAGGAAGTGCAAGATAAAACGGGGAACGGCGCAGAAGAAACGGAAGCATCGGAAGAAAATCAAACAGAGGATATTGCATCCGTGGAAAACGGTGCGGTTTCTTCCAGCGAAATCGTTGACTTGATCGATAAAGCGGCAAGCGTCAAAGAAGAGGAAAAACCGGTTCAGGAGATGCTTGAGGAGCCGGAAGAACCGAAAAAGCAATATGTACTCCCTGGCATAAACTGTCTGGCGGAAAGCCTCAGCGGCGGTGACGCAGGCGTGAAGGAGGAGCTGACGGCAAATGCCGCCAAGCTTGTCGAAACACTGCATAATTTCAATATCGAAACAAAAATTGTCGATATTGCCCGTGGTCCGTCTGTTACACGGTACGAGATCCAACCGGCTCCCGGTATTAAGATCAGCCGTATTGCCGGTCTGGCGGATGATATTGCCATGAATCTGGCGGCTTCCGGTGTTCGCATTGAGGCACCGATCCCGAACAAGGCGGCAGTCGGTATTGAAATTCCAAATAAGATCCGCACCACTGTTACACTGCGTGAAATCATTGATTCGCCTCAGTTCAAAACGGCAAAAAGCAAGCTGAATGTGGCACTGGGCAAGGATATTTCGGGCAATGTTACCTGTACCGATATTGCAAAAATGCCTCACTTGCTGATTGCGGGTACAACGGGCTCCGGTAAATCTGTGTGCCTGAATTCCATGATTATCAGCATTTTGTTTAATTCGACCCCCGATGAAGTGAAGCTGATCATGATTGACCCGAAGCAGGTTGAATTTACCGTTTACAACGGCATTCCGCATTTGATGGTGCCGGTTGTGTCGGATGCCCGAAAGGCCGCCGGTGCGCTTGCCTGGGCGGTTTCCGAAATGCTCAAACGCTATAAGATGTTCTCTGAAAAAGGTGTTCGTGACATCAAGGGCTACAACAAGCTTGCCGAGCGCACACCGGATATGACACCCATGTACCAGATCTGCATTTTCATTGATGAGCTGTCGGATTTGATGATGGTTGCCGCCAACGAGGTTGAAGATTCGATCTGCCGTCTGGCGCAGATGGCTCGTGCCGCCGGTATGCATTTGGTCATCGCCACACAAAGACCGTCCGTGGATGTTATCACGGGCATCATCAAAGCAAATATTCCGAGCCGTATTGCGCTTTATGTTTCCTCTCAGGTGGATTCCCGTACCATTTTAGACGCTTCGGGTGCGGATAAGCTGTTGGGCAACGGGGATATGCTGTTTAACCCGGTCGGTGTATCCAAGCCGGTTCGTTTGCAGGGCTGCTTTGTGTCCGACGAAGAAGTGGAACGAGTCGTGAACTTTATCAAAACGCAGGAGGAATGTGAATATGATAACGATGTTATGGAAGAAATCGAGCGTCAGGCAGTCCTTGAAAAAAAGAAAGGGAATTCGCTTCCTGATGCCGATAGCAGCCCTGACAGCGGTGCTGATAAAGAGACTATGGACGCTATCGCAGTTGTCGTTGAGCATCAGACAGCTTCAACAACCCTCCTTCAGCGGAAACTTAAAATTGGATATGCCAAAGCCGCAAGAATTATGGACGAGCTGGAAGAAAAAGGGGTTATCGGTCCTTTCGAGGGAAGTAAACCTCGAAGAGTTTTGATGAGCAAGCAGCAGTTTGCGGAAATGCGTGCGCTCAATGAGGATAGCGCCGCCGCATTCGCTGAGGATGGGGAGTAATCAGGCATGGCATTTTTTCCGGTAGCGGCAGAGGAAATAAAAGAGAGAGGATGGGACGGAGTAGACTTCGTGTATGTGTGCGGAGATGCATATGTGGATCATCCGAGTTTCGGTGCAGCCATTATTTGCCGTGTTCTTGAAAGCAAAGGGTACCGGGTCGCTTTTTTGGCACAGCCCGATTGGAAGAACAACGATGATTTTCTTCGTTTCGGGCGGCCTCGTCTCGGCTTTTTTGTCAGCTCCGGCAACATTGATTCCATGGTTGCCCATTATTCAGTTTCCAAAAAGCGCAGAAAAGAGGATCTGTATTCGCCCGGCGGTGTAATGGGAAAACGCCCTGACCGTGCGGTGATCGTGTACTGCAATAAGATCCGTGAGCTTTACGGCAGGGTGCCGATCATCATCGGCGGTCTGGAGGCTTCTCTGCGGCGTTTTGCTCACTATGACTATTGGGATAATGCAGTGCGCCGTTCGATTCTGTTTGATTCACAGGCCGATTTGATTTCTTACGGAATGGGCGAAAAACAAACGGCAATTATTGCTGACCGGTTGAACAATGGTGAAGATATTTCACAGATGCACGATATTCCCGGTACCTGCTATGCGGTCGATGTGAAAGACACACCGTTATGCGGTGCAGAGTGTCCGTCATACGAAAATGTGGTTCAGAACAAACGGGAATATGCAGTGTCCTGCCGGATTCAGATGGATGAACAGGATCACATTCGTGGGCGGCTCATCAAGCAGCGACACGGCAGCAAGATGCTGGTGCAGAATCCGCCGATGCCGCCGCTCACCACTGAAGAATTAGATGAAGTGTATGCGCTTCCCTTTATGCGGGCTGTCCACCCGAGTTATGAGCCATTGGGCGGTGTTCCTGCGATTCAGGAGGTTGAATTTTCCATTACGCACAACCGCGGCTGTTTCGGTGCGTGCAATTTCTGTTCGCTTGCGTTTCACCAGGGGCGGTATGTTACCACACGCAGCAAGGAATCGGTGATGGCGGAAGCAAAGCTGCTTACCACCATGCCGAACTTCAAGGGCTATATTCACGATGTCGGCGGTCCGACAGCGAATTTCCGCCGTCCGTCCTGCGATAAGCAGATCGAGTCGGGGCTTTGTAAAGCGAAAAAGTGCCTTGCGCCGAAGCCGTGCCCGAATTTAGTGGCAACGCACACGGAATATCTGGATCTGCTGCGCAGTGTGCGCAGTATTCCGAAAGTGAAAAAGGTATTTATCCGATCGGGGATCCGCTTCGATTATCTTCTTGCCGATAAAGACGATTCGTTTTTCCGTGAGCTGGTCGAGCATCATATCAGCGGTCAGTTGAAGGTCGCCCCGGAGCACTGCTCGGCGGCGGTGCTTGACGCCATGGGGAAGCCGCACATCGAAACCTATCTGGAGTTTGCAAAACGCTATTTTGCTTACACGAAAAGCATCGGAAAAGAGCAGTATTTAGTGCCTTACCTGATGTCTTCTCATCCGGGCAGCACCATAAAAGATGCGGTTGAGCTGGCGGTATTCCTTAAAAAGCAAAAGCTCAGACCGGAACAGGTGCAGGATTTTTATCCGACTCCCGGGACGGTGTCCACCTGTATGTTTTACACGGGACTCGACCCGTACACGCTTAAAGAAGTTTATGTTGCTAAAGACGAGCACGACAAGGCGCTTCAGCGGGCATTGCTGCAGTATTTCAACCCGAAAAACCGCAAGCTGGTCGTGGAAGCATTACGCAGGGCAGGGCGAACAGATTTGATCGGCAACGGACCGAATTGTCTGATTAAGCCCGATTTCAATGAGACGAAAAAGCCGTATGGCAATAATAAAGATAGGAAGAAGAGTTATGGCAAAAACTACCGGAAGAAG
>JAZUJI010000172.1:0-25186 GCA_045642685.1 Acutalibacteraceae bacterium | reverse complement strand
CAAGGTAGAGAGTCAACTCCTTGGCACACAGAACGACATGGCTACGATCCGACTTCTTTCCCTTGCCGGCCGAACCGAAGGTGACTTAGTCTATTTGGGCAGTTCCGGCACCTTCGACAAAAGCGGCAAAGCCTACACGGTCGAACGCCGTGCCAACGGGGATGATTACCTGACCGTCGGCGAAGGACTTTCCGCCAGAACCATTCTGCGTATACCGAACGGCATTGAAAACAACGCCGTATCCATCAACGCCCATGTAAACAGCTGGTTCTGTGATTACCATGACAACAGCGTTACGGACTATGTAGACGCCATGAAGGGCGTCACGAAGGCAGGCGGCATCTGTGTCATCAATCACCCCGGCGAATACACCAAAGCCAAAAGCGATTTGACCGATGAGGAAGCCTACAACGAAAACAATCTGATTTACCGCTATTACATCAACAAATTCTACGGACTGATTGAAAAATATCCCGCCTGCATCGGGGTAGATATCAACAGCAAGGGCGACAGCCGCACCCGTTACGACCGCAAGCTGTGGGATATTATGCTCATGCGCAGAACACCGGGCGGCAAAAACATTTTTGCCATTGCTTCCAGCGATGCGCACCAGAGTGATGTTATCAACACCGGCTACACCCGGCTGCTGATGACGGATTTGAATTCCGCACAGGCACGCAAGGCATTGGAAACCGGAGCCTTCTTCCCGTGCAGCTACTGCAACGGCAACCAGAAGGAACTGGAAAACATTCTGGAAAACCTTGAAAAATACTACGGCACACAGGGTGAGCTTTATGCCAAGGTCAAGAGCACGGTCGATGCCATGCGCACCCGTGTTGCCAATGTTACCAACGGCACCGAAAAGAAAAAATCCTCTGCCGCCTCTCCCCTGCGTTTGATCGATGAGGACGGATATTTCCACGGCAGCGAAACCTATATCACCTCCGTTACGGCAGACAACGGTGCCGACACCATCACCGTCAAGACCGAAAACGCCAAGCTTGTGCGCTGGATCGCAGACGGAAAAGTGATCGCCGTCATGAAAGCGGACGGCGGAAGCTGCACGCTGGATCTGAACGATTACGCCGATGCACTCGGCTGCTATATCCGTGCCGAAGCGTTCGGTGAAGGCGGATTCATCTACACACAGCCGCTTTTGCTCAGTTACAACGGCGCACCGCAGGCGCAGCAATACCACTGGTTCAACATCCCCGTCCTTGATGCGCTCTTTGCGGAGATCCGCTCACTGTTTACAGCGCTGGCACGATAACCGTTCGCAAACCAACCGCTAAAAGGCACTTGTGCACCGAAGGACAAATTCCCTCCGCTGCACAAAGTGCCTTTTTAGAATCGAATCGGCACACAAAACAAAGAAAGAAGACTAAGCCATGCAAAGCAGCAAACCCATTGCCCTGTTTCTGGGCACGGAAGAAAACATACAAAACGCCTACTCCGAAAAGGTGCGGGATAAACTCAAAGAACGCTTAGAGCTGCTGAGCCGCTGCTATGATGCAAGCGAAGTGAAGCAAAACATACACACCGGATCGTTTCAGCAGGTCGAATACATCTTCTCGACCTGGGGCATGGTTCAGCTCACAGCCGAAGAAGTACGGCAGACTTTTCCGGCGTTAAAGGCGATTTTTTATGCGGCGGGAAGTGTTCAGTATTTTGCCAGACCGTTCATGGAAAACGGTGTGCGCATTTTTTCGGCGTGGGGTGCAAACGCCGTTCCGGTAGCGGAAGTGGCTGTTTCCGAAATCATTCTGGCGAACAAGGGCTTTTTCCAAACGCTCCACAACGGGAAAACGAACCAATGGACGGAGCATGAAAGCGGTAAGCCGTACCCCGGCAATTACAACACGAATATCGGTCTCCTCGGTGCCGGAATGGTCGGCAGGATGGTGATTCAAATGCTGAAGAATTATAAGCTGAATGTGTTTGTTTTTGACCCGTTTCTGCCCCGGGAAAAAGCGGAGGAGCTGAAGGTGACCAAGCTGGAACGCATTGAAGAGGTGTTTGAATGCTGCCAGGTCATTTCCAACCACTTAGCCAACAACGCTCAAACGGAAAACATCATCAACCGCTCCTGCTTTGACCGAATGGGTGAAAATGCGGTGTTTCTCAACACAGGGCGCGGCAAGCAGGTGAACGAAAACGATTTGATCGCCGCCCTGACGGAAAAGCCGAACCGTGCCGCCGTGCTGGATGTCACCTGCCCTGAGCCGCCTGAAGCGGGAAGCCCGTTGTATTCGATGAATAATGTATTTTTATCCCCTCATCTGGCAGGCTCCATCGGCAACGAAATTCATCGAATGGGCGACTATATGCTCAGCGAATTTCTGCTTTTCTCGCAGGGTCAGGACACTCGCTACGAGATAAAGGAAGATATGCTCGCCATTATTGCGTAAACGGAGGGAAATTTTATGCTCATCAGCGGACTTGTATCGGTTTCATTCCGTGCTCTTTCGTGTGAAGAAATTATTGAAATAACAAAGCGTAGCGGACTGCACACCATTGAATGGGGTGCGGATGTTCATGTGCCGCCCGGAAATATAAAACGAGCCGAAGAGGTTTATCAAAAAACCGCTGCGGCAGGGCTGCGTGTTTCCTCCTACGGCAGCTATTACAAGCTCGGCACACTTCCCGACCGGGAAGCACAAGCTGCACAAATGAAAAAAATTCAAACAAGCGCAGCGGCTCTGCACACCGACACGGTGCGCATCTGGGCCGGCACCAAAGGCTCCGCCGAGAGTTCTGATGCAGAAAGAGCCGCATGGGTTGAGGAAGCGATTTTTCTCGCCGAACAGACGCAGAAAGACGGGATCCGGCTTTGCTTTGAATGTCACCCGCACACGCTGACGGACGAGCTTGATTCCACGATATCGCTCCTGAAAGAAATCGGCCGGGAAAATGTCAAAATGTATTGGCAGCCGAATCAGCACAAGTCTTTCGCCAATAACCTTATCTATTTGAAAACAACGCTGCCCTATGTTACCAACCTCCATGTTTTTAACTGGCACGGTGAACAAAAACAGCCGCTTTCTCTCGCCGCAGAGGAATGGAAGGCGTATTTATCCGCAGCCTGTTCGGACGGACAAAATCGCTGCTGTCTTTTGGAGTTTATGCCGGACGGACAAAAAGAAAGCCTGCCCCGGGAGGCAGACACACTCAATGAATGGCTCAATAAGTAAAAGCAGCTCCGCTTTATCCGATCGGATCGGGCGGAGCTGTTGATTTTTGCAATTTTCAGGCTCAGCGTATACCGCAAAGTGCCTTAATAACGACCCATTTGCGAAATCGGCAGCGGCGCAAAGCGGCTGACCTGCATGAGAGCTGCACTGTCCTCCCGAAGCGAATAATCGCCGGAAAACGGATCGTTGAAAACCCGGTTTATTTCCGCTGCACCGAACACGGCATTGTTTTCGATGGTGCTGTATTGATAGGTCAGCGGACTGATTTTGCCGAGTTTGCCGTGCGAATCCACTACAATATTATCCGTCACCAAGCTGTTCGCCGGATTCGGCAAAAAATTCGGGTCATCGGTTTTGGAAAAATCGGTGACATAGCTTTTCATCTGCGGATAGGTCTGCTGCCAAAGCTCACTTTGCCACGGCGAAGCATACAGGCTTTTCCAAAGCGTGCCGTTTTCCCCCGAATGTTCGGTAAACCATCCCTCATACAAGCAGTCAACTGCACGCTGATCATACTGGATCCCGCACCTTCCGCTGTTGATCATAACATTGTTGCAGATGACTTCATCCCGTCCTCCACCCGTCAAAATACCGTTCTTGGGTATATTCACAAGCAGATTTCCGTAAACCGTCTGGCTCGAAAGAGCATCATCCAGATAAATTCCGTCCGGCTCATACTCGCCCGACCCGATGTTGTATATGCAGTTATAGCGAATCACATCGCCGCACCAATCCCAATGCCGCCCTGCATAGATGGCACCGGCATCGGAGGAAAGCCTGCAAACATCGTGAATCACATTATACTCTACGACATGATCGTTGCCACTGTAGGTGATCGCTTCATGGGGAGAATTGTAAATCTCGTTATGAGAAGCCACATTCCCGACACCGCTGAGCGTAACCGCCGGCTGATAGGTCTGGTAAATATCCGACCAATCATGGATCAGGTTGTTATCGGCGCAGTTTTTTCCGGGGGTCAGGGTTTCGGTGTCGCCGCCGGTGAGAAGAATCCCGCCTCTGCCGGTGTGTGTAATTTCACACCGTGTCACAAGGTTTTCGCTGCCGGTGAGTGCCACTGCATTACCTGCCGCATTTTTGATCAGGCAGTTTTTCACCGTGATATGATCACCCGACAAAACAATGGCGTCGCCTCTCGTTCCCTGAACAGTGAAGCCCTCAAAGGTCAGATAACGAACATCGCTGCCGGTCAAAATGGTCTGCGTTGAAAGTGAGAGATCAATGCTCGATGAAGAAAAATTTTTATCCGGATATAAATACAGCAAGCTGTTTTCACGATCTAAGTACCATTCGTTTTCCGCATCCAGTTCTTCAAAAACATTGAAGAAATAGTACGGTGCACCGGACTTGCTGCCGTAAACGCTGACATACCTTGGGGAAAGTGTTTTCTTCGCATAATCAAATTCACCGACAGGCGTTGAGGCATCCGCCCAATCGTATTTCCAAAAGCCGAACATCCACACATCCTCAAGTGTTTGCCAGGAATGAATCCGCCTTGCAAGCGAAGCATCGACACGGTAGACATCGCTTCTCGGATTCTCAAGGGACGGCCATTCGGGATTTGCCTGATGATCGTCAAGCTCCGATGCCTGACCGGGTGAAACGACCGCACCCGTTTTCAAATAGCCCTCATTCGGGTAACGAGCCAAGGTCATGCGCTTATCGTTGACAAAAAGCTCACAGGCGAGCGGTCCGACTGTGTCCCCCGTATATTTGTAAGCGGTATGATAGGAGCCGATGGCATAGATTTTGCCGTATTCCTGTTTCGTGATACCCAAAGCGTTCAAATCACAGCAGACAACCATTTTCCCTGCCTTTTTGCTCAACCGCTCAAGTACGGTCTTATCGGTAACGGAACGAAAATCCGAGGAAGAAAGGGAAATGCCGCCGTTAAGAATCACTTCACCGTCACCGTAGGCGCAATAACGGATCGGACAAACCTTCGTGCCGGAATCCTGCCCGGAAAAAGCAACAGAATCGACCCGGTAATTGCCGGCGAGAACCGCAACCGTCACACTGCTTTTCCCCTGCTTATCCATGGTGCGAACCGCATCCCGTGCCCGTTCAAGGGTCGCAAACGGGTGCACAAAATCGCCGCTGTCTGCATCATTCCCGTTCGGCGACACATAGAAGTCCGCATCGGTCACAAGGCTTGTTTGTTCGGGGGTATAGGTGCTCAAGCCGGTCGGGCTTGGCATACGCACCACTTTGGACACATTCAAACCGAATAAAGACACAATGCTCATCAAAACGGCAGTCCAAAAGGCTGTTATTTTCATCATGGTATCCCCTCTTTCTTGTCAAATCAAAAAAGAGGCTTGCTGCATCCGGCACAGACTGACACGCCTATACCTTCTGCACAGCCTCTTTTCATTCCATCAAGAACGGAAAACGCTTCCGCCGCTGCAATCAATTCCGACAATCAGCGGAAAATCATGAAACTGCAGGCGTTTTACACTTTCACAGCCAAGGTCATCAAAAGCGATAACCTCACACTCGGTGATACATTTTGCCGCCAAAGCACCTGCGCCGCCGATCGCACACAGATACACCGCCTGATTCCGTTCGATCGCCCGGCAAACAGCCTCACTTCTCGGACCTTTGCCGACCATGGCAGCCATACCCAGATCCAACAGGGTCGGCGCATACGGATCCATCCGGGAAGAAGTGGTCGGCCCGCAGCTGCCAATCGCCATTCCGGGAGCAGACGGAGTCGGCCCGGCATAATAAACAACCGAATCTTTCAGATCAAACGGCAAGCTCTGCCCTTGTTCAAGCAAGCTGAGAATCCGCTTGTGAGCTGCGTCACGGGCTGTGTAAACCGTGCCGCTGAGCAGCACACGATCCCCGGCGCAAAGACTCGGCGCATATTCACGAAGCTGCTTGGTCGTTAAGCTGTACGATGCCATATCAATCCTCCGAGCCTAAATAGCTCTGCAAAATCAAATCCACCTTTTTCAGCACCGTATCCGGGTCATCGGATTCGGTGATAATAGCGGAAACCGATTCCCGTTCATACTCAATATCGGTAATCTGATGCTTCAGCTTATTGATTTGATTTTCAAGTTCGGCAATTTTTTTATCTTTTTCGGAAAGCTCTTTTTGACTGGCAGCCCGTTCGATCAACAGCTGTTCGATATAATCAATGACATCCTTCCGATTAAAACCGCCAACCGTGGCTTTCCTGAAAGATTTTTCTTCGCTCATAGCAACGACTTATCCTTTCGGAACCTTATTTTTTCAGAGCAACGGCAGCCTTTGCCTTTTCAACGATATTTTCCGCACACAAGCCGTAGATCTTCAGCATTTCAACAGCAGGACCGGAACCGCCGAACTGATCCTCAACACCGACACGAATGACCGGCACCGGGCAGGCTTCGCAAACCGTTTCCGCAACAGCAGAACCGAGACCGCCGATGACACTGTGTTCTTCTGCGGTAACGATCACGCCGGTTTCTTTGGCGGCGGCAAGAACAAGCTCCTTATCGATCGGCTTAATAGTTGCCATGTTGATGACACGGGCGTTGATGCCCTGCGCAGCAAGTGTTTCGGCTGCGGCAAGAGCCTCGCCCACCATAAGGCCGGTGGCGATGATGGCAACATCCTTACCCTCACGAAGAACGGTGCCCTTACCGATTTCAAAGCGATAGTTCTCATCAAAAATTCTTGCGACAGCCAGTCTGCCGAAGCGCAGATAAACCGGACCGTCCATTTCGGCGGCAGCCATAACGGCCAATCTTGCCTCCACATCGTCTGCCGGGTTGATAATGGTCATGCCCGGAATGGTGCGCATCAGCGCAATATCCTCGCAGCACTGGTGGCTTGCACCGTCTCCACCGACGGAAATACCGGCATGGGGCGCACCGATTTTTACATTAAGATGCGTGTAACCGATAGAGTTGCGGATCTGCTCAAAAGCTCTGCCTGCCGCAAACATGGCAAAAGAGCTGGCAAAAACGGTATAGCCGACAGCGGCAAGACCGGCGGCAACGCCCATCATATTGCCCTCGGCAATACCGGCGTCAAAGAAACGCTCCGGGAACGCATTTTTGAAGTTAATGGTTTTGGTGGCTTTGGCAAGGTCAGCATCCAGCACGATCACCTTGTCGTTCTTTTCGCCAAATTCAACAAGAGCTTTACCGTAAGCATCACGGGTTGCAACTTTTACTACATCAGCCATTCTATATCACCTAAACCGCACACCGTTCGAGAACCTGTGCGGCTCCTTTCCTTATAATAATCGTCCTGCAAAATTACATGGTTTCGAGCTGTGCCAATTCAGCATCCAGCTCAGCCATTGCCGTGTCATATTCCTCTTTATTCGGAGCTTTGCCGTGCCAATCGCAGTTATCCTCCATGAAGGAAATGCCCTTACCCTTTGTGGTTTTGGCAATAATTGCAGTGGGCTTGCCCTTAAAGCTCTTTGCGGCATTGAAAGCGGCATCGATCTCATCAAAATTGTGGCCGCAGATCTCAATGACATTCCAGCCGAACGCTTTGAATTTTTCGGGGATCGGATAAGGAGAGTTGACGGAAGAAACGGTGCCGTCGATCTGAAGGTTGTTGTTATCCACAACGGCAACCAGGTTATCAAGACCCTTGGCGGCGGCAAACATGGCAGCCTCCCACACCTGACCTTCCTGAATTTCACCGTCACCGAGAATGGTATAAACACGGTAAGAAGCATCGCTGAGCTTTCCGCCCAATGCCATGCCGCACGCCGTGGAAATACCCTGACCGAGTGAGCCGGTACTCATATCAACGCCGGGGGTCAGCTTCATGCTCGGATGACCCTGAAGCATGGCGCCGGGCTTGCGGAGCAATTTGATTTCATCGGCAGAAAAGAAGCCCTTGAGCGCAAGAGCAGCATAAAGAGCGGGGGCAACATGACCTTTGGAGAGTACCAGGCGGTCACGGTTCTCCGCTTTCGGGTTTTTCGGGTCAACATTCATCTCGGAAAAATAGAGGTAAGTCATAACCTCTGCAATAGAAAGAGAACCGCCCGGATGACCGGACTTGGCGTTGAACACGCCCTCAATGATACCTTTTCTGACCTGATTGGCCTTGATTTTTAACTGCTTTTTCGCTGCTGCGTCCAAGACAGTCACCTCCGTATTCTTATTTTTGTATTGAAAAAAACAGGATTACTGTTGTTTCAGTTTGGATAAAAAAGCTGTAAAATATTCCGGCAATTCTGCCTGAATTTCAAGATAACGCCCGTCTTTCGGGTGACGGAACCCGATCAAGCCTGCGTGCAGGCATTGACCGCCGAGTGCAACACCGTTTTTCGGCCCGTATACATCATCACCCGCAACCGGATGACCCAAATGAGCCATATGCACACGGATCTGATGTGTGCGCCCTGTTTCCAGGCGAAGGCGTACAAGGGAAAAACCCGTATATTCCTCTAATACCTCGTAGTGTGTAACGGCATTGCGTGCGTGCTGCTGCGTAACACACATTTTTTTGCGGTCGGCACTGCTTCGCCCGATCGGAGCATCCACCGTACCGGTCGGCTCCTTCAAATGCCCGTGAATCACGGCTCGGTACTCTCTCGTGAAGCTGTGCACCCGGATCTGCTCTGCTAAGCAAAGATGAGCCTCGTCCGTCTTCGCCACGATCAGCAAACCGCTTGTGTTTTTGTCGATACGATGCACGATGCCGGGGCGAATCACGCCGTTGATGCCGGACAGGCTGCCGCGGCAGTGGTAAAGCAGGGCATTGACCAGCGTGGAATCGGGGTTGCCCGGTGCCGGGTGAACCACCATACCTCTCGGTTTATTGACCACA
The DNA here is from genome assembly GCA_045642685.1 of Acutalibacteraceae bacterium. Lineage (GTDB taxonomy): Bacteria > Bacillota > Clostridia > Oscillospirales > Acutalibacteraceae > UBA8612. The sequence continues at coordinate 16,187 of JAZUJI010000172.1, read as the reverse complement.
AGGAGCATATCATCCTCATAGCGAATATCCAACGGTATATTCTGCGGCTGCGCTTCCATTTCACGCAGCTCAGGTGTAATGATAACGATTTCATCGTTTTTTTCGGTTAAATAGCTTTTTTTCTTCACCGTTCCGTTCACGGTGACGCCGCCGCTTTCCAACACATTCTGCACAAAGCTCCGGCTCAGTTCCGGCGCAAAACCGCAAATTGCCTTATCCAGCCGTTCGCCCTCATCGCCGCCTTCGACCGTGAAGGACAAAACCTTTTTATTCTCCATCCGACTTTTTCACGCCCTTTTTTGAGTCCTTGAAAAGATCGTACAGAAGATAGCCGATCAGCAGAAATTCACCGACCGTTACGAAGCAATCGGCAAAATTGAACACGGCAAAATCGACAAACAGCACCTCAATATAATCCACCACAAAATGACGCAGCACACGGTCGATCAAATTGCCCAAACCGCCGGCGATCACCATGGCAATAACAATATTGAGAAACCGGGAACGGATTCGGCCGGAAAGAAGCAGGGCAACGCCGCCCGCAATAACGATCGCCGTCACGACCGAAAGCAGCACCGTGTGGTCGGACAAAAGGCTGAATGCCGCCCCTGTGTTTTCGACATAACGAAGCTGCAGCACATGGGGGATCAGTGTAATATTCTCCCCTGCAGTCAGGGACGAATGCAGCACGGCATATTTGATGAGCTGGTCAGCTGCGGCAACCAGAACAATGATACCGCAGCAGATAGCCTGAATCATCCGTCATCCTCCGATATGGTTTTATTTTTTCTTGAAGAAACTGCGGAAGAAGGATTCCTGATCCTCATCATCGTCGTCCTCAATATCGTCTACAACCTCGTAAACGGTACCGTTGCGGGAAACATTACCGCTTCTGTCATTCAGGTCAAAATCCTCCACCTCGTTGATGGCATAGGTGGCAAATTCTTCCTCTGAAGTAATGGGATCAAATTCTTCTGCGATGCTGAAACCACGACCGAGGTCTTCATCCTCTTCGATATCCTGCTCCTCAACATCATCGAATTCCGTATAATCATCGTCAGCGGTTTCTTCCTCTACCTCATCAAACAGAGAACCGGTAAAGCCGTCATCCTCTTCGGCGGGAAGCTCCATGGAAACATCCTGCGCTGCTTCAACTTCTTCCTCAACAGCCTCTTCAGCAGCTGCTTGTTCAACAATTTCTTCTTCAGCAGCTTCTTCGACAGCCTCTGCCTCAGCTGCTGCTTCAATAACCTCTTCCTCGACCGGCTCGGCTTCCGGCTCTTCGGCAGGCTCCTCTGCCGGTTGTTCTGCAGCCGGTTTCACTTCTTCCTTCACCGGTTCCGCAGCAGCCGGCTTTATGTAAGTCTTCGCTTCGATTTCTTTGATCTGCTCCACTGCCAAAGCCGGGATCGACTTGATCAATTCAATATGCTTGGAATAAGCAGTCAGGATCGTACCGCGGAATTCATTAACTTCCAGCTTGAGCAAATCAAGGGTACGGCTGTTCTCTGCGAATTCATGGTCAGACTGTGCTTTGACCTGAGCAGCGTTTTCTTCTGCCTGCTGAATGATGCTCTTTGCTTTATTATCAGCGGCGGTGACCTTTTCGGTGTAATAGCTGTCTGCTTTGCGCATACGGTCACGGGAAGCTGCTTCGGAATTCAAACGAAGCTCCTCCGCTTTGGTCTGAGCCTCTGTTACGATTTCCTGTGCCTGCGTCTGAGCAGCTGTCAAAGTGCTCTGCGCCTGTGCGGCAGAATTGCTCAAGGTCGCCTCACTTTCGGCTTTGGCGGCGGCAAGCATCTGCTCTGCCCGTACAGCGGCATCATCTGTAACAGCCTTTGCCGTCATTTCGGCATCGGCGGTAACGGTCTTTGCCGTCGTTTCGGCATTAGCGGTCAGCTCCTCTGCCTTCGCCTGCGCTTCGGAAGTCATGGACGCTGCCATTTTCTGTGCAGTCAGCAGCGCTGCGCTGATATTGCCTTCCTCTTTCTGGTAAGACTCCACACGCTCCATCAACGAATTGATGCGGCGGATGAATTCATTTTTTTCCTGTGTCATGGATTCAATGGCTTCTGCTACCTCACCGAGAAACTCATCGACATCAATGGAACGATAAGCACCACGGCCTGCTGAAGTGAACTCATGAGAACGAATTTGTGCCGGTGTCAGCATTTTCTCTTCCTCCTATACATTATCAGAAAACGATTTCGCCGTTTTGAATACTTTCCATCATATCGCCGGACAGCTCGTATCCGTTCGGGGCGATCACATAAGTAGAAACGGCAACCTTACTGATTTTTCCGTTATTGGCATAAACAACGCCCGTAAGAAAATCCACCAAACGGTGAGCCACCTCACGGCTGGTCGTTTCAAGGTTCAGAATGACCAGACATTTCTGGTTGATCTTGTCTGCTATGCTCTTTGCATCGTTAAATACAGCCGGCTTAACAAGAACTACCTTACACGGACGGCCTGATGCCGACGGGCGGTTGATATCGACAACATTATCGGAACGGGAAGCCGAAGAACGAAATGCACCGAAAGCGGATTTTTTCGGAGCAGCCGGCTGCTCTTCTTCATATTCTTCTTCCTCTTCCACATAATAATCTTCCTCATACTCTTCTTCTATGTTATCGTTATACTCCGTTTCGTTCTGACCGACAAACTTGCTGATTTTGTCCATGAAACTCATTTGAAATGCCTCCTGTATCTTTCTCTTTTTTCGATAAATGACCCGTCAACGATAGATGCGTCCGCCGAAAATGGAAGTACCGACCCGAACAAGATTCGAGCCTTCCAATATTGCTTCATAGTAATCGGAAGACATACCCATCGACAATACCTTAATATTAGTATTATCCATGTTTTTGGAGCGAATGTCAACAAACATTTGCATCATTTTCAAAAAAAACGCTCTTGAATCCTCACTTTTTTCGCAAGCAGGGGGAATTGCCATCAATCCGCACAGCTCAACTGACCTGATTTCGGCAATCTCCGCAATGGTTTCCTGCGCCGCCTCCCAGGGAATACCGGTTTTGGATTCTTCCGAGCCGACATTGATCTCGGCAAGAATTTTCATTTTTCTGCCGACAGCCTCCGCACGCTTTCCGATCTCTTTTGCCAAATGGACGCTGTCCACCGACTCGATCATATCGACTTCGCTGATGATCTGTTTTACCTTGTTCGTCTGCAAATGACCGATCAGATGAGCCGTATGCGGCAGTAAATCGGGCTTTTTCCCCAAATATTCCTGCACCTTGTTTTCGCCGATCAGGTTCATCCCCAGAGAAATTGCGTGATTGATATATTCCGGTGCGACGGTTTTCGTCACCGCCATGATCTGAATATCCTCCGCTTTCCGTCCGCTCAGCTGCGCCGCCTGTGCCACACGCTCCCGCACAACTGACAGATTGTACTCGATATCCGCAAAGCGTTTTGCATCATTTAATTGCTTTTCCGTCATACAAATTCTTGCCTTTCGTAATAATCTGATCGTAGCGTTTCACTTTATTTTCATCACCGCCGGTGACAATATAATCATCCGAAGCCCAAACCTCATGGATTTCACGGAAGGAAACCGTATCGGAGCGCAGAATATATACGCCCTTTTTACCATCCTTTGTCCGCACCGCTTTAACCGGAATCCGAAAACCGCTGACCGTGTTGAAAATGATTTCGACCTCCTCCTTGCGCATATTCACAAGGGTGCTGTCTACCCGGTCACATTTCAGAACGACCGCCGCCGAATCTGCACCATCCGCATTTATAGCGGCCACCTGGGCGTTGATTTCCTCTGTCGGCGTATTCGGGAAAGCGATCCGCACATTTTTCCCCTTCTTCAGGTTCTCGATATCCTTGATTTCCACCTTACAGACAATGTACCAGTTAAACTCCGTCACGATTTTTCCGATGCAGTTCGGTGAAACGGCCTGCGGCTCAAGCTTGAAAAGCTGATCCACCTCCGACGGAATGACTTCCTCAACCCGGGAAAAATCAACATATTCCTCGTATCCGTCCACACTTCCGGTATAAAAGCCGGAACGGTCCGCTTTGATCGTACCGCTTTGCTCCGTTGATTTGCTCAAAGCGGCTTCCTGCGCCCGCAGCGCACTCAAAATGCTGTCGAAGCTGACGGTTTCGCCGACCACAAGCTGTTTTTTGATGATTGCATCTCTCAGAGAGGAAAAGTCGTCATCGGTTTTTTCCAGAGCGCCGTCCTCAATTCCGCCCACCAGAGAGCTGACCACACGGTCAATCGTATTATCCAGACTCTTCGTATCCAGATTCGACACCGGTGACACCGCAGCCAGCTTTTCATATCGCTCAATTTCACTTCGCACATTGCAAAGCAGCTGATAATCGGCAGCCTTGGCTTCTGAAGAAAAGGTCTTTGCCACACTGCTGCCCGCCGTCACCTTGGCTCCATCCTCCACAACAGACACGACCGTGCTGTTTGCGGAAGCGTTGACATATTCCTCGCTGCGCAGGATGAAGCCCTGCACCGTCAGGCTGTTGTTCACCTTGGTTTCATACGCCATCTCGGTTTGAACCTTATCCACGCAAGCGGAGTACACCTGATAGCACAGATAGACCGCCGTAAACACACCGAGCACGATCAGCCCGATCCGTTTGAGCTTTTGTGTCGATTCTTTATCCATCGTCTTCCTCCTCTCCGTTCAAAAAAGCATTGCACAGGTCGATCGCTGCCTGCTCAAGGAGCGAAAAATCCTGATAATCGTCAATGTAAAGCCGCCGGATCCGCTCATCCCGACCGAACCAGGTAAGCTGACGCTTGGCGTAGCGTCTGGTCTGCTGCTTAAGGTGCTCCAGTGCTTCCTGCTCGGTCAGCTCACCGCTGAAACAGCGCCGCAGCTCCTTGTGCCCGATGGCCTGTGCCGCCGTGGCACGGGAATCGGAAAGGCATCGCCGAGCCTCCTCGATCAGACCGTTTTCAACCATCTGATCCACACGGCGGTTGATGCGGTCATATAAATACGCCCGTTCCCGCACAAACAGTCCGATCATCCGCACACGGTACGGGGACGGGTCCAGACGGGAAAGCCGGTTCTGTTCCGTAATGGAAATGCCGTTCTGATAATAAAACTCCAATGCACGCAAAATGCGTTTGGTATCGTTTTCATGCAGCCTGCCGGCACTTTCGGGGTCAACCTGTCTTAATTCATCGAGCAGCGGTGAAACCCCGTCCCGCTCCAGCCGTTCGGTCAGTTTTTCCCGGATGCTCAAATCGGTATCCGCCTGCGTAAAGGACACATGGTCAAGCAGAGCATTCACATATAGTCCGGTGCCGCCCACCACGATCGGCAGTTTTCCCCGGGCGTGAATGTCGGCAATACACGCTCCGGCATCCTTACAGTAAGCGGCAACACTGTACCGCTCACTCGGGTCTTTGAACTGCATCAAGTGGTGCACGACCCCCTGCCGTTCCTCCTCGGTCGGCACGGCGGCGGCAATATCCATGCCCCGATATATCTGCATGGAATCCGCCGAAACGACCTCACCGCCGAAACGGCGTGCAAGAGCAACGCCCAAAGCGGTTTTGCCCGAAGCAGTCGGTCCGACTACGGCGATGACCGGTATTTTGTTGGTTTCATTTTCTGCTGTCATGGCACTATACCCGTCCGAACATTTTTTCAATTTCCCGCCGGGTCAATTCGGCGATCACCGGTCGCCCGTGCGGACAATAGCGAATATCCGGCATGGCTAATATGCGTTCAACAAAGGTCTTTGCCTCGTTCCAATCGGTAAAATCGCCTGCTTTTACGGCGGCACGGCACGCAGCGGAATGATAGATCCAATCCAGCTTTTGCGTAGTGACCTCACGGGAATGATCCGCCAGATAACCGGCAATTTCCGTTATCTGCCCGGCTATGTCGCTCCCCTGCAGCAAAGCGGGATATTCGCTTACCGAAACGGTGCCGTCCCCGAAATCCTCTACGATGAAGCCGGCATCTGCCAGCAGCGAAGCGTGCTCAAGCACCGCCTCGTACTCGTTCCGGCTGAGCCTGACCGTGAGCGGAACCATCAGCAGCTGTGACGGCTGCGCCCGATGCTGCTTTTTCAGCTGTTCGTACAGCAGCCGTTCATGGGCGGCGTGTTTATCGATCAACAACAGCTTTTTTCCGCACTGGGCAAGCAAATATGTTTTGAACACCTCGCCGATATAAAAAAGCTCTTCATCCGGCTCTGTCGTGAAAATAACTGTTTTTTCTTCGTTCGTTGTTTCCGTTTCCGGCACTGCCGCTTTGTTTTCAACATTCGGCAAAACAGCCGGAATCACCGACGGCTCGGTTTCTTCCCGTGCCGTACGGTACGGTGCGGTGCTGTCATCCTCCACCGTTAAACTCGGAGAAAAGCCGTTACTTCCCTTCCTTGCAGGCGGAAACCCTGCCGCCCGTTTCTCCGGCGTGCCTTTCGGTGGAAATTTATCTTCCTGCATACGGAATTGCTTTGCCGGAATGTTGGCAAAAAACTCCTTCATGACCGCATTGTTTACCGGCCTGTGCTCAAGCGGCACCGTCTTTGATTCGGCTTGATTCAAAGCGGTTTTGACTGCATTGTAAACGGCACCGAATACCTCTTTTTCCGACGCAAAGCGCACCTCGGTCTTGGCAGGGTGCACATTGACATCGACAAAGGAATAGGGCATTTTCAGATTGAGCACACAGCTCGGGAACCTGCCGACCATGATGCTGCCCTTGTATGCCTCCTCCACGGCGGCGCAGCCCGTTTTGGTGCGCACAACACGATTGTTGACATAAAACAGCTCCATATTGCGGTTGGGTCGGGCTGCGGTCGGTTTACCGATATAGCCTTCCACCGACACATTGCCGTTTTTGCCCGAAACGGGAATGAGCTGATTGGCAAAGTCCGCTCCGTAAACGGCAAAAAGAGCGGAAAGCAGCTTTCCGTCACCGGGTGCAAAAAGGGTCTGCTTGCCGTCACGGATAAACCGAACGGATATTTCCGGGTGTGACACCGCCAGACGCTCCGCCACGGCGGCAACGGAATTGGCTTCGGTCACATCTTTTTTCAAAAATTTCATGCGTGCCGGCACATTATAGAACAAATCCCGCACAACGATGGTCGTGCCGAGCGGACAGCCGGCATCGTCAAGCTCCGTAACAACGCCGCCTTCCACACAGCAGCGGGTACCGACCGCCTCATCAGCAGTACGGGTGAGCATCTCCACACGGGAAACGGCGGCAATGGAAGCAAGTGCTTCCCCCCGAAAGCCGAGAGTTGCAATGGAATCCAAATCATCGGGAAACTCGATTTTGCTCGTTGCATGGCTGACAAAGGCGTTTTTCACATCCCCTCGTGCAATACCGCAGCCGTCATCGGTGATGCGAATGTATTTGATCCCGCCGTTTTGAATTTCAAGCGTGACGGAAGCAGACCCGGCATCGACTGCATTTTCCAACAGCTCTTTGACCGCAGAAGAAGGGCGTTCCACCACTTCACCTGCGGAAATGCGTTCGTATACATCCCGGGGCAGCACATGAATTTTCGGCATATCAAAGTTCCTTTGCTTCCTGTGTAAGTTTATAGAGCAGGCTCATCGCCTCAATCGGCGTGAGTGTATTGACATCAACGGTTTTCAGCGTTTCAATCAAAGACACATTTCGGTTGGATTCAAACGAAAGCTGTTCTTCTTCCTCTTCTTCGATGATACCGTCAAAAATATCGGGGGCAGCGGTTTGAAGCCCCTGCGCCTCCAGTGCAGAAAGCACCTTGCGGGCACGCTTGACCACCGCATCGGGCACACCGGCAAGCTTTGCAACATCAATACCGTAGCTGCCGTCGGCACAGCCGCGCACAATACGGCGCAGGAAGGTGATTTCATCGCCCCGTTTTTTGACGGAAACGCTGTAGTTCTTTACGCCGTCCACGGTGTTTTCCAATTCGGTCAGCTCATGATAATGGGTGGCAAAAAGCGTTTTCGCACCGATTTTCTTTTTGTCGGCGGCATATTCCAGCACGGCACGGGCAATACTCATGCCGTCATAGGTCGAGGTTCCCCGACCGATTTCATCAAAAATAATCAGGCTCTTGTCGGTTGCGTTTTTCAAAATGGAAGCGACCTCCGTCATTTCTACCATAAAAGTCGATTGACCGGCAGAAAGGTCATCGGACGCACCGACACGGGTAAAAACGCTGTCCACAATGCCCAGCCGTGCCGATTTGGCAGGCACAAAAGAACCGACCTGCGCCATGATGACCAGAATGGCGATCTGACGCATATAGGTGGACTTGCCCGCCATATTCGGACCGGTGATGATCGCACAGCGGTTTTCCGCACAGTCGAGCATCGTATCATTCGGCACAAAAGGCATACCGCCCAGCATTTTTTCCACCACCGGGTGACGGCCTTCCTTTATCTCTATTACAGGTATATCGGTGATCTCAGGGCGTACATAATTGTTTTCCATTGCAACCTTGGCAAAAGAGGTCAGCACATCAATGCGTGCAAGCGCCGCAGCCGTGCGCTGAATCCTGCCAAGCTGCTGCGCCGTCTTATTCCGCACCTGAGAGAAAATTTCAAATTCAAGCTGAACACAGCGGTTCTGCGCACCAAGCACCTTGGTTTCAAGCTCTTTAAGCTCCTGCGTAATGAACCGTTCGCAGTTCGTCAGGGTCTGTTTGCGTATGTAGTCCTCCGGCACCATCGCCTTAAATGCGTTGCTGACCTCGATATAATAACCGAACACACGGTTGTAACCGATTTTCAGTTTTTTGATGCCGGTACGATCCTGCTCACGCTGCTGGATCTGTGCAAGATAATCCTTGCCGTTATCCACCAGCATATGCAGTTCGTCCAGTTCGGCATGAAAGCCCGGTTGAATCATTCCGCCTTCCCGGACGGTAAAAGGCGGATCTTCCACGATCGCCGATTTAATCAGCGCAGATACATCTTCTAATAAATCCAGTTCACAGTAAATATCCCGGAGCATCGCACAGCGGCAGTCACCCAAAAGGGACTTTACACCGGGGATACAGTCGATCGCACCGCTGAGCGCACGCAATTCCTTTGCGTTGGCGGTGCCGTAGGAAATACGGGTGATCAATCGTTCTAAATCGTTAATATCGGACAGTGCTGCGGACAGATTTCCGCACAGCACCGCATTTTCACTCAGCTCCTCAACGGCATTCTGCCGCCCGATGATACGAGCCGGGTTGGTCAGGGGACGATCCAGCCATTCCCGGATCTCACGCTTGCCCATCGCCGTTTTGGTGTGGTCAAGCACCCACAGCAGCGTTCCTTTTTTATCGTTGGAACGCATGGTACGGGTCAATTCCAGGCTGCGGCGAGCCGCCAAATCAAGCTTCATGAAGCCGCTTTCGCTGTAGTAATCCAGCGAACGGATATTGGTCAGATCGCTGCGCTGAACGGTGGAGAGATATTCCAGACAGATACCTGCCGCCAGAATGCCCTGTACGGATACGCCGGGAGCGACCTCGTTCGGTTCATTGCAGCCAAACTGGGCACAAAGCTTTTCTTTGGCCTGCGGCAGCAGTAAATAATCCTCCTCAAACGCTTCGCACAAGGCATTGCATTTGTCGGAAACAAATTTTTTTATCGGTTGGGATTGAGCGGCTTCCCGGTTAAACAGCACCTCACTCGGCATGAAACGGGCCAATTCGTTAATGACACCGTTTTCAATATCTTTGCCTTCAAAATCGGTCAGGTGCATCGCACCGGTGGAAACATCGGCAAAGCACAAACCGACCTTTTCCTCACGCAAAAAGATGCTGCATAAAAAATTGTTCTGTGTTTCATCAAGCATATTGCTTTCGATCACCGTACCGGGAGTCACGATGCGGATAACATCACGCTTGACGATTCCTTTTGCGGCCGCCGGGTCTTCCATCTGCTCACAAATGGCAATTTTATAACCCTTGGCAATCAGGCGTGCAATATAGCTGTCCACGCTGTGAAACGGAACACCGCACATCGGGGCACGCTCCTCCTGTCCGCAATCCCGACCGGTAAGCACAAGCTCCAATTCACGGGAGGCGATTTTTGCGTCCTCAAAGAACATCTCGTAAAAATCGCCCAGACGGAACATCAGAATCGTGTCCTGATAATCCTTTTTGATTTCAAAGTATTGCTTCATCATCGGGGATAACTCAGCCATTGCACGCCTCCGGAGTTTGACTTAATTCAGAGAATTACGAAAATCAGTGGCATCCGCCGCCGCAGGATGAGCACTCACCGCTGCACTCATGCTCATGGGGAGGCTCGCAGGTTTCCGGGTCTTCCCCCTTGATGCACTCGGTCAGAAGACCGACGATGTAGTTCATCATCGCGTCGATCTCGGCTCTGGCAGCCTCATAGTTCTTCATGTTGTCGTTTGCCATGATCTGCTCACGAAGACCCATAAATTCCTCTTCATAAGCTTCGAGCTTCTGCTCATTGGCATCTTCCTTGGAAGCCTCATGCTGATAGCTCATGTGAACCAGCTGCATTTTGCCGACAAGCTCGTTGAGCGCATCGTCTTTTTCGTTCGCTTCTCTTGCGGTGACAAACTTTGCATAGCGTTCATCTGCCTGAATCGCTTTGCCGAGCTGTCTGGTGATTTCGATTACATCCATTGTTTTTTCTCCTGTACAAAAATATTTTTTATAAAATCCCTGTGGGTTTTTACCGTTCTTCTGCAAGCTCACCGGATAAGATCCAGTTTCTCGCCTGCGTGATTTTGACCGTTGTGTAAGTACCGACAAGCTGTTCGTCTGCCTCAAAGTCGATCATAATATTACCGTCGGTTCGTCCGCTGATGCGCCCGTCTGCGTATTCCTCGCAAAGAACCTGCACGACCGTGCCGATCATGGACCGGCTGCGTGCGGCAGCGATTTTTTCCTGACAATCGGTCAGCTGCTTAAACCATTTGCCTTTTTCCGCACGGCTGACCGGGTCGGGCATCTGCGCCGCTTTTGTGCCGACACGGGGCGAATAAATGAATGTGAACAGCGATGTGAAGCCGACCTCCTCCACAAGAGAGATCGTGTCACAAAATTCTTCGTAGGTTTCGCCGGGGAAGCCGACAATGACATCGCTTGTCAGGCTGATGTCCGGCATCACTTTGCGTGCATATTCCACCAGCGAAAGGTATTTTTCACGGGTGTAGCCACGGTTCATTTCCCGCAGAACCCGGTTGTTTCCGCTTTGAAACGGCAGATGCAGATGATGACAGACCTTCTCACATTCCGCCATGGCATCCAGCAATTCCGGGGTACAGTCTTTCGGGTGCGAGGTCATAAAACGAATTTTGAAGCTGCCGGGCAATGCGTTGATCGCACGCAGGAGCGAAGCAAAATTTATTTCATCCGTTCCCTTGCCGTAGGAATTGACATTCTGCCCGAGGAGCGTAATTTCCTTGCATCCCGATGCAATCAGTTCCTTTGCTTCCGCTAAAACCGCCTCACTGCGGCGGCTGCGTTCCCGACCCCGGACATAGGGCACAATACAGTAGCTGCAAAAGTTGTTGCAGCCGTACATGATCGGCAGCCAGCCCTTGAAGCTGCCGTCCCGGTGAACGGGCAGGCCTTCGGCAATCGTGCCGTCGCTGTTTTCGGTTTCAAACACCCGTTTGCCCGAACAGAGCACACGGTACATCATCTCCGGCAGACGGTGAACGGCGTGTGTGCCGAACACCAGATTGACAAACGGATAGCTCTTTTTGATTTTCTGCCAAACATGCTCCTGCTGCATCATGCAGCCGCACAGCGCAATGATCAGATCGGGTTTTTCTTCTTTGAGGGGCTTGAGTGCGCCGACATTGCCGAACACCCGGTCGTGTGCGTGTTCCCGAACCGCACAGGTATTGAAAAGCACCATATCCGCCTGCTGAGCATCTTCGGTGAAACCGAAGCCCATGGCGGCTAACTGCCCTTTCAGGCGTTCGCTGTCGGAAACATTGCCCTGACAGCCGAAGGTGTGCACCAAAGCCAGCGGGGTATGGTCGTACCTTGCCTCAATAACCGATTTAACAAGATTCATATATTCCCGCTGCTTTTTTAACTCGTCAAAGGAAACCTCCGCTGTTCTTTTCTGTTCGTACAGCAATGTTTTTCTCCTCCGCAAAAGGGGCACAAAGCCCGAGTATAATTAGAGGTATTATACTATAATTCTGTTCTCATTACAAGTAAAAACAAAAGAAAACTTTGGCGGATAAGGTGGATTTTTGAAAAGAATAATGCTATAATCAATAATAGCATAATTTTTGATGAAAGGTGAGCAAAATACACCATGCTTTTATTTGAAACACATCTGCACACCGATGAATCCAGCTCCTGCGGTCAGGTTCCGGCGCAGGAACAGGTCGCCTACTACAAACGGGGCGGATACGATGGAATCATCGTCACCGACCACTTTCAGCCCCGGGACAGAGATCGCATCAGCGGAAAATACGATTGGGAAAAGCGTATTGAGCTGCAGCACAGAGGTTTTGAGATCGCCAAGCAGTTTGAAACGCCCGATTTCACGGTTCTGTGGGGCATGGAGATCCGTTTCAAGGGCTTTGATAACGATTATCTTGTATACGGTGCCGACCGGGAATTTTTTCTTGAGCACCCCGATCTGACCGAAAGTGATATCGAAACCTTCAGCCGCCTTGTACATGAGCACGGCGGGATCGCTCTGTTTCAGGCACATCCCATGCGGGATGACATGACCCTTGTTGAGCCGAAGCTGCTTGACGGCATCGAGGTTTACAACGGCAATTCCAGTCACAACTCCCGCAATGAAATAGCGGAGCACTGGGCAGATTTTCACGGTTTGCGAAAGCTTTCCGGCTCCGACTGTCACACCCCGTGGATGGCGGCTCCCGGCGGGATCCGGCTGGAGCGCAGACCTAAGGACGAAAAGGATTTTGCGCAGATGCTGCTGAACAACGAATACAAATTGAAAAACCAGGAGGATTGATCCATGCTTTTTCCGATCAAAATGAAAGAAAACCGTGTCTGGCGCCTTTACTACGGCGGCAAACTGATTGACAAGCTGCGCGGTTACGGCAGCGGTGAGGATGCCAACTTCCCCGAGGACTGGCTTGCTTCCGTGGTGGTGGCCGACAACCCCGACCGTCCCGGTAAACCTGCCGACGAAGGGTTAAGCAAAATTGACGGCGGCGAATTTGACGGGCAGAGCCTGCGTGACCTTATTTTATCCGATCCCGGGCAATACCTCGGCAAAGACCATTTGAACACATTCGGCGCCAACTTCGGCGTGCTGACCAAATTTCTGGATTCTGCCGAGCGTCTGCCGATTCAGGTGCATCCGACCAAAAAAGCCGCCAGAGAGCTGTTCCGATCCGATTACGGCAAAACCGAATCGTGGTATATTCTGGACGGCAGAACGATCGACGGGGAAGAACCGTATATCCTCCTCGGCTTCAAAAAGCCTGTCACCAAAGAGATCTGGAAAGAGCTGTTTGACAAACAGGACATGGCGGGAATGCAGGAATATATGCACAAAATCCCCGTCAAAAAAGGCGATGTTTATCTGATCGCCGGCGGCACGCCGCACGCCATCGGTTCGGGCTGTATGCTTTTAGAGGTGCAGGAGCCGACCGACTACACCATCAGCGTTGAAAAATGCGATTTACGCGGCAACCGGATGCCCGACCACCTGTGCCACATGGGTCTGGGCTTTGACAAAATGTTTGACTGCTTCACCTATGAGGCGATGAGCTTAGAGGAACTCAAAGGCAAATACGCCCTGCGTTCCGCTCTAACGGAAGAAAACGAGGGCGGCACCGTTGAAACACTCATCACTTACGCCGATACCCCCTGCTTCGGCTTAAACCGGGTGCGTGTGAGCACTTCCCTGCTTCGCCCGAACAGCGGCAGAGCCTGCTGTTTAGCCGTTGTCAGCGGTCAGGGTGTTTTGGAAGCAGAGGACGGCCGCAGGGTGGAGATCCAAAGCGGTGACTGTCTGTTCAAGCCCGCCGTGTGCACCGATTACACCATTCGCTCCCTCGGAAGCGAACCGCTGGAGCTTCTGGAATGTCTGCCGCCGGAAATTAAAGAATAATAAAAAGAGCGTGTCGCCCCAAACGAAAGCGACACGCTCTTTTGTTGTTCCGTCACATAAGAGAAAGATAAAGCTCTTTGATTTCCGCCACGGAGGTATCACGGGGATTGCCGGGGCGGCAGGCATCATCGAAAGCCGACTGCGCCAGGAAATCAACATCCTCCGGCTTGACGATCTCTTTCAAATCGGCCGGGATGCCGACATCCTCGGACAACTGCTTGACGGCGTTTACGGCGGCCTCTCTCGCCTGTTCGATCGTCATGGTTTCGGTTCCGTCAACGCCCATAGCCTTGGCAATGTCACGGTACTTTTCGCCGGTTGCCGGTGCGTTATAAGCCATAACAACGGGGAGAATGATAGCGTTTGCCACACCGTGCGGCGTATCATAGACTGCGCCGAGCGGATGTGCCATGGAGTGAACGATACCCAGACCGACATTGGAGAAGCCCATACCGGCAATATACTGACCGAGAGCCATACCCTCTCTGCCCTCAGGTGTGTTGGCAACGGCGCCGCGCAGCGTTTTGGCAATGATTTCAATGGCTTTGAGGTGGAACATATCGCTCATTGCCCAGGCACCCTTGGTGATATAGCCCTCAATAGCGTGCGTCAAGGCATCCATGCCGGTTGCGGCCGTCAGACCCTTGGGCATGGAGGACATCATATCCGGGTCAACAACGGCAACCACGGGAATATCATGCACATCCACGCAAACCATCTTGCGGTTTTTTTCGGTGTCGGTAATGACATAGTTGATTGTAACCTCAGCAGCCGTACCGGCTGTTGTGGGAACGGCGATGATCGGAACACACTTGTTCTTTGTGGGTGCAACGCCCTCAAGCGAAACAACATCGGCAAATTCGGGGTTTTTGATGATGATGCCGATGGCCTTTGCCGTATCCATGGAGGAGCCGCCGCCGATCGCAATGATGCAGTCTGCGCCGGAAGCCTTGAATGTTTCTACGCCGCATTTGACATTTTCCACTGTGGGATTGGGCTTGATGTTGCTGTAAATCTCATAGGGAATCGCAGCCGCATCCAGAACATCGGTCACTTTTTTCGTCACACCGAACTCAATCAAAGACGGGTCGGAGCAAACAAAGCATTTTGCAAAGCCTCTGCCCTTGACTTCGGCTGCAATTTCCTGAATGGCTCCCTTGCCGTGATAGCTGGTTTCATTGAGTACAAAGCGATTGGACATTTCACATACCTCCGTTATATTACGGCGCACCGCACCGTTTATTTTCTCAAAGGTTCAAAAAATCTTTGCGATATTTTACGCCGAAAAATTCGGCAAGCTCCACCATTTCGGTGTCCTTGATGGTGTTGATGCGAGGCAAATGAGCGGTGAGCATATAGATCTGCGCCGCCTTTTCGACCGTTTCGATCAGGCCGAAGGTTTCATCCATGGTCTTACCGGCGCCGTAAATGCCGTGCATTCCCCAAACGACCAGACGAAACTCTTTCATCTTTTCGGCAGTTGCTTCACCGATGGAGTTTGTGCCGCAGAGCATCCACGGCAAAACACCGACACCATCCGGGAACACAACGATGCACTCGGTGCACATTTCCCAAAGTGAATGGGTGAATTTCTTTTCGTCCAGCTCATGCACATAGTTCATGGCAAGCGTGTTGGTCGGATGGCAGTGCATCACCACACGGTTTTCGGGGTCAACGCTCAGCCGTGCCATGTGGCTCATCAGATGAGCCGGCAGCTCGGAAGTGAATTTTCCGCCGTCCTTGTAGCCCCAGAGCAGCTCGGCGGTCGTGCCGTCCTGTGCGATACGGATCACACCGAGGTTCGTTTCGGGGTCATCCATCACATTCTTAAAATACTTGCCCGTACCGGTAACGATAAAGATTTTGCCGATTAAAGGTTTGGCATCGAAGCCGGTCGGAATCGTGCGAATGACCTTGTTCAAATCGAGGTATTCGGCGGCGACTGCTTCCTCGACCATCAGGCTGATGTTGCCGCCGTTGCGCTCATCCCAGCCAAGGCGATACATATTGGCGGTCGTCTTTCTCATTTCCTGCACAAAGGGTGCCTCAAAAATATCTTTCATCTTCTCTTCTCCCGTATCAAACAGTATTGGTAAATTTTTCTTTGATTATACAACATCCTTCCTGCAAAATC
>JAZUJI010000171.1:0-4682 GCA_045642685.1 Acutalibacteraceae bacterium | reverse complement strand
CATGGCTACGATCCGACTTTGCCGAGGAGGTTTATGCCTGCGCCGATTATCTGACGCTTCATATTCCCTGTATTCCGAGCACGAAAGGGTGCATCAATAACGATACCATCGCCATGATGAAAGACGGCGTGCGCATCCTCAACTTCGCAAGAGGTGAGCTGGTCGATAATGCCGCCATTCTCTCCGCATTGGAAAGCGGAAAGGCTGCCGCTTATGTGACTGATTTTCCGACCGATGACCAAATCGGTACTCCCGGGGTTGTGGCAATTCCGCATTTGGGTGCATCAACGCCGGAATCGGAGGACAACTGTGCGGTTATGGCAGCGAAAGAATTGATCGCCTACCTGGAAAAGGGCGAGATCGTCAACTCTGTCAATCTGCCCGAAATGAAGCTTGCCGCCCCGAAGGGCAAGCGCATTTGCGTGATTCACGAAGAATCCGCATTGGCAAGCGTCATCGCAGCGTTCGGTACACAGGCATCCAATGTCGCTACCGCCTCCCGCAAGGGAATCAGCTACACGGTTGCCGATTGGAGCGGTGATGAAGCCGATATCAAAGCAGACGGTGTGTATCGTGTGCGTGTGATCGGCTGAGTCCGTTCGATAAAAAGAGAAAAGCATCTGCATCGAAAAACGGTGCGGATGCTTTTTTTAACGGAAGCGTTCGGTCAGCTTTTTAAGTTCATCCATCTTTTCTGAAATGCGGTGACGAAGACCGGGGTTGATCCGAAAGAAACGAATGGCTTGCTGCCTTTTCTGTTTTGCTTTTTCGTTCAGCGGTGTGCCGAGCGGATTTTGCATGAACAGCCTGAGGCCGTGTTCCAGAACGGCTTCGATCTGTTCCCTTATCTCGGCTGATAATTCGTTTGCCGCTTCGGAGGTTTTGCTTTTTGCCTGCGCTTTGTGCTTTTTGATTTCCGCAGTCAAAAAGTCGATTTTTACGGTCAGCTTTCGCAGGTCAGCGGTTTTTTGTATGGTTAAAATCAAATCAATCAGAAAAACAAACAAGATGATGCCGGTGATGAGTGAACGGACGAACGGTGTCAGCAAATGAAGCAGGGAACTGACGACCGGGTCGATGCAATACAGATAAATAAGTGCCGCACCGCCCCAGTACAGCGTGTGTGTCAGGCAGATGCGTCCCTGCAGGTTGAATCTTTTGCCGGAATAATCCCACCACCGTGCGTGAAACAGCTTTTCCATGAGCAGGCTGGTCAGGTATTCCAGCACATCGGCAAGCAGAGCACCGAGAAAAAAGATGAGCAGGGGAGTGAAATTAAAACCGTGCCGGTAAAGCGGCAGTTTGGAAAAACGCCCGAGTGCGACCGACAGGAGTACGGCACCCGACCCGTAAATCGGGCAAAGAGGTCCGTACAAAAAGCCGCGGTTCACCCATTTTTTGGGTTTTACGGAACAATAGCACGATTCGGCAAACCAGCCGATTGTGCTGTATATAAAAAAGGAAAGACAGTAAAAAACAATGGTTTCGGTCATCCTTGATTCGCCTCGGTTTCATTGATTTGCTCGATCATCTCCTGCATTTTCTTTCGGCGTGCAGGGGTACGGGTGTAGTATAACTCAAACGAGGCGCAGATTTTGTCGGCTATTGTCAGCGCATAGCCCTCGGCATATTTCGGCGGAACAGGTGTGAGCGGCCACATATGGCGCAGGATGGCGTTTTCCGTTCGCTTGTCTAAACGGCTGCCGCAAAGCTGTCTTGCATTGACCAGCGCAAAGCGGGGGTGACGCAAGCCGTGCGGACGGTGCGACCAATCCCCGTCGTGCCAGTCATAATAAAACAAATCGTGGAGCATGGCTGCCCGGATGGTGCGTTCCCGGTCAATGCCCCAATGTTCGGCAATTTTTGAGCTGAGATAGGCAACGCTGAGAATGTGTGTGATACGGCTGACATCGTTGTGCTGCGGATACTGCCCGAGAGACTGAAATTCGGGCGTATCAAAAATCGGTTTTGCTGTTTGAAAAAACTCATCCTGAAACAGTTTCTCCGAACGGGAAAAGGCATAGTGCTTTAACAAGCGGTTCAAGGCTTTCACCTCCTGAATCCCTGTAATCATAAGCTTTTGCGAAGCACTTTTCAACCGTTGTTGCCAAACCTTAATAAAGATGAGAGAATTCTTTGAACATTTCTTTGAGCCGTGGGGAAACAGGCGTTTTGGTGTTGTCGTTTACCAGTCCGGTGAAGCGCATTTTTTTGATTCCGTTTCTTCCCTGCAAGCGGGAGAGCAGGTCGATTCGATATTCTTTCTCACTTCTGCTTTTTCTTTCTGTAATGTTAAACAGCTTTACATCTACCCGGTCAGATGGTAAGATCCCCTTTAATACAGTCGTTACCGATTGATTTTCCGTTACGGTCTTAACGGAAAACGGTTCGCCGTTTATGGTGATTTCAAGCCGTTCACAGGCGGTTACATCCCGAAAAGACAGCTTGTATTGCCTTGCCTCCGGTAAAACAGAGGAATCACCGCTGATCGGCAAAATTGTAAAGTGCAAATCCTTTCCATGCTCGGAAACAGAGAAATCGGTCACGGCAAAATGTCCGCTTTCGTAATCGGTCGTTTCGCCGTCATCTTCATACAGCTGAAAGGTTCCGTTCCCTCGAAAAATCAAAACTTCCTGTGCTTTCGGGTTTTCACAGCCGTTGGAAACGCCGTCACAGTCCAGCACAAGGATCGTTCCTTCGTGTGCCAGAACGGGGATGCTGTCCTCGTCCCGGAACAGAGTGATTTCACAGCCGCCGTTGTAAATGCGGTCGGTGAACAAGTCGGTGTAACGCCCTTCGGGCAGCCAGACCCGAACCGGAGCCAAACCGCTTTTCGGGTCAGCAGGTCGTGTGACCGGGCAGACGATCAGCTCACTGCCGAACAGAAACTGGTTTTTTACCCGATAGGCGGCATCTTCTTCGGGGCAGGCGTAGTACATCGGCTCGATCAAAGCACGACCTTGCGTGTGGGTACGGTAATTCATGGAATAGAGATAGGGAATCAGGCGGCGGCGCAGCCGCAAAAATTCAACCGCCGTTTTTTCAACGGAGGAGCGGTATTTCCACGGTTCTTTTCCCATAAATTCGTTTGCCGTGGAGTGCAGCCGGTTGATCGGACTGAATACGCCGTACTGAAGCCAGCGCAGATACAATTCATCATCCCGGCAGCCGCCGCAATGACCGCCGATGTCGTGACTCCACCAGGTGTAACCGATGTTGGAGGCGGTGGCGGTGAAATACGGCTGATAACGCAGAGAACGCCAGGTCTGTTTGGTATCGCCCGAGAAGCCGAGCGGATAGCGGTGCGAGCCGGCACCGGCAAAGCGGGAGAGGATCAGCGGCCGTTTTTTGCTTTTTCGGCTGTCGGAATAGTGATAGTGGTTTAATGCCCAAAGCGGATCCAGCCCGGGCATGGCACTCTTTTTTCCCTGCTGCCAGTCGATCCACCAAAAGTCAACGCCGCTTTCTTCGTGCGGATGGTGGAGGAAGCGGAAGTAGCCCTCGATGAATTTTTCATCGGTGACATCAAAAAGGATCTGCTCTTTCTGTTCGGGGTCAAGCCCCATAAAGCGGCAAAACGGTTCGTAAGCGTCCTCATAGAAGCGAACTCCGGCGGACGGATGGATGTTGAGCGTGATTTTCAGCTTTTTCTCTTTTAGCGTGTCCAAAAATTTCTGCGGATCGGGAAATAAATCCGTATTCCAGGAATAACCGGTCCAGCCGGGAACCCATTTATCGAAAAATGCCGCCGACAGGCTTCCGTTTGTGTTTTTCGGGCGGCTTTCTTTTCCGAATCGTTCGGCGACTTTTACCCAATGCCAATCCATATCGACCGTTGCCACGGTCAGAGGAATCTGCTTTTGCTCAAATTGATTCATCAGGGACAGGTATTCTTCCTGCGTGTAGGCTTTGTACCGGCTCCACCAGTTGCCCAACGCATAGCGGGGAATGAGCGGCGGCATACCGGTCAGCCGGAAAAAGTCACGCACCGCACTTCGGTAGTCGAAGCCGTATGCGAAAAAGTACAAGTCCTTTCCGCCGTTTCGCTTTTTGAAATGTACATCCTGTGTCAGAATCAGCGTGTCGGAATCATCCAGAACCGCCGCACCGCTTTTTGACACTACACCGCTGCCTAACCGTGCGCTGCCGTCGGTTCGGTCAAGCGTGCGGCAGGTACCCTTCAGATTTCCTTTCTGAAAATCGGTCACGGTTCGTCCGTCCGCAAGCAGAATCTTTTTCATTTTCTTCTGTGAAAGAGAAAAGAAAAATTCGGCTTGCTCAGTTCGAATTGTGACGATACTTCCGTTTTCGGAAACGGTGAACGCAGGCTGTTCAAAATTGCGGAACCATACCGCCTGGGTCGGTTCATCGCAAAAGCTTTGATCGCTGTTGATTTCGACACGGAGCAGCGAGGGCGTGAGCACGGAAAACCGAACACCCGGTTTGGTGATTACGCAGCTTTCGGCAGTTTTCGGGTCACAGGAAAAGGAAAAGCGGTCATAATATCGGCTCATGGCGAAAAATCTCCTGACAGTTCAGATTGATTGTAATGTATCAAATCTTCAAATATATGTCAAGGTGAATTGTATGTGTTACAATGATGTGAGACAGTAAGGAAAAAAAGAGAAGCGAATAGAGCGAACCTGTGTTAAGGTAGAGTTGCAAGACAAAACCGAAAGGCA
>JAZUJI010000170.1:0-7612 GCA_045642685.1 Acutalibacteraceae bacterium | reverse complement strand
ACCGGTTACCCGAAAAGTCAGGCGGTAATAATAGCTCTGCGCAGCCTGTCACCGGATTTTGTGGTGACGGATGAAGTGAGCCGAATGAGCGAAGCAGAAGCAATGGAAACCGGATTCCACAGCGGCGTATCCTTCTTCCTGAGTGTTCACGCTCTTTCAGAAAATGATCTGATGCAAAAGCAAACAGTAAAACGGCTGCTGAGCAGCGGAATGTTCGGAGGTGCTGCGTTTCTTTCTGACCGGGATCATCCCGGCACGATTCAATATTACCGATCGGCAGGTGAATTGCTTGGTCAGGCTTCTCGGAGCGGCGATGCTTTCGCTTTCGATCGGAATGACCGGTTTTCAAACGGTCTTTCGGCAGAAAAACAGGGCTCTTCAGCTTGCACAATGTGTTGATTTGATTCAAACCATTTCCGCCGAAATCGGATACGGCTGTTTTCCTCTGCCGGATATTTTGCAGCGGGCTGCGGAAAACGAGGCATTTTCGGCGCTGACCTTTTTGAAAACTGTGCCGAAGGAAACACGATCCGATTTTTCGCTGGGGTGGAAAAATTGCATTGAAAACGCCCGGACACTTGCTTTGCGGCAGGAGGAAAAGTCACTTCTTATACAGTTCGGTAAGAGTCTTGGTACGACCGATACGGATACACAGCTGATTTTATGCGAACGGTACCGGCTTGCGCTTGCACAGCGGCTGGAAGCTGCTCAAAAACGGTATAGCGAATGTAAGCGGTTGTATTACGGCTGTTCGGTGATTGCGGCTTTGCTGCTTTTTGCGCTGATTCTTTAAGGCAGCACCGAACGCCATAATCATGCGATATCACCATAAAAACAAAACGGAGAAAAAGTAATGGATGTTGCGTTGATCTTGAAAATCGGAATCATCGGTATCTCGGTGGCGGTGCTGCATCAGATCCTTTCACGCTCCGGCCGGGAAGAATATGCAATGCTTACCGCTTTGGCAGGTGTGCTGGTGATTTTGATGATGCTGCTGCCCGAAGTGGCGGATTTGCTTTCAATTTTGAAAAGGATTATGGATTTTTAAGTATGGAAATCGTAAAAATCGTGTCGGTCGCCGTTTTGTCCTGCGTGTTGGTGAAGCTGGTTGCATCCTATCGTTCGGATATGGCTTTGCTGATTCAGCTCGGGACGGTGGTGATTTTACTTGCATGTATTTCATCCTCTATTTTGGAGCTGATGTCACAGACCAGAAAGCTTTCTGCGCTGATGAATTTTGACAGCGGTTATCTTTCTTTATTGCTCAAGGCACTGATCGTGTCGTTGAGCTGCGGGGTCGCAAGTGAAATCTGTTCGGATTCCGGGAACAGTGCCGTGCGTTTTTGTGTCGAGCTGGCAGGGCGTGTATCGCTGCTGCTGATGACGCTGCCGCTTCTTACGGTTTTGGCACAGCTTGCGTTGAAGCTGATAGGTACGGAAGAATGAAACGGTTCGGTGTTTGTGTTTTGCTTGCGGCTATGCTGGCGGTTCTTTTCGGACTTTCGGGCTATGCGGCAGAAAAACCGGCGGAATATGAAGAACAAATGAAGACAAGCGGTGCGGTTCATTTGATGGATGCCTTGTCGGCAGAGGATCGGGAGCTTTTGGAACAGCTCGGGATCGATTCGGTGGATTTTGATTCGCTTTTTCGCATTTCACCGAAGCAAATCCTGTCGTTGTTTTCAGAGGTAGTGCGCAGAGAGTACCGTTCCCCGCTGAAAACAGCTTGTTCGGCAGCAACGGTTTTGCTGATGCTCGCCGTTGCGCAGTCGTTTTTGAGCGGACAAACTGCTTTGAACCAATCGGTTATGCGCATCGGCTGTGTGGTGCTGGCATTAGTGATCGCAGTGCCGATGACGACCTGTATTGTCCGTCTGGCATCGGCTGTGTCGGCGCAAAGTAACCTGATGCTGGCTTTGATCCCCGTGCTTGCCGTTGTGATCACGGCAAGCGGCAGTCCGACTCTTGCATTGAGCTACAATACACTCACCTTTGCCATGGCGCAGGGAACGGTACAGCTCGTGCAGAACACGGTGCGTCCGCTGATTCAAACGATGTTTGCTCTCGGCCTTGTTTCGTCGTTTTCCGATTCCGTTTGTTTGGAGAAGGCAATCTCATTTATCAAAAAAGGCGGAATTTTTCTGATGAGCCTTGCTTCGACGGTATTTGTTACGATGCTTGTGCTCAAGGGTACGCTTGCCTCTTCAGCGGATACGGTGGCAGTACGGGGGATCCGGTTTATTATCGGCAGGGCGATCCCGGTAGTCGGTTCGGCGGTGAGCGATGCCTATCTTTCTCTTATCGGCAGTATGAATCTGGTAAAAAATACAGCGGCGGTTTTTGCAATCGTCTGTATTCTTCTCATTGCGCTGCCCGTGCTTACCGAGGGGCTGCTGTGGCTGCTGACGGTGAATCTCCTTGCTTGTGTTTCAGAGCTGTTCGGTTTATCCAAGCCGGCGGAATTGCTGCGGAATCTTTCCGGCGGACTGACGCTGCTGAATGTAACGCTTGTGCTGACAAGTGTTGTGATGGTGCTTTCAGTCGGCTTGATCCTTGTCATAAAAAATGCGGCAGGTGGTTAAATGCAGGTGATACGAAGTTGGGCGGCATCGCTGATCGCAGCATCGGTTTTAGCGGGTGTGGTTGAATTCCTGCTGCCAAAGGGTAATTTTGAAAAACCGATGAAGGTGTTTTTATCATTGATTTTTCTTCTGTCCTTTTTTGCTCCACTTTCCGGGTGGATGACTCATTCAAAGCAGGCACAGGACGGTCTGGCATCATTGCTTGATGAATATGATGCGCAGGAAGCATTGGAGCAGACCGTTAAAGAAACGCTTGAACGGGAGATCATATCATCAATTTTCACTTACACGGAATCGATCGGCGTGAAAGCACATTCGGTAAAACCGAGCATTTCGATCGATAAAGATAATAATATCACGGTCAAGCGCATAGAAATAGTCTTGTACGACACAGCGGGGCAGACGGGAAAAATTGATGATTTTGTATATCGCAGTTTTTCGGTGCATCCGACGGTCAGGGAGGTAGAAAATGCCGAAGTGGATGAAAACGAAGATACCTGAATGGATCCGGCAGTTAAAAAAGGACAAAAAGAAGCGAATGATCGCTCTGCTGGCGGTTCTCGGGATTTTTCTTCTCGGTGTGTCGGCATTGTTCCCGAGCGTATCGACCAAACAGGCTGACGAAAGCTGCACCGAAACGCAGGCATTTGATGAAGAACGGTATACCAGGCAGTTAGAAGAAAAAATTGCTTCCATGGTGTCCTCTGTCAGTGGCGCCGGTCGTGCGCAGGTGTTTGTGATGTTGGACTGCGACTATGAAACGGTTTATGCCAGAAACGGAAGCCTGTCGCTTGATACGGATTCAAGCGATGAGAAAAACGAGTACATTATTTTAGATGAAGAAAACCGGGAGGATGGTTTGGTTCTGCGCACTGTAACGCCCCGTGTGCGCGGGGTTGCGGTCACTTGCGAGGGCGGAGGAAACAAAGAGGTGGCAGATGCAGTGAGCGAAATGCTTGCGGCGGTGCTGGATGTGGGCATGAATCATATCAGCGTAACGAAAATTCAATGAAGAAAAGGAGCATTTCCATGAGCGTAATTATCAAAAAAAGGCAAATCATCCTGTCTGCATTGGTGCTGGCACTTGGCTCGGCGGTTTTTATTAACTGGTATTTTACCAAGCCGGAAGCGTCGGCAGCCGGTGCGAAAGCGCAGGAAACCACAGAAATCGGCTATTCCACGATCGGGGATGCACAGTATGTCAGTGCGGTACCGGCTTCGGAAGATACTTCAGCCGTTCTGAACCGTTCAAGAGTATCCCGCAATAAGGCACATGATGAAGCATTTGAAAAGCTTAATGATGTCATAAAGAACCCGTCAGCTTCCCAGTCGGCTGTGGATGCGGCGACGAAAAGTCTGGCTCAGCTGACCTCGTCGATCAAGCTGGAGGCAGATATTGAAACTCTGATACAGACAAAGTGCGGCTTTGAATGTGTTGTGTTGATCAACAGTGATACGGCGGAAATTGCCTGCACGCAGGGTTCGTTGGATTCTTCTTCTATTTTGCAGATTAAGGAAATTATGCTGAAGCATACCTCGATCACCACGGAAAACATAACCGTTTATGAAGCAAAATAGCAGCCTGCGAAAAATGTATAATTTTTTTGTATATTTTCTTGTATAATTCAGAAACCTGTGATATACTACCATTGTATACGGTGTTGTTGCAGGCGTCGTGATACGATTGTACCTTTACACATTTCAAACGGTTTATTTTCAGCCCTCTGCAACGGTGCGGAGGGCTTTTTTACGGAGGATAGCACATGACGAGACGCGAAGCAAGAGAACAGGCATTTGTTTTGCTGTTTGAAAAATCGTTCAATCCCCAGGCCGATATGAGCGAGCTGATGGAACTGGCAAAGGAATTCGGTGTGTATGAAGAAGATGAATATTCCGATTCCGTCGTTCATGCAGCCTGTGAAAATATGCAGGCGATCGACGAACAAATCAGCAATTATGCAAGAGGCTGGAAAATTAACCGTATTCCCAAGGTGTCCTTGGCGGTGATTCGTCTTGCTTTAACGGAGATCCTCTATTTAGACGATATCCCTTCTGGCGTTTCAATCAATGAAGCGGTTGAGCTTGCCAAAAAATATGCTTCTCCCGAGGATGCGTCTTTTGTCAACGGTATTCTCGGCACGGTTACGAGGGCGCAGTAATGCCGAAGATTCTCGGAATTGACACAAGCAACTACACCACATCTCTTGCATTGTTTGATACGGACAGCGGCGAGATGATCCAGCAAAAAAGGCTGCTGCCGGTGGCGGAAGGTCAGCTCGGGCTGCGTCAGTCCGATGCGGTGTTTCATCATACGGTTCAACTGCCGGAGCTTTTTGAAAAACTTCAGCAGACTGTTTCGCTTGCCGGTGTCAGAGCGGTCGGCGTGTCATCCGCTCCACGCACGGAGAAAGGCTCATATATGCCCTGCTTTCTGGCGGGCATTAGCGCCGCACAGGCGTTTTCTTCTGCCGGTTCTGCCGAGCTTCACCGCTTTTCTCATCAGCAGGGTCATATTGCAGCGGCTTTGTTTTCGGCAAACCGTTTGGATTTGCTGCGTGAGCGATTTCTGGCGTTTCATGTTTCCGGCGGCACAACAGATGCTCTGCTTGTCGAACCGGATTGCAACGGAATGCCGAATATTCAGCTGGTTGCTTCTTCTCTTGATTTGAAAGCCGGACAGGCTGTTGATCGCTGCGGTGTTATGCTCGGGCTGCGTTTTCCCGCCGGACAGGCTTTAGATGATTTGGCGTGTCAGTGCGAAGATTCGTTCAAAATCAAACCCGTGTTAAAGGGCGTGAATTGCTCTCTTTCCGGGGTCGAAAATAAATGTCGGGCTATGATGGATGCAGGGGAACGCCCGGAGCGGATTGCAAAATTCTGTATCCAGTTTCTCTGTGTTACGCTTGACGAAATGACACAGCGTCTTTTGTCGGAATATGGTCATCTGCCGCTTGTTTTTTCCGGCGGCGTGATGAGCAGCCGTATTATCAGCCGGACTTTAGGCGAAAAGTACGGTGCCGTTTTTGCTCAGCCGGCTTTTTCCTGCGATAATGCTGCCGGTATTGCGGTGCTGACCGCCGTTCGGGAGGGCTTGATGCACATATGAAAAATACACCGATTCTGACGGTCACGCAGCTCAATACATACATTAAGTCCCTTTTTGAAGGTGACATACATCTTTCATCCGTATATTTAGTCGGTGAGATTTCAAATTTCACCAATCATTACCGTACCGGTCATTTCTATTTTACTCTTAAAGATGATTCTTCTGCCGTCAAGGCTGTTATGTTTCGTTCCGGTGCGCAAAGGCTTCGCTTTATGCCCGAAAACGGTATGCGTGTTTTGGTCAAAGGTCGTGTTTCGGTTTTTGAACGGGACGGGCAGTATCAGTTGTATGCCGATGATATGCAGCCGGACGGCGCCGGTGCTCTGGCGGTTGCATTCGAGCAGCGGAAAGCTGCTCTGGAGGCGCAGGGCTTTTTTGCGCAGGAGCATAAAAAGGCGATTCCGTCTTGTCCGATGCGTGTCGGTATTATCACTTCGCCGACCGGGGCGGCGGTTCGTGACCTTTTTCAAGTGCTTTCCCGCCGTTTTCCGCTTGCCAGAATTGTGTTTTTCCCCGTTCAGGTACAGGGTGCTTCCGCAGCCGGTCAGATAGCCCGGGCGATTGACCTGTTTAACGAGTATCACGCATCGGATGTACTGATTGTCGGCCGCGGCGGAGGCTCGGCAGAGGATTTGTGGGCTTTTAACGAAGAGGCGGTAGCGCAGGCGGTTTACCGAAGCGAAATACCGGTCATTTCAGCCGTCGGTCACGAAACCGATTTTACCATTTGTGATTTTGTTGCGGATTTGCGTGCGCCGACGCCGTCGGCTGCGGCAGAGCTTGCTGTGCCGGAATGGCAGGAGCAGTACGCCTATGTTTCGGGCTTACTCCTCCACGCCGGAAGTATGGTGAAAGAAAAGCTTGCCGAAGAAAAACGAAAAGTGGAATTGCTTTCCGCTTCGCCGTTTCTCAAAAATCCGCTTGCCTATATTGAAAACGGAAAACTGGCGCTGGATTCACTTTGGCTGCGTTTGAATACGGCGCAGAGCAGGAGCCTTGCTTCGGCAAAACAGGAGTTTGCCGAACGCTGTGCAAAGCTGGATGCCCTCAGCCCGTTAAAGGTGTTGATGCGTGGGTATGCGGTTGTTTCACAGGATTCTCATGTGGCAGATTCCGTAAAACAAATTGATTTGAAGCAAACGGTCACCGTTCGTTTGTCGGACGGATGCTTGGAATGTCAACCGCTGAAAATTTTGGAATGAGGCAGAAAAATGAGCAAAATGACCTATGAAACAGCTTTGAAAAAGCTGGAAGAGATCGTAATGAAGCTGGAACAGGGAAATATTCCTCTGGAAGAGTCGATGGAGCTTTATACCAAAGCGAATGAATTGGCTCTGTATTGCAAAGCCTGCCTTGAAAAGGCAGAGGCTGCGGTGGTTCAGCTGAATACAGACGGTTCTGAGGTGGCTTATCTTGATTAAATCCTATACACAAGAAGAATATATCACGCTGATAAATGATGCGCTGGATGTTTATGTTCCGTTGTGCGGCGATGAACGGGATGCGGTGGCGCAGGCTATGCGATACAGCCTGAAAAACGGCGGCAAGCGTGTGCGGCCGATGCTGCTGCTTGAATTTTTCCGCCTTTGCGGCGGTGATGTTCCCCGTGCTCTTCCGCTTGCCTGTGCACTGGAAATGATTCACACCTATTCCCTGATTCACGATGATTTGCCGTGCATGGATGATGATGATTTTCGCCGCGGCAAGCCGTCGTGCCACAAGCAGTTTGGCGAAGCAACGGCTTTGCTCGCCGGTGACGGATTGCTGTCGCTTGCATTTTCAGTTGCGGCAAAAGCAAAAATCGCACCCGAACGGCTGCTTTCCTGTGTGAGTGTATTGGCGGACTGCGCCGGTTATCTTGGCATGATGGGCGGACAGACCATGGATTTACAGCACGAGGGCAAGCACATTGATGTACAGCTTC
>JAZUJI010000169.1:0-8980 GCA_045642685.1 Acutalibacteraceae bacterium | reverse complement strand
CAGACGCAGGTGCGCAGTGCGTTGGCGGCTTTCTTGTTCCGCAATGATGATGTATATGCGACCGTCGGTTCTCTCAGCGGCGGCGAAAAAGCGAGAGTGGCTCTGCTCAAGCTCATGCTCGGCGGATACAATCTGCTGCTTTTGGATGAACCGACCAATCATTTGGACATTACTTCACGGGAAGCATTAGAGCAGGCATTGCTCGATTACAACGGAACGATGCTCATCGTTTCCCATGACCGTTACTTTATCAACAAGCTTTCCACACGCATTCTGCGTTTGAATCCCGATGGGGTCGAGCCGTTCGGGAACGACTATGACGAGTATCTGCTTCGCATGGAGCAGCGAAAGACACAGGCACCGAGGCCGCAAAAAGCGCAGCCCAAGGTGAACACCTACAAATTGAACAAGGAGCGGGAGAGTGAACGGCGCAAGCTGAAAACACTCTGCCGAAAAACCGAGGAGGAAATCGCCGAATGTGAGCAGAAAACCGCACAGGCGAACGAGCTGCTCAGAAACCCGGAGGTTTCCGCCGATTACGAAAAAGTGATGGCTCTGACCGGAGAAATTGCACAGCTGAATCAGCGTATGGAACAGTTGATGGATTCCTGGGCAGACGCCCAGCAGCGATTAGAAAGCATAGAGGAGGAATTATCATGAAAGACCATATTTACCGCTCACAGTTCATTGAGCTGCCCGAACCGCTGGAAAACGGTGTCGCCATTTACCGCAGGGAGTTTTCGGCGGACGGTGTCGTTTCGGCGGTGATGTCGGTTTCGGCCTACGGCACCTACAAGCCTTTTCTCAACGGAGAGGAGGTCGGCCGTTGGGTGATGGCACCCGGCTGGACGAGCTATTCCAACCGCATCCAGTTTCAGAATTATGAGCTGAAGCTGAAAGAGGGCAAAAATGTTCTGGAAATTTCCGTGGGTCTCGGCTGGACAAAATTCGACAGCTTCCGTGCCAACGGTTCAAGCACCCTGCCGGTGATTGCTTCCGTTGCTTTGACTAAAGCAGACGGCACGGTGGAATACCTGACGACTGATGAAAGCTGGCTGGTTTCCGAAAGCCCGATTCGTTTCAGCACCATTTATGACGGCGAAATTTACGACGCCAATTTCAAGCCCTGTTTTGAAAAAAATGCAGTCAAATCCGAATTGCGCACAAACTACCTCGTTCCGCAGGAAGGCGAGGATGTGATCACGCACGAGCGTATCCCGGCGCAGAAGATCATCACCACACCGCTGGGCGAAACGGTTCTGGATTTTGGTCAGGAAGTGACCGGCTATGTGGAATTTAACATCTGCGGCAAAAAGGGCGACTCCTGCTGTATCAAGCACGCCGAGGTGCTGGATGCCGCCGGTAATTTTTACACGGAGAATCTGCGTTCTGCCAAACAGGAGATGCGCTTCATCTGCGACGGCAAGCCGCATACGCACAAGGCGCTGCACACCTTTTTCGGCTTCCGCTTCATCCGTCTGGAGGATTGGCCTGAGGAGGTAAAGCTTGAAAACTTTACAGCTGTTGTCGTTCATTCCGACCTGAAGCGCACCGGCTGGTTTGAATGCTCCGACCCGATGGTCAATCAGCTGTTTCAAAATACCGTCTGGGGTCAGAAAGGCAACTTCCTGGATGTGCCGACGGATTGTCCGCAGCGGGACGAACGCCTGGGCTGGACGGGAGATGCACAGGTGTTTGCACGCACCGCCGCCTATATTTTCGATGTGGAACGGTTCTTCAAAAAGTGGCTGGAGGATCTGAATTACGATCAGTATGCCAACGGCATGGTGCCGAATGTGATCCCGAACACCTTTTCCGACCGCAGCGGCGGCTCTTCCGCTTGGTCGGATTGTTCCACCGTTATTCCGTGGCAGATGTATCTGGCTTACGGTGACAAGGCTCTTTTGCTGCGCCAGTTCCGCAGTATGAAAAAATGGGTGGATTACATTGACCAGCATACCACCAATGACCTTTGGTGCAATGAATGGCACTTCGGTGATTGGTTGACCTTGGACGGATACAAGACCACCAATGATGTGGTTGCTTGCGCTTACGCCGTTTATTCAACACAGCTTTTGGTCAATGCCGGTCATGTTCTCGGTTTGGATGTTTCATATTATGAAGAACGCATTCCGGATTTCAAAGCAGCTTTCTGCCGTGAATACATGGAAAACGGCGTCATGAAGGTGGATTCGCAAACGGGCTGTGTGTTGACGCTTGCGTTTGAAATCTGCCCCGAGGCAGACCGCCCCAAGGTTGCCGCCCAGCTTAACCGCATGGTTTGCGAATGCGGTCACTTGGAAACGGGCTTTGTCGGCACACCGTTTTTGAATCATGTTTTGTGCAAATACGGCTATTCCGAAACCGCCTATATGCTCCTGCTGCGCCGTGAATACCCCGGCTGGCTTTACCCGATCACGCAGGGTGCCACCACGATTTGGGAGCATTGGGACGGCTTGAAGCCCGACGGCACGATGTGGAGTGCGGAAATGAATTCATTCAACCACTATGCCTACGGTGCAGTTTGCGACTGGCTCTTCGGCAGCGTGGCTGGCATCAACCCCGACCCGGAGAAGCCCGGCTACAAGCATATTCTTTTTGCGCCTGTTGCCGATAAGCGGCTGGATTACGCCAAAGCATCGTTTGACAGCCGTTACGGCAGGATCGAAAGCGGCTGGAAGCACGAGGGTGACAAGATCCGCTACACCTTTGCCGTGCCCGAGGGCTGCACCGCCACCGTTACGATTGGTGGTCTGGTTCGTGAAATCGGCTGCGGAAAAACGGAAATTGTGCTGTAATTCAGCTTTTTATTTAGTGATTATTTAAGATTGTGGACGGTGTCAAGTGCCGCTCATTTTCCTTATTTACTTAGCTCTGATTTAACCGTCAGAGCTTTTTCTTTTTGTCACAAAGAATAGCAGCTTTATTAACAGGCAGATGCGATTGACTTTTTTATAAGTTATGCGGTTTCACGATCAAAATAAAAAATCGGCAAACCTCAACAGAAGTTTGCCGATTGCAGGCTGCGATCAAAAATACTTTTCACAATATTCAAAGAGCTTTGCCGAATATTGTTTGGCCGCCGGAGTGATGCGGTTGATTTTGAGACCGTGTCCGTTAAGCGGATAAAATACAAAGTCATATTTCGCTCCGGCATGATCGAAGGCGTTCAATATGGACTTCCTGTTGCCGGCAGGAACAACAACATCGAGGCCGCCGTAAGCAAAAAGGGAAGGCACGCTGTTCTTTGTAACATAAGTGACAGGGGAAACATATGCGATTATTTCATCTTCATTGAGCTTAGCGGCAAGCTCCCTGCCTGCAAGGGTGCGTGCAAGCATGGGGCCGGAGCTGCCCCATGCCTCTGTGCTGAAATCGGAAGGACCGACCCGGTTGGCGGTGAAAGCAAGTTCAACGGGGCATTCATCGGCTCTCGAATACGAATACAGCATTGCGAGGTGAGCACCGGCAGAATAGCCGGAAGGAGCAACCTTTGTTATTTTTATGCCTTGTTCGGCAGCGAATTCTTTCACCTTCAAAATAGCAAGGCTTATTTCATCAAGAACGGTATCGACCGAATAGGTATCCGCTGCTTTGCCGGAACAAAGCGTATAGCTCATGGTTGCGGCGATGTAGCCTTTGGCGGCGGCTTCAATGCACACGACTGCCTTATCTTCCTTATTGCCCGATACCCAGGAACCGCCGTGAATGAACAGAATGAATCCGTTTTCCGCTCGTTCATATGCCGCCTGCGGTATATAGAGGTCAAGAACATTCCTTTCACTTGCATCAGAATAGACAACATCTGAAAAAACCTTGTAATCGGTGCGGTAAGAACCAATGCCGAAAAGCGAACCAAACACGGTGACGATCGTCATATATAAAGCTAATATTTTATCGATCATTATATATCCCTCCGTTTTTATAACCCGTCAAGCATCAGAATAGTGTTAGACCGGGTGTATTATATTCTATTTTGATTATTATTCTCAAACGGACGATTCTGAAAATGTTTTTCCAACCGTTTGAGTTCCCTATGAAATTACACTGCTCTCAAACGCCATAATTCCGGATATTATCGGATTTCAGGTTTGAGTTCCCTATGAAATTACACTGCTCTCAAACGCAGAAAGCATTGGAATTTCTTATTATTGTGTTTGAGTTCCCTATGAAATTACACTGCTCTCAAACGTGATGTGTTCGACAATGATTGCCGCAAGAGTTTGAGTTCCCTATGAAATTACACTGCTCTCAAACCCCGCAGTACGGGCAGAACTTCTTTTCGTCGTTTGAGTTCCCTATGAAATTACACTGCTCTCAAACACCGTTTCCGTCTGTCAAATATGCTGTCAGTTTGAGTTCCCTATGAAATTACACTGCTCTCAAACAATACGACTATTAAATAAAATCGCCAAAAAGTTTGAGTTCCCTATGAAATTACACTGCTCTCAAACAAGTAGTGATTAAACTTGACTTTCACTCATGTTTGAGTTCCCTATGAAATTACACTGCTCTCAAACTTCCCGTCCTCCACAATTTTGACAACGCAGGTTTGAGTTCCCTATGAAATTACACTGCTCTCAAACGTGGCTGCAATTCGCTGCTCGTTGCGTTCTGTTTGAGTTCCCTATGAAATTACACTGCTCTCAAACTAACAGCGGCAGCAATGAAGCAAGCGCTGGGTTTGAGTTCCCTATGAAATTACACTGCTCTCAAACGTCGGGCTAAATGACAAGGACACGGAACAAGTTTGAGTTCCCTATGAAATTACACTGCTCTCAAACACCCGTGGCACATATCCGACGATTTGCTCAGTTTGAGTTCCCTATGAAATTACACTGCTCTCAAACAGGATGAGTTCTTCGCATTCCATAGTGTTGGTTTGAGTTCCCTATGAAATTACACTGCTCTCAAACGATCTTATCAATTCCATGTCGATCCGGCACGTTTGAGTTCCCTATGAAATTACACTGCTCTCAAACTGATTCTTGGATTTGGTCAAAAGAAACAAAGTTTGAGTTCCCTATGAAATTACACTGCTCTCAAACACAAGCAGAATCAACCGGCGCAAGACGAAAGTTTGAGTACCCTATGAAATTACACTGCTCTCAAACCTCAAATCATAATTCGAGGCAAAGGCGGCCTGTAACCGCCCGAGAGCGTGTAACCGGGATTCAAACCAGGTTCAATAACTTATTTCACACAAATCAGCGTCAATAATATATCCGGCTTCCTCCGCCAGGCGGGTGTGTTCGCTGCCCTCAAGCATAATCACATGAAACCCGTGGCTGAGAACCGTTTTCATGAACTCCGACGCTTCTATATCGGAAATATAGCTTCGCAAATTGACCGTAACAAACAGTTTCTTTCGGTCAAATTCAGATATCAGCTCAAAATAATCAATTATTTTTTCCCCAAGGCTCGGGTAAGAGCTGCTCACCTCGACCCCTGAGGCTTTGATGACAGAACCGATATCGAGCTTATTGTAGCCGATATCACAGGAAAAGTCAAACGAAAGCTTCATAAGATGCTGTTCTATCGCACGCATAAGCTCCAGCGTTTCGGCGTAAAATTCCTCCGAAACCGCTTTTCGTTCAAGCTCGGCGGAAATTTTGCCGATAATTGTTTTCCGGTTCAGCTCAAACGGAATAAACTGTGTCAGCACCTCGAGAGATTTATCGACCCTGAGCGGCTTATTGTTTTCAGATAAAACAAGCAGCCCTTCACAGCCGTTCATCTGGCTGTCAATATCCTCCAGAATCGAAGAAAACAGCTTTTGGTTTTCGATGATAAGGCAGTTGATTTTTTCGTTATCGGTATCAAATACATGATTTATTTCGGGGTAGACAAGCTTCACAGCACAATCAGCCTTTCGTCACTGTTAATTACATCGTTTTTCCATTCGCCAACGATAAACTCCATTTTGGAAAACTGCTTTTCGGTCACGAGCAGGGTCTGAACGATGCCCTTTTCCGGCTTGTTTTTATGAATCAGGTTCCGAACGGAATTTTCAACCGACGGGGTCGTAAGCAGCTTGCAGTAGACCGATTCCTGCATCATAATAAAGCCGTTTTTGATAAGGGCTTTTCTGAATTTTCGGTAACTTCGCATATCCTCAAGGGTTTTCATCGGCAAATCAAAAAATACAAGAATTCTCATAAACCGTAAGCTGCTCATTCCACACCGTCTTCATTTACACTGAAAAATTTGATTTCGGACGGGTCGCCGTCGTTGATGGCCTCCAAAACACTGCGGGTATAAATTTTTATGGCATTTGACACCAATTGATGTGTGCCGTCGATCAAAACGGATTCCTCCAGAATGTGCCAGATGTCGTGCTTTTCCTCTTTGCCGAACACGGTCGGTATTTGCGCATAAACAAACCGATCCACCAGAATCCGGAACGGTTCCATGAAATCACAGCTCAGGTTAAAGTGATTGAACATATTGTCGTGAAAGATGCCGAGCTGCGTCAGGTAGCCGTTGGCTGCAATTTCACGGTTGAATGAGGAGAGAATCAGGCTGTAACCGTAATTGAGCGCAGCATTTATGGGAATATCAGCGCTTCTTGTGAAATCCATACCGAACAGAGCGTTGAAATAGACCTTGGCCGCATGACCTTCCCGATTCGTTGCGTCCAGCATTTCCACCTGACCGATGTATGAGGTCAGCAAAGCCGACTCCCGCATTTTGCCGAGCTGCGCCAGGAAGGCAGCCTGATTGCGGATTTTTTCGCTGATAATCTCCTGCCAGATAACCGCCTTGGTGTGCTCCTGCCACTTTGCCTGTGTGCGGATTTTTGCCGAGCTGTCATGGCTGCCGTGGTGCGGCACAAGCTCGGCAGTGGGGTTCCTTTTGGAATCGCAGAAAATCACCCTGACCTTTTTTTCAATCAATGCCTCCACCAGGCAGCCCGTCAGCGAAACTGCCGGGTTCTCGATCACCAGAACCGCTATTTCCTCCAGAGAAACCCGGCAGACATTTTCACCACGAACCACCATGAACCCCATTTTATAGTCAAGCTTGGACTGGTTGGCTATGATGACCGTTCGCCAGCTCATAATAAATCAAGCAGGTTGCCGGAGACCTTTTCCCAAAGCCCCGAAGCGGAGGAGTCGATGATGCGCACATCGGAATAATTCTTTTTCCAGTTGGAAATGGTTGAACTTATGTATGTTGAAGCCATTTTTGAGGTACCGCCAATCGCCGTCAAATCGCAGCCGCTTGCCAGCCTGCCGAACACCTGGTGGATGTTCAGCAGTGCCTTGGCCTGCTCAGTCACCGAAAGAGCCTCAAATTTTCCCTTGCCGTTTTCAAGAACGGCGAGCGGGGAATTTGCGCGTTTTTTATAGATGGAATTTTTGAGCTTATCAATATAGATTTCATAAAGCTCAACATTCTTTTCGGCAGTGACCTTATCGAGCTTCTCCGAAAAAACATAGTCCGGGTTATCGCCCGATTTTTTAACGAGCATTTCCAGCTTTTTCAGATAATACTGCCAGAACTTATCCGCCGAAAACGGCACAGCCGATTGAGCGATCAATTTTTTTCCGCCATCTGATATGCCGGATAGGCAGACCCGGAAGCCGTCCAGCGAAAGCATGGTGTTCACCTTCCACGGACGCATTCCCATGGGGAACGATACCTCGTTGACCTCTTTGCCGAGAATATGTTTCAGCCGAATAAAAGTGTACTCTCTGGCGTAGCTTTCATCTGCAAGGAATCTTTTGCCGTAAAGCATTTCCACCGGCATAATGATGATTTCGTTCTTTTTCCCTGCCTGATACCGCACGGGAATATAGAACATGGCACCGGCTTTGTTGTAACCGCCGTACTTTTCGGTCGGCATACCTTTTTTGATGGGTGTCAGACCCTCAGCCGCACAAACAAGCTGCTGGTCAAAAAGACCGCCTCGCTTAAAGTAGGCATACTTTGTGAAATGAGCCGTGTTTTTAACCGAGGTTTCCTTAACTTTGGCGAGCATCGCTTCACCGTCCCACACGGTTTCGCTGCCGCAAAGCACCGGATGGGTAAACAGCGTTCGGACTTTGATGCTGTACCTTGACTTGACATTGAACCAGGTTCTTCTGAATCTCATATCATACACATTGCCTGTAACAATATTCAGGTATGCATCCACAGCGTGATGAAGGTCATTGAAGCTTCTTGACTTGAATAATTTAAATTCCTGACGGAATTCGGAAACCAGTTGTGCCCGACTGTAAACAATTTCCGCATGGGGGAAGCGTTCCTTCAAAAGCGCGGCAACTGCCTTGTTTGACTGCGAGGTCTGGGTAAGCTGCCGGTTGATGAAGGCATATTTCTCATCCTCGGTAAACGGTGTGGAACGGGTAAGGCGTTTATATTTCTCCTCACTGATGAGCTTCTTATCCTTGTAATTCTGCCACATGGAATGCATATCATTCCGAATACTTTCTTCTATCGGGTATGTATCGCTCTTTTTACCGTTTTCAGATGACAGGACAAGTACCTTGTTGTTAATGATGCTGTCATCCTTCACAAACGCCTGCGGATAAATGTGGTCAATGTCATACTCTTCCTTGGAGCCGAGCTTTTCCAGAACGATCGGCTTGCCGCTGTACATGGATTTGCCCAGCTGCATATAGTAGAGGAACAGCTTATCGCTTCTGAGTTTGTCATTCGCACTGTCTCCCATGCTTTCCAGCTGCTGCATGAGATGGCGCACATCCTCATCTCTGCAATTCTTATACAGTTCAAGAATCTGCTGCTTTCTCGGTTTGCTCCGCTGACCTTTCTTGCTGTCATCCGCACTGCGGGTCGTTTCAACAAATATTTTTGCCGGCTCGCCGAACGCTTTGACCACATCATTTACGATATCAAGCGTTCTGTAAATCGGGCGTTTTACCGCATTGGAAACATACATTTCATTCAGACGGTCTTCGAGTGTGTGCTTATGTCCGGTGTAATATTCTTCCGAAAAGCTTCGGCAGGCTTCGGT
>JAZUJI010000168.1:0-4706 GCA_045642685.1 Acutalibacteraceae bacterium | reverse complement strand
CTCTTTCTTATATTTTTTTTCGGATCGTCAGATAATTCTTTCCATCCTGATAATAATATGTCATCTCATCCATGGTTTTGCGCACCATCATGATCCCCAAACCGCCAATGCTGCGCTCCTCTGCCGAAAGCGTAATATCCGGATCTTCCTTTTCGGTCGGATTATACGGGACGCCGCTATCAATAAAAGTAATGGAGAACATCCGCTGCGCTTCGTCAAATTCCGCTGAAATGGTAACATCGCCGCCTCCGCCGGGATAGGCATAATGGGCTATGTTGCTGAACAGCTCATCCATGGCAATATCCAGCTGCATCTGCGCTCTCATGTTACACTCGTACTGTTCGAGCAGAGCATCCATAAACTCCGTTGCAGCCGGAATACTTTCCACAACAGCCTCTAAAACAATCTGTGGCAAAAGGTTTCCCCTCTTTTCCGTTAAAAATCCAAATTATCGACCTGCGCAATCAGCTCACTCAAGCGCTTTTTGCAGTAATCGATCAAAGCAGTATTCTCTGCTTCACGCTTCATGGTGCGGCGCAAAAGGCGGGTAAAGCCGATCAGCATGGCTTTATTTTCATATTCGGCGATTTTCGCCTCGTCTGTCGTACCGAAATACCGTTCAAGCGTCTTGCACCAAATGGCAAGCGTGGTATCGTACGGCAAGCCGAGGAACTGCTCCACATTATTATGGTCGATCTCGCCGAATCCCTTGTTGGCAAGATAGATCGAAGCAAACTCAAACACCGGGTGACCGACGCAAAGCGTATCCATATCGATCAGCAGTACTTCACCGTTTTGAATCATGATGTTCTTGAAATGGTAATCGCCGTGCAGCATCGTATTGCGTTCAGGCACAGCTTCAATGAGCGACACAAGCTTTTTCCAATCCTCATCTGCCAGAGCACCCTGCAAATCCTTTGCCCAATTAAGTGCAACATCTTTCATACGGGGCATTTCGCCCGGCTGAATCTCCGTGGAATGGATCTGCTTGAGAAGCTTGACCTCTTCATCGACCATTTCATCCAGGCGTGACGGATCGGCAATTACAATTTTGGCAAATGATTTTGCATTGAGCAGCTCAAAAACCGAACCGTAACTGTTGCCGACTTTGACCACATCATAGGGAATTGCCGTCGGAATACCCAAAACAAAAGCCTTACGGGCCAATTCACGCTCACGGTGAATATCCGGCAAGCTGTCTGGGTTGCGGTAAACCTTAATGATCGTATCGGAATCAAGGCGGTAAACCATACCGTTTGCGCCCTGACCGATTTGCTCGCACCCGTCAACCGACAAACGGCGATAAGCCTTTTGAATATCCATCATCTCCGTAAAACCGGTCATATCAAAAATATCATAAACCTCGGGAGATGCATTGATGAGTGACATTTCTCTATAGGTCTTTTTCAAACGCAGCACGATACGAAGACCGACACTGGATATATAGGTCAGCTTTTCTGCGTCTAAAATAATGTTATCCGGATTCTTTTCAGACAGGATATCGTTGATTTCCTTTTCTTTATCGGCGGCATTGGCCGAATCAATGTGTCCTTCTAAATAGAAGGTAAGTACCCCGTTATTTTCGCTGAAATTCATGCATTTGGCTCCTTTCCAAAGACTTGGTCTGTCAGCATAATATACTCTTTATAGGCAGTCGTATCGGCAAGCTCCGGCATTGCCTGAGCAACACTGCGATAATACCATTCCTGCTTCTCTTTATCTTTTTGATTGAATCCGTTCCACATATCGTCGCCAAGCTTACCGTGCATACGGAAAAATGAGCGCATATTGGACAGCTTATCGCTCAACCACAGGATCTTGACATTGACATCATCCGTTGATTTCAATTCATCGATCGACTCCTGCTTGCGAATCATCCAGCTGCTTTCGCTTGACATTTCTCTGCGCTTGTTTTCGGTTTCCATTGCGACCAGATCGGCAATTTTTTTACCGAACATATCCCGGATTTGTTCTGCGGTCACATCCGTATCCTCCACTGTATCATGGAGCAATGCCGCCGCCATAACCTCCTGATCGGGGGTGAGAGTTGACGCAACAACTGCCGCTTCCATAGCGTGAATAATGGCAGGTGTGCGTGAATCTTTTCGGTACTGACCGCTGTGAGCGGCAATAGCAAACATCATCGCCTTGCTGATTATATCTTCCGCATAATCAAAAGTGGATTGTTTCACGCTGTTTTCTCCTTATTTGATGCTGAGAATATTTTAGCACATTTTCCGGCTGATTTCAAGAGAAAAGAAAAAACGGTCTGTAAGCTGATCTGTTACAGACTGTATTTTCTTACAGATATCCCCAATTCCCCTGCGGATAGGCAGACTTTTGAATCGAATCCGTCTTCATCACTTCGCAGGGATGTGCCACATCAAAGGAATAGATCCTTCTGTAATCATGGTTTGCCGCCAGCAAAACAGAACGGCGTGTCGTGTTATAGACAGCACTCCATAAAGCGACCACATTCCAGGGATACTTCGGGTGATCATATTCCAAACGGACATAGCTGAGCAAATCCATCGCCTGAAGCTCCGTCATCACACCGCCATGCTCCTGAACAGCAGCATTGACCGCACCGGTGCGATCCTCACCATGCTGTTCGACCTTGAAGCCGTCATGATTTTTTGTAATGGTGTAGTTGGAAACATATTGATAATCCAAACCGTCATTTTCATAAATGCTGCCGTCTACAGAGTATTTTTCATTTCCCCGTTCGTAAATATGCAGCTGATCGTTGATATACTCCACAACGATCGATCGACCGGAACGGTCACAAATCTGATAGTGATAGCAGGTAAAAAGAGAATCCTTCATGTTGTAGGCTTCAAACAGCTCGATAGCCTCATCAACATTGGCACAATTATCCAGAACCGCACGGATCATCACCGTGGTGATGATATCCTTTTTGCCGGGATCCTGCTGTTTGGTTGCCGCCGCACGGATTTGAAGCACGGCAATGGTCAAGCCCTGATCGTTGATACCGTCCACACAGCAATACGGTGCAAGAAGCAGCGAACGGGCATTTTCTTTCACATGGTTATGCTTCCAGCCGGAAATCATAAAGTTATTGTCAATTACACCGATGCTGGCATATTTTCCCTGCGGATGTGTCCATATCACGGTACACGGCGCTTCTTTGAAATCGAAATTGCGCGCAAAAATATGGTCGCCATCCGGTGTGTGCGTATTAAATGTGGTGCAGCCGCTCCCCTTCCTGCTGCCGGGCTTCGGCCGCTTTCCGCTTTTTTTGGCAATAAACCCAAGCAGACCGCCTAAAGAGGAGATACCCTGCTCAAGCAATTCATCCAAATAATATTCTCTGCCATAATCGCAAAGGAAAATATTGTCATCCAATCGACTGACAGAAACGGAATCCTTGAGTGACTGCGGTGCTGTTTTCAGTGAACTCATAATATACAAATCCTACCTGCGTAAAAATATACCTGTTCAGTTTATCAGATTATTTCTCATAATACAAGTAAACAGGTGCTTTTTCGGCCGATTAAACGAAAACAGCCTCATTTTTTGCTGCAGTTTGTGCTGTTTCACAATTATTTGGCGATCGATTTCGGTTTTACAGGGTCAAGGCGGCAATTCTGCCCGGTTCCGCGCATACGGTAAACACGCTCTTTAGGCGGATAAAACATTGTCGGTGCCGTTTCGCTGCCGTAGATCCGGATTTGAAGCCGACCGAACATCGGAAACAAAAGCGGCATCAAAAATGGAGAGGCTACAGTGTTCCACATCATATAAGCAAACGACATACAATTAAAAAAGAAAAAATCCCATGTATTGCTGTAAAGCAGGCGGTGGCTGAAACGCTCCACCTCTTCCGCCGTTAAATCGGAAGAAAGACAAATTACGCCCTGTCCGCCGTAGGTGTTGTAGACATAAGCTTCAATGTTATAATAAATCCCAAGACCATCGGCACGGGTGAAGCCGAAGGTACCGATGGAAACGCCCTCATCCGGCGGCAATTCATAGGCACCGACAGTCAGAGT
Organism: Acutalibacteraceae bacterium; assembly: GCA_045642685.1. Classification (GTDB taxonomy): domain Bacteria; phylum Bacillota; class Clostridia; order Oscillospirales; family Acutalibacteraceae; genus UBA8612. The sequence continues at coordinate 693 of JAZUJI010000168.1, read as the reverse complement.
TTGATCGGAAAGATTTTCCAGATAAAGGTATGCATGACCCATTGCCCAGAAATTCTTTTTTCTGGAGCAAACATAAAGCCTTGCAACTACATCTGAATCTGAATCAACATACAGATTTTCTTCAGCACAAACCGGCAGAACACTGCTAACCAGAAACAGAAGTGCTAAAATCACACTGAGCGTCTTGCAGACAGCATTTCTTTTCACTTTGCACACCCCGATAATCATTTCAAGTCATAGACACGAACATAATCCACAACAAAATCCGTTGTAAAAGCGGAAGCATCATTGTTGCGTATATCACCGGACCAGCCGAAGGTCGGTTTGGCAGCTGCACCGTCCACCTCACAGGAGAGAATCAAAAACTCCTCGGCACGGGACACGCCGCCGAAAGAGGAACGAGCCACTTCATAGCCGTTCACATAAAAAACATACTCATCTTCCGTCCACTTCAAGCCGTAGGTATTGAAATTCTCGTACGGATCGTTGTCGAGCTGTGTGATGCCGACATTGTGATACTTGGTAAAAAGATCGTAACCGCTGTAATGGATATTGGAGGTCACCTTCCAGGCTTCCTCGCCACCCAAATGGTAATAAGGCGACTCAAACACATCAATTTCCTGCCCCTTGCGGCCGGTCAGCGTGACCTTATTGGCGGCACTGAAATTATGCAGCCAAAACGCCGACCACAGT
>JAZUJI010000167.1:0-8310 GCA_045642685.1 Acutalibacteraceae bacterium | reverse complement strand
TCGCCGCCGACCTCCTTGGCGGGATTCATCGAAGCGAAAATTTCAACATCACTGCGGCTGTTCACGGTCGAGAAGTTGCTGGGCAAAGCCGATTTCTGAATGTTCTTGGCAAATTCAAGCTCCTTGTCAATGCGTGCCGATGCCTCGGCGATGTAGGCCTTCAGCGTATCGACCGTGGAGTTGATGTCATCGGAAAGCGATTCAAATTCGGCATTTGTGCGAACATCCACGATTTCGTTCAGGTCGCCGTCCGTAATTTTGGCGAGCGACAGGTTGATTTTTTTGATCTGGTTGACAACCACCTTTTTGATCAGCGAATAAATGAGGATGAACAGGATCGCATAAACGATCACCTGAAGGAAGGTGTTGGTGTAAAGGGCAACATCCTTGCTCTGCACCGCCTCCAGAACCGGGTAGAGGGAGAAGATGTAATAGCCCTCGGTCTGCTCATACCGGCCGAAGCACGGAGTGCCCGAAACGGTAATTTCAAAGGTAACGCCGGGGTCGGGGAATTCGATCCGCTCATCGGTGCGGGCAAAGTTTTTCATGGAAAAATCCTTCGGTGCACTGATGATATTAAAGGAATCGTCCAAAATCAGCACATAGCCGCTCTGCCCGACATGGCGGTTTTTGGTGATGCCGACGATGCGGCGGTCGATTTCTTTTTGCAGGGTGCTCTTGTCGCAGCCGACCTGAATAAAGCCGCTGTCGGTTCTCACACCGGCATATTTGCGCATAACGGTGCGGTCGAACGGCGAATTGTCAAAGGATTGGACATAGGTGTCGGAGCCTTTGAGCAGACGGTTGAATTCGGCGGTGCGGAGATTGCCTGCCATATCGAAGCCGATGTTTTTCTTATCGGTGCTGTCGGTAATGATCCCGTTTTTATCGACCACATTGATTTCCGTTACATCGTATTGCTCCGCAACGGTGCGGATATCGCCGGTGCGGATCGCTTTTGCCACATCCTGTGCAATACGCAGCAGATTTTCATCAGATGCGTCGCTGATATCGGCGGAGGTTTCATCGATCGCCAAAGACAGCAGTGAATCCCTCTGCGTGTCGGAGATGGTGCCCTGGAACAGGAACACAAAAACGGTGGTGGTCACAAACGCAAAGACGACCGTGACCAGAAGACCCTTTTGAATGGTTTGCGAAACACGGGCCTTGTGCTTATTCAGCGTGAACGATTGACCCGAGACCAAAAAGACAACGACAGCCGCAGCCATGACCGAAAGACCGTTTGCAATGATCATAACGGCAGAACAGCTGCGGACAACGGTAATGGCAGCATCCGGTGTAGCCATGTTGGTAACAAATACCATGTTCATGTGGAAAACTTCCATCACGACTCCGATCGCCAACGAGATGAACACGCCGGGCTTTTTGTTTTCAAACATGAATTTGCGCAGAAAAGCAGAAAAGAAACCGGCAATGATAGTGGAAACGGAGCAGGCAATTCTTGTGAAAGTGCCGACACCCCAAAACACGGCGAACCAGCGTTCGATGCCGCCGATCAAACCGGCGATAATGCCGGCGGGTGCGCCGAAGAACAAACCGGCGGTCAGCACAGCGGCGTCCCGGCAGTTCATCTGTGCGCCGTTCATCGGGATGCCGTGTTCTGTGCCCAGCACGGCGATCAAGCCGAAAACAATGCCGATGATAAGCTGCATAACAACGCCGTTTGGCTTTTTGATGAGGTTTTTGCGGATGAGGAAGGTGAAGATGCCTGCGAAAAAGGCAGGTAAAAGAGAAATCAGTCCAAGCTCAAAGTATGCTTTCATTGTTTATCAGTCTCCCCTTTCCGTTAATAAACCGTATTTTTGGCGTCCAGATAATTTTTGACATTTTCCGCCGTGATGACTTTTGTGGGGATAATGACCTTCCGGCTGGAGCTTTGACCGCTGCCCAAATCAATGGCGACCTGGATCGCATCCTCAATCATGGAAGGGCTGTAGACCACCGAGGCAAGCCCGAGCGCCGAATAGGCAGTGTCGTTGATCATGCGGAAATATTCCTGCATACCGCCGCCGCCCGTAATGGCACGGATGTCGCTGCGTTTTTCTTCGGTGATGGCTTTGACCACACCGATGGAGGTTTCATCATCGAGCGAAAAGACCGCATCCAGATGGGGATGCTCCCGCAGGATCTTTTTCATGTCGCTGTAGCCGCAGTCACGGGAAAAGCTATCCTCCTGCACTTCAAAAATGCCGGAGGTATCGTAATCGATTTCCGTCAGGTAGTCGTAAAAGCCCCGGATCCTCATTTGAGATACCGAGCCTGCCGACGGAACATCCAGCACGGCGATCGCTGCGGCTTTGCCGACCTTGTCGGTTATGTATTTTGCGCTTTGGTAGCCCATGTCGTAATTGTTGCCGGTCACCTTGCATATGCCCTTGCTGGCAATGTCAACATCAAAGCTGACCACAGGAATATTTGCGGCAAGAACACGGTCAACGGCGTTTTCCATGCCGACCCATTGCGGCCAGATCACTAACGCCTGCATTCCCCAATCGGTCAGCTCGGCAATGTTTTTCTGCATTTCGGCGGCGTTTTTTGAAACGGTCAGCTTATACTCGATGCCGTTTTCTTTGCAGAATTTTTCGGCGTAATAGGCAACGCCTGCCACCCAGCCGTGGGTCGCATCCGGCGCAGCCAGCCCGATTTTTAACTTGGTGGTTTTCTGGTCGGAGCCGCAGCCCGAAAGCAGGCACAGGATGACGGCAACCGAAAGTAAAACCGAAAGAACTTTTTTCATGTTTGTTCTCCTTTCAGCCCAATGAACAGGGTTACGGAAATACTTTTATTATAATGCAAAAATGAAAAGAAATCAATAAATATAAACAAAAACGCACACGGTAAATTTTCAAAAATTGCGATGCCTTTGCACAACGGAGCACTTTGGCTCAGAAACAGAAATATAAAATTCTTATTGCCTGTTTTCAAATTTTTTCATTGATTTAACAGCTGCTTTATGATAAAATAATCTTGCGACTCAGTTGAATAGTGTGATCTGTCTGATACAAGTACGCATTTTTTCCTATGGTAAAAATGCATACTCTATTTTGCATACTTGTATTAGATGTAAACTGAGTCGCATCAGCGGAGCTATGTATTTTTCGGCGCAGCTTCCGCTGCGCTTTTTTTACTTTTTCAGGAGATGTTATTTTATGAATTTTGCGGAAAATCTGAGAAATGCACGAAAAGCAGCCGGGTTGAGTCAGAAGCAGGTGGCAGATGTTCTCAAGGTGCATCGAACGGTCATTGCCCGCTATGAAGCGGGTGACTGTATGCCGTCGGTGGAGCATATCGGCATCATGTGTAAATTATTCAACATCACTTTCGAGGAACTGCTTGAAGCATGATCTTGCAAAAGCGGCGGTTTCATTTTCGGCTGTATCATGCGAAACCTGCACGGCTGCGGCAGGGCACCTCAATAAGAAAGAGCAAATAAATAACTGCTTCAAAAAGGGCAGCATACACCGGTGTATGCTGCCCTTTTGTTATTTGTTGTTCTTCAATTAAAATCAGTTGTTTTCAAATACTTTGCAGTTATGCCCTGAATTTCCGCAGGCTTCAACAAGCATGAGGGAATTGCAAATTGCACCGCCCGACACCCGCTGTTTTGAAAAAGCGGAAAATACCACGGCAGCACCGAAAGCTACAGGCGGTCTGCTTATTCGGCGGCAGAGATCTCAATGGATTCAATCACGATTTTTTCAATCGGCTTATCGCTGCGGTTGACATCCACCGAAGCAATGGCATCGACCACATCCATGCCCTCAAATACCTGACCGAACACGGTGTGCTTGTAATCGAGCCACGGGGTGCCGCCGACAGCCTCATAATCGGCAACGGTCTGTGCCGGGAAGTAGCGTTCGCCAAGCTCTTCCATTTGGGTCAGGAGTGTCGGCTCAACTTCCTTTGCCTGAACGATGAAAAACTGGCTGCCGTTGGTGCAGGGGCCGGCGTTTGCCATAGAGAGTGCGCCCCGCAGGTTGTGCAGGTCGTTACAAAACTCGTCCTCAAACGGCTTGCCCCAAATGCTTTCGCCGCCGCAGCCGGTGCCCTCGGGGTCACCGCCCTGAATCATGAAATTGTTGATAACACGGTGAAAGATCAAACCGTTGTAGTAGCCGTTTTCGGCATGGGTAACAAAGTTTTCAACCGCCCTGGGGGCTGCTTCGGGGAACAGGCGGATCTTGATGGTGCCCATGGAGGTATTCATGGCGGCGATCGGTTCGCCTGCCTTCGGTTTTTCAAGCTGAGAAATCATGGTATTATATCCTCTCTGTTATTTTGCTTTGGTGGTCGTTTCGCTTTTTGCGGTGGTTTCGGGCAGACGGAACGGGTTGTAGGTGTAGAACATGACACGGCAGTTCGGACCGGTAATGTTGTTCTTTTCAAAAAATTCATCACCGTACCACATGACGGTCACAAAAAAACCTCTGCGCACGCCGAGCCAGCTTGCGGTGTAATTGCAATCCTTTTCTTTGGCGGCGAAGGTCGGCTCCTCTTCGGGGTTAATGCTGTAGGTCATTGTGCTGTAATAGGCAAAGTCCGCTTTCTTCAGCTGCTCCACATAGGACTTGAAGTCCTTGTAATCCATGCCCTTAAATTCCCATTGGTATACAAAGCCGTAATCATCCATGCCCTTGTTGCACATGGTGACCTGAGCATCGGGGCGAGGCACATCGCCGAAGAGCAAATCATCCTTGGAGGGGAGCGTAACGGGGTTGGTCGAGAAAACGGCGGCGGAGCTGTCATCCGGCTTGTCTTTTTTTGCCGTGCAGGCGGTCAGCGAAAAGACCGCAGCGGCCGCTAAGAGAAGAGCTATTTGTTTTTTCATGGCAATTCGTTCCTTTTTTCAGACTGGATTCTTTCTATACAGAGTTTGCTTTTGCGGTTTGCTGGTTTGAAAAAATTATTCCTGTTCGCCGTTAAGTTTTTCGAGCGACTGCATTTTGAGGTAGGCGTTGATGAAACCGTCGAGGTCACCGTCCATCACGGCGTTGATGTTGCCCATTTCAAAGCTCGTGCGGTGGTCTTTGACAAGGGTGTACGGCATGAAAACATAGGAGCGGATCTGGCTGCCCCAGCCGATTTCCATCTGAACGCCCTTGATATCCTCAATTTTATCGAGGTGTTCACGCTCTTTGATTTCGAGGAGCTTGGATTTAAGCATACGCAAAGCAACTTCACGGTTCTGGGTCTGGCTGCGCTCCACCTGGCAGGAGGTGACGATGCCCGTGGGAATGTGAGTGAGGCGAACGGCAGAGGAAGTCTTGTTGACCTTCTGACCACCTGCACCGCTGGCACGGTACACATCCATTTTTACATCGTCCATATTCAAATCAATTTCGATCGTGTCGTCGATTTCGGGCATGACCTCCAGCGAAGCAAACGAGGTGTGGCGGCGGCCGGAAGCATCAAACGGAGAAACACGCACCAAACGGTGAACGCCGTTTTCGCTTTTCATGTAGCCGTAAGCGTTTTCGCCTTCGATGTGCAGAACGGCGGATTTCAGACCGGCTTCATCACCGTCCAGAAAATCGGGCATGGAAACCTTGTAGCCGTGCTGTTCGCCCCAGTGCATATACATACGCACCAGCATCGACACCCAGTCCTGCGCTTCGGTGCCGCCTGCACCGGCGTGGAAGGTGAGCAGGGCGTTTTTGCTGTCATATTCGCCGCTGAGCAGCGTGCTGAGCGTCTGCTTGTCAAGTTCCCGCTTGATTTTGTCCACGCTTTCACGGCAGTCGGGGAACATGGATTCGTCCTCTTCCTCGTCCGAAAGCTCGATCATCATCAGTGCATCCTCATAATCGGTTTTAAGCTTTTCGTAGGATTCGACCTTGCTCTTTAAGCCGCTGATCTGCTGCTGGATCTTTTGCGCATTTTTCAAATCGTCCCAAAAATCCGGCACGGCGGTCTGCTCCTCAAGGGCGGCGATTTCTTTTTTCATTTCTTCCAGACCGAGTGCCTCCGCCAGCTCAGCCAGCGGTTTTTCGTTTTCAAGCAATTCCAAACGGAGTTCTTCAAATTGAAGCATAAAAGGTATCCTTCCCCGTGAAAACACGGATTCCATTATTTTTCAGCCTATATTTTAATACATTTCCGTCCATAAGTAAAGACAAAGAGAGGATTTTTGTAAATCTTTCAAAATAATGAGCCGGAATTATTGAAATTATGGGCGAATATGTGTAAAATATTCGGGAAGCACAGAATGTTTCGGAGGAAATGAAAATGAGATACGAAGGTGAAATATGCCCGTACTGCGGCAGCCTCTTTGTTGATGGCGATGATGTTGTCGTCTGCCCGGAATGTGCAACGCCGCACCACCGGGCGTGCTGGTTTGCCCACGGGCATTGTGCCAACGAAGAAAAGCACGGAACCGATTTTGTCTGGAAAAAAACAGAAGCACCTCAGCCGGAACCTCAGCCCGGGGAACAGCCCCGGAGTGAAACGCAGGCAGATAACAGAGGGCTGGATATCGTCTGCCCCGATTGCGGAAAGGTGTCGCCCAACGGCACATTCCGCTGCCCGGATTGCGGTGCGCTGCTGGTGCCGTTCGTTACGGGGGAACCTCCGATTGCCCGTTTCCGTGAGGGCTTTGACCCGAATGAGAAGCTGTGCGGCATCAAAACGGGTGACATTGCCCTTTATTGCCGTACGGGCGGCGCAAGCTACATTAAAAAATGCCGTAAGCGTGAGCTTGGCCAGAAGATGACCTTCAACTGGGCGGCGTTCATCTTTGCGCCGTTCTGGTTTTTTTACCGCAAGCTTTACAAGGTCGGTGCGATCCTGCTCGGTGTTTTTGTTGCACTGACGCTTGCCGCCGTGCCGTTTACTCAACGGGCAGACGATGTCATGCAGGAGGCTATGGGTGCTTATTACGAAGTGCTCGGCATTGAAGAAGGCGAAGAAACCGACGCCGCCATCAGCACCGAACAGCAGGAGCAGGCGCTGCAGGTCGTTTCTTCCATTCTGCAAAAAAACCAAAAGGTTTTGCTGCCGGTCATTCTGTTCGGTTTGGCTCGTTTTCTGATCGGCCTTTTCTCGGGTCTGTCGGCGGATGCATTCTATGTCAGAAAGATGAAAAAAGATATTTCCACCGTGCGTGAAAACAACACGGATGAACGAACCGTGCAGGCGATCCTGTTCCGCAACGGCGGTGTGTCGCTGCTGTGGGGCTTCGGCTCCTATCTTATCAGCGAAGCGGTTTTTACACTGTTCAGTTACCTTAACCAGTAAATTTTTGAAATAAATTTAACCGAAAGGATGATTTCTAATGAAAATCAAAAAAGCGATTATTCCGGCAGCCGGTTTGGGCACAAGGGTTTTGCCCGCCTCCAAAGCGGTGCCGAAAGAAATGCTCAACATTGTGGACAAGCCTGCCATTCAGTATATTGTGGAGGAAGCCGTAGCAGCGGGCATCGAGGATATTCTCGTTATCACCAACCGCGGCAAGGGCGTTATCGAAGACCACTTTGACCACGCCTTTGAGCTGGAGACTAAGCTTCAGGGCAATCCCTCCAAGAAAGATATTTATGACGAGGTGAAGGCGGTTTCCGAGCTTGCCAATGTTTATTTCATTCGGCAAAAGGTCACCAAGGGTCTGGGTCACGCCGTTTTGTGCGCCAAGTCCTTTGTCGGCGATGAGCCGTTTGCCGTGCTCTACGGCGATGATGTTATCATCACCGAACCGGGCAAGCCCACCGTCACCGAGCAGCTTTGCGAAGCCTATGAAAAGTTCGGCTGCGGCATCGTCGGCGTGAAGGAAGTTCCCCGCAAGGATGTTTCAAAATATTGCAGTCTGGATGTTACGCCGATCGCCGGTGAAGAAAGAACGATGAATGTTCACAAGATCATCGAAAAGCCGACCGAGGAACAGATCATGTCCTGTTTCTCCATTCTCGGCCGTGTCATTCTGCCGCCCGAAACCTTCGGCTTGCTGGAATACTACATGACCACCATTGAAGAAGGTCAGGAGCTGTTCCTCACCGATGCCATGAATCATTTGGCAGAGGAAGGCAAGCTGACGGCGGTCGATTTCATCGGCACCCGTTACGATATGGGCAACAAGCTCGGCATTATGAAAGCCAACTGCGAGGTCGCACTGAACCATAAGGAGATCGGCGATGAATTTAAGGCTTATCTGAAAGAGCTTGTCAAGACCTTCTGATTTAAGCTTCGAAAAGAAAACACAAAAGTTTTGCTCAAGCTTTTACAAAAGCTTGTGGTTTCCAAAGGCAAAGCCTTTGGGCGCTGACCGCAGACAGCGAAACACAAAGACTTCAAAAGCGCAGG
>JAZUJI010000166.1:0-21631 GCA_045642685.1 Acutalibacteraceae bacterium | reverse complement strand
GCGATTCCGCCGCCCGGATTCTTAATCAGAGAACCGGCAATTATATCCGCCCCGTGTGAAATCGGTTCGGTTCGCTGAACAAACTCGCCGTAGCAGTTATCCACCATTAAAACCGCATCACTTTTTTCATGCACCAGCTTTGCGATTTTTTCAATGTCCTCAACGCCCAGACTCGGACGAAGCAGGTAGCCGCGGGAACGCTGTATGTAAACCATGGCGATCTTGTGTTCGGTCAATTCCTTTTCAATCGCATCCAGATCGGGTTTTCCGTCCGCTCCGAGTTCGGTCTGGCGGTATTCAACACCAAAATCTTTGAGGGAACCCATCCCGTTTCCGCGCAGACCGATCACCGAATGAATGGTATCGTACGGCGTGCCCGTGACGCAAAGCATGGTATCACCGGGGCGAAGAACGCCGAAAAGAGCCACACAAAGCGTGTGCGTTCCGCAGGTCAAATTATGGCGAATCAAGGCATCCTCTGCACAAAATGTGTCGGCAAGAACACGGTCAAGCACCTCCTGCCCCCGATCCCCGTAGCCGTAACCGGTCGATTCCGTAAAGTGGCTTTCGGTCACACCGTTTTTAATAAACGCCGACAAGACCTTTTCCTGATTGTAGGTTCGGTTTTCATCAATGGTATTAAACTGCTTTTGCGCATGGGCAAGGGCTTTTTCTGCCGCCTGCTCCACCCGTTGATCCAATTCAAAAAAATGGCTGATCATATTTGACCTCTCTGTTTTCTTTTGTATTCGTACCAGCTGCCGCACCGCTCAAAGCCAAGCCTTCGGTAGAACTCCTCCAGCTCCGGCAGGCAGAGCAGCACGGTTGTTTGCGTAGATAACCGGCGAATCAGTCCGCTTGCCAGCCCCTGCCTGCGGTGAGATTCTCCGGTCACGACCGCACCGAGCATACAGCGGTTTTCCGTGCGATGCAGAATACCTGCGGCGGCAACCGCCTCACCGTTTTCAAAAACGGCGGCAAGCTCCGCCGTTCCCCGGCGAATCCGCAGATTGATGTCCGAAAACCAGTCGGAAAAGGTGACATTCTCCGGCCGGATCAACCGATAAATGCTTTTGTATTCGTCGGTCGTCTGCGGTGCAGGTACACGGTCTGTCCGGTTTTCAAATTCGCCCGACATAATCAAGCCGCTGTTTACCGGAACGGTTTCATCATCCTCAAGTTGCGGATTTTCACAAAGAATCGTGTCGCACCCCAAAAAATCAACAAAGTGCTTGATTTCTTCTAAATCGGCATGATCATCTGCGCAAAGCACCGCCGAACTGCCGTTTTGCAAAAGAACGGCGGTTTCCTCCTGCCGATAGATCCGATAATAGTCCTTATCGGTTTGACAAATTGCCGCACAGGAGGTAATCATGATACCGAGCGGACTGTTCCGGCAAAGAGCAGGCTCATCCCGGAACGCAAACAGCTCAAGCATTCGCCATATCCTCTGCGATCGCCTCAACCGCCAAACGCATTTGGGCAATATCATCCCGGTGAATGACGCAGCACGGGGAATGAAGATAACGGCAGGCAAACGAAACGGTCAGCGTTTTGACACCGCTGCCGGTTTTGTGAATGATACCCGCATCATTTCCGCCGGCGACCATCGTTTTCGTCTGCATGGCAAAGCCCTTTTCTTTTGCCAGCTCCTGCGCACGCTGATACAGCACCGGGCTGTAAACGGTTGTGCGATCCATAAACGGAATCACAGCGCCTTTCCCCAGCTCGCAGACCTTCTTTTCACCCTCAGCTCCGGCAAGGTCCGCCGCCGTCGTTGTTTCGACGACGATCGCATAGTCGGGATCCAGCGCAAAAGCCGCACAACCGGCTCCCCGCAGGCCGACCTCCTCCTGCACCGTAAAAGCAAACTGCATATCGTATTTCGGGTTGCTTTGGATCATATCCAGCAGCAGTGCGCACCCGATCCGGTCATCGAGTGCTTTGCCCTTGATGCAGTTCCCAAGCGGATAAAACGCACTGTCGAAAACGATCGCATCACCGGGAGCAACAAGCTCTTTCAGCTCCTCAGCGGAATCGGCTCCGACATCAATATAAAGAGAATCCTTATTCGGATAGGTCAGCTCGTCTTCATCCCGGCGCAAATGGATCGGCACAACACCGATAACGCCTGTCAGCCCCTGCTCGCCGATTTTTACCGTACGACCAAGCAAAACCGCCGTTTCAATACCGCCGACATTGGCAAATTTAATCATGCCGTCCTCTGTAATGTAGGTGACGATCATACCGACCTCATCCATATGCGAAGCCAGCATCACACGGTTTTTTGCTCTCTCCTGCCCTTTCACCGTTACGAGCAGGTTTCCCACAGCATCCACCGTGTAGTCGCACGCATCGGTCAACTGTGAAATGATATAATCCCGAACAGCATCCTCACGACCGGAAATACCGTTGAGAACACTCAATTTCTGAATAGAATCAAGCATTTTTGTCAGCCTCCCCGGTTCTTAAATATGCCGCCATAAGCTGCGCCGTCGCTTCAACATCACGCAAATCAACTACTTCGGCGGCAGTATGCATATTGCGAAGCGGAATGGAAAGCAGAGCCATTCTCGTACCTTTTCCCGCAACGGCAATATCATCGGCATTCGTTCCCGTCCTGCCGGACATAACCTCACATTGGTAAGCAATACCGTTTTCTTCGGCAGCCCGCAGCAGTTTTTTTGACATTTCATGATTCAAGGTCGGTGCAAACCCGATCATTGTGCCCTTTCCGAGCTTTGCCCGGACGGATTCTTTCAGCCCCGGTGCCTTAGCGAAGCTGACATCAACGGCAATCGCTTCGGCCGTTTGTGCGTTAAACCCGGCAACTTTTGCACCGCTGCCGCCGGTTTCTTCATTGGCGGAAAAGACAACACGAAGCGGCAGCCGTTTTACATCCTCGCCCAACAGATCCAGGCAGTGCAAAATGGCGGCAACCCCGCAGCGGTCATCCAGTGATGCACCGCAGACACGCTGATTCAGCATTTTTTTCAGCGGTGTGTTCAGTGTAATGCGGTCACCTACCGATACTTTTTCTTCTGCCTGCGCCTTTGTCAAGCCGAGGTCAACGGCAAGCTCCGTGATTTTTAACGCTTTCTTTTCATCATTATGGTTCAGATGAGGCGGCGTGGAAACGATCACGCCGGGAAGCTTTTCTTTTCCGTGAACCGTTACCTCCGCAGCAGCTAAAACAAGTGCATCTGCACCGCCGCAGGCAGAAATTTTCAGAAAACCCGTATCGTCAATCGCTGTAACGATCAGACCGATCTGATCCAAATGCGCATCCAGCAGAACGGTTTCACCGTCCACTCCGGTCGAACCGACCACATTGCCCATGCAGTCCGTTTCACACGGCATATATTTGGCAAGCTCTTCTTTGGCGGCGGCAGCGGCATCGGTTTCATCCCCGGAGGTTCCGCTGCAATCCGTAAGTTTTTTTAACAATTCAAATAATTCCATTTTGGTTTCACCTCAAAAAGAGAGGCGGCAAAAAGCCGCCCGAAAATTCATCAGATAACACAGGTACCGCCGACCGGGCGAATGGAAAGGACATAACAGCTCCCTTTGCCGAAAACAAGCTCCATACGCTCCTGATATTCGTGAAGCATTTCATTCGGCACAAAAGCCTGGATCGTACCAGCAAAGCCGCCGCCGTGAACACGCCAGGCACCTTTCCCGTCAAGAAGGGCTTCGCTGATGCAAAGACCGAGTGAAACCGGCTGAGAAAATGAGTCTGTACCGATATACACATTCTGGTTATACATAAAAGAAGAACGGCCGCTGCTGATGACAAGCTTCTTAAATTCACCGAACTGTTGATTCTTTAACGCTTCCACCTGTGCATCCACACGGCGATTTTCGCTGAAAAAGTGCTGCGCACGCAGAATCGCACGGTCACCGACCACCTTACGGATCAAATCGATCGAATTGAAAAACTGCGCTTCATCCGCATCCCGCAAAACATCGTGACCAAGGCTCTTGGCGACACCGACCATCTCATTTTTTACTGCCGCATACTCATTCGTCAATTCGGAGTGACTGCCGCCTGTGTTCACAATACAAAGTGCATGACCGCAGGCTTCAAAGGCAAAATCAATCGGCTTGATGATCGGTTCGACCGGATCGTTAAAATCCATATAGACAAAACCGCCGACCGAGCAGGTCATCTGGTCAAGCAAACCGCAGGGCTTACCGAAGAATTTGTTCTCCGCCTCCTGCGCAATCTGAGCAATTTCAACGGGAGTCACCTTTCCGTCGTTATAAAGGTAATTCAGGATCGTTCCGACCAAAACCTCAAACGCCGCCGAGGAGGAAAGACCCGAGCCGGACAAAACATCGTTTGCCGTTGCAGCGTCAAAACCGCCGATTTCATAGCCGCGGGCTGCAAAGCCTGCACAAACGCCGCGGATCAAACCCTTGCTTTTGGAGATTTCATTTTCTTTCGGTTCCAGATCCGTCACATCGACTAAATCCATATCATACCGTTCCGATTTAAGACGGATAATATCTTTATTATTCTTTGCAGCGGCGGCGATCGCATCCAGATTGATTGCCGCTGCCAAAACTTTGCCGTGATTGTGATCGGTGTGGTTGCCGCACACTTCGCTTCGACCGGGAGCGGAGAAAAAGCTGATTTCCGCATCGGTTCCGTACAGCATACCGAATGTGTCCAGCACACGCAGATAGCGTTCTTTCTGTTTGGCAAAGGCTGTGCCATAGATGGAATTGAGAACCGAGTCAAATTCAACATCCTGCAAGCCTTTTTTGATTTCATCGAAACGATACATATCTTGCACCCTCCAAAGAGTTTTATACCTTCTCAAAATAATTCATCAACGCATTAAGTCCGAGTACCGAGCCGCCGGAAATGGTGATCAGAATAATGATCGGCAGGAAAAACTGCCATGACAACGGGTTGAACACATTGTGACCGATAACCGTGTAGGACAGAATTTTCGGAGCCATGCCGAGAAAAGAAATAATCGTGAATTTTTTGTAGTCAAAGTTCATGGAGCCGTAAATCTGACTGACCGGGTTGATCGGAAAAGCGGGGATCAAGCGGCAGATGAACAGCAGCCAGGGATTCCCGTCACCGTCCAGCTCCACCAAAAATTTGGAAAGAGCGTTTTTGCTCAGCAGCTTTCCTGCGTTGCCGCCGCCGACCGACTGACCGATTCGGTATTTCACCGTCAGCATGATCAAAATGCCGGTAACATTGACCACAATCGCATTAAAGGTCGGAAAAACCATACCGGAAAGGAAGCAGAGAGCGGAAATGCTGATGACGGGAAAAAAGCTTTTCACCCAGTACAGCAGAAAAATAACAAGTAAAATAACGAAGCCGTATCGAATGGAGGCAACGGAATTTTCAAATTTTGTCAGAATATCATCGTACCGGGAATACCACATTTGAATGGCAGGACTTGTTGTAATAACCAGCACCGCAATCAGAACAGCGGCTAAAATGAGAAGCAGGATACCCACAAATTTCATGGCAGAATCACGCTTTATGGTTTTCTGCAAGCAAAAATTCACCTCTCCTCATTGCTTTTTTGAACACAACACTATATAATTATATATAAGATTTGACATAAGGTCAACTGATATGGAGTGATTTTTTTATGAAAGCTGTTATTCTTGACGGGTTTACCACCAATCCGGGTGATCTGAGCTGGGATTGGCTGAAAGAAAAATGTGATTTGAGCATTTATGACCGTACACCGGCTGACAAAATCGTTGAACGCTGCAAGGACCGCGATATCATTATTACCAACAAAACACCGCTGAGCCGGGAAACACTTGAACAGCTGCCGAAATGCCGCTTCATTGCCCTGCTCAGCACCGGCTATAATGTTGTTGACTGCGCCTATGCCGCTTCCCGCTCCATACCCGTATCCAATATTCCGACCTACAGCACCAATGCCGTGGCACAGCTCACCTTTGCCATGCTGCTTGAGTTCTGCAACAAAACCGCTTTGCACGATCAGGCAGTGAAAAACGGTGAATGGACTGCCTGCAGGGACTTCTGCTTCTGGAAAGGTTCCTTGGAAGAAGTGGCAGGCAAAACGATCGGTATCTTTGGATTTGGAAAAATCGGGCAAACCGTTGCCGGAATCGCCCGGGCTTTTGGCATGAATGTACTTGCCTGCACGGCAAACCCGTCAAAATACGCCGGAACGGAAGGTGTGAAGTTTGTCGCCCTGGATGAGCTGCTGGCACAAGCCGATGTTGTTACCATGCACTGTCCGCTGACACCGCAGACGACCGGCATCGTCAACCGGGAGTTTCTTTCAAAAATGAAGCCGACCGCTTACCTCATCAACACCTCAAGAGGTCCTGTGCTCAATGAACAGGCAGTAGCCGATGCACTGCATAACGGCACCATTGCAGGGGCTGCGGTCGATGTGCTTTCCTGCGAACCGCCCAAAGCCGACAATCCGCTGCTTAGCTGCGAAAACTGCATCATCACGCCCCATATCGCCTGGGCAGGCTACGAAACACGCAGCCGTTTAATGGGAGTATTGAAAGAGAACATTTTTGCATTTTTAGACGGAAAGCCAATCAACACCGTAAACTGAAGCATAACCCAAATGTAATACTGACAGAAATCAAAAGAGATGGTTTCGGAACATACTCCGGCACTATCTCTTTTGTTTTTTATCAGAACCATATTTTGCGTGAGGCATTGCCTCAATAAACTTCAAAGCTCTTAATCGTGGCAAATTCACGCATTTTTTCAATGACAAGCTTCACACGGCGTGTGCGTCTTGCATAATCAAACTCAACTATTCTTTTGCTGCCGATAACCGTTCCCTTTGCCATGCGCTTCCATTTGCCGTTCAGCTCCAGATAAACGGAAAATGCTTCGATTTGCTGACCTGTTTCCGTATTTTCACGCAAAACGACACGGTCAACATCATATTCATCGCCCATATCAAGAATCAGCTCGGGCTTTTTTGTATCAAACCCGGAATGCCAGAACCCGTTATGATCCGGCAAAGCCATAGACGGTGCGTGTAAATCATCCATTTTACAGTTGGCTTCCATAGAGGAATCCAACGCAAGATTATCTTCAAAATGCAGGGACAAAACAGCGCCGACTGTCAAACGCGCCTCCACATCTCTTTCATGCAGGGTTCCGTCCGGCTGCGGTGCCAGATTCAGAACCATGGTCGCATTGGCACCGGCCGAGGCATTGTAAATTTTCATCAGCTTGGACAGCGGCTTAACAGCGTAATCCTCTTCTTTGCGGTAAAACCTGCCCTCACGAAGCGACACATTTACCGCGCAGGGATACCAGATAAAATCGTCGCAGTTTTTAATGCGTTTGCGTTCCCCGAGATCCGGCAAAGCGTAATTCACGGGAAAAGTGTATTTCATTTCGGCACGCTTGATGATGCTGTAATAAGCCGGAACAACGCTCCACTCGCTCTTGCGGCAAACGCCCATGTAATTGCCGCACCAGCGCACATCGGGGCCGACATCGGCAATGGCGGCATTGGGCTGAAGCTGACGAATCAGCTCATAATATGCAGCCAGATCATATTCCTGAACCGGGTCGTTTTTGCTGCGGTTACAGGTACCGTCCAGCCACACGCAGAAAAGCTCACCGTAGCCGGTCAGCAGCTCTCTGAGCTGGTTCATAAAGAAAGTGTCATACTCCCTGCCCTTGCCGTAGCTCGGCTCATGCATATCCCACAACGGCAGAGAGATGCCGAATTTGATCCCGTATTTTTTGCAGGAATCGGAAACGGCACGCACGACATCACCCTGACCGTCCCGCCAGGAAGAGAATTTCACACTATGTTCCGTTTGTTCGGTCGGCCAAAGGCAGAACCCGTCATAATGCTTGCAGGACAAGATCAAGCCCTGCATACCGGCGGCTTTCACCGTTTTCACCCATTGGTCGGTATTCAAAGCCGTCGGATTGAATAAATCGACCTCTTCAAAGCCGGTTCCGCATTCACGGCCGCTGAATGTATTCATGCCAAAGAAAATCATGGCGCAGAAATCGTTCTTCATCCAGGCAAGCTGTCTGGGATCAGGCACGGTTTCAATCGCTTTTTTCAGGTAATCCTTAGCCATTTTTTATCCTCACTTAAACATAATCCTTTTTTACAGAGCTATCGACAAAAGTCGGGTTAAATTCAAAAGCCGCAACATCGCCGGGCTTACAGTCAATACCCGTTACATCGACAATCAAATCGGTCAAACCGACTTTTCCGATGATTTTCGCCGTTTTGCCGTTGACGGTGCAAACAAGCTGCTCACTGTCGCCGAAATGCTTCACCTTGCGCAGAATCGAGCTGATTTTATCCGAGGAGTTGAACGCAATTTCACTTTTGCTCAACCCGTAACCGTCGCAAACCCCGAGCGGAACAACAGCGGTCATGGTCGGTGCAGTCGTTTTGTATGCTTCCCCGTAACACACAAAATGGTTTGCAGGGAGCTGCTTAACGGAAATGATCTCACATTCCGCAAAACCAACCTTTTGCAGACCGATGGTGTTCGGAACGGCAATACGGCCGAGCAAAGCGGAACCGACCCGAACGGCGTCAAAATGATATTCGGGGTATTTTACGGCGGCGGCAGAGGAACAGATGTGGCGTTTTAAGCCGTAAATCCCTGCCTTTTCCAAAGCGGAAACAAACAGATTATAGCGGCTGATTTGCAGCTTTACCGATGTATCGCTTGCGGAAAAAGCGTTATAGAAATGCGAATATACACCCTCAAAATGAAGCATCGGAGAAGCTTTGACCGCCTTGACGGCATCCTCTGTTTCGTCCGGCAAAAAGCCGAAACGGCCAAAGCCTGTGTCGAGCATCAGGTGCGCACGAACCGTTTCATTCCTTTTTTCCGCCGCCCTTTGCAGCAGCTGAGCGGTGCGCAGGGAATCAACCGTTGCGATGATCCCGAGCGAACAAACCGTTTCGGCACTGCTTTCATCAAACGGCGGACTGAGCAGCAAAATGTCGGCGGTGATACCGTTTGCTCTCAGCTCCTGCGCTTCCTCGAGGCGGGAAACGGCAAGCGTTTTCACCTCATTTTCAACAAGCAGCTTCGCCATGGGCACTAAGCCGAGCCCGTAGGCGTTGCCTTTCACAACACCGATGACCTCACTATTCACGCAATGCCTGCGCAAAGCCGCCAAATTGTGAACAATATAGTCTTTTTGAACGACATACCTCATACGGAATCAATGACCCTTTCTGATTTTTTTGCGCATCTTCTGTGCAAAATTGACCGCCTTGTAAACAGCGGGCTTATAAACATAGTAAAAGTCACCGATAAACTCCGTGATCTCCGGGCAAAAACCTTTTTTGAAACGGTAAAGACCGTACAGCGGATTGTTTTCATCCAAATCACCGGAAATGCCCCGGAAATCGTAAAGGCGGCAGCCGTTTTCGACTGCCCAGCGAATCATTTCCCACTGGAGCAGATAGTTCGGCATTTTGTTGCGCTGCTCATTCGAGGAAGCACCGTACAGATACCAGACCTTGTCCCCGCAATGCAGGGCAAGTGTACCGGCGATTGCCTGCCCGTCATGGTAAGCCATATAAATGCGTGCATTTTCACCGTAGACTTCTACCATACGGCGGAAATAATCCGTCGGCCGGATGGTGAAGTTATCCCGGGAGCCGGTTTCGATCATGATCTTGTGAAATTCCTCCGCTGCCTCTGCACCCTTAATAATGACCTCAACATTATTCTTCTTTGCAACACGGACATTGTAACGGGTTTTGGAATGGAACGAAGCAAAAACCTCATCCTCCGTCATGCCGTCAATACCCATACGGATCACAAAACGGGGCTGGATCCCCTCAAAGTTTTTGGTTCTGGCTCCTGCCGTGAAGCCGTAATCCAAGGCGATTTTTTCGTATTCCGTATCATCGACAAGCGTATCGGTATCAATCTGAAGCAAATAGGCAGAAAACTCCTTTGCCAGCTTTCCGGCTGCATCCATCAGCTCATTGAAAACAGCTTTGTCATGCAAATCGCAGACGGGTCCACGGGGCGAATACAGCATACTGAACGGTACACCGCCCGGCAAACGGCGAATCAAAACCGCCATCGTCGCCACAATTTCCTTTTGCTCATTCCGGCAGATGATGCCGCGCCACATCCAGTTGTTTTTCACCTTTGACCAGGCACTTTGCTGCATAAAATGTCCTTTCGGGTGTGACGCAACAAAAGCATCAAATTCCTGTGCCTGTTCGGCTTTAATAATCTCAGTCATGTTTCCAAGTCCTTTGCTTCATAATCAGTCGGCGATTTTGACTGCACAGGGAAAATCGCCCGGTTTTGCGCCCATGGCAAGAGAAAGTCTTCTGCTGACTTCCTTGTTCTTAATAGCTTCGCCGTCCTTGACAAAGGTTCGGCTGCCGTAAACCAAAAGCGGAACATCCGTGGCGGTATGACTGCCGGTGGTGTAGTAAAATTCCCCGTCACCGTTCTGCTTGATTCCGCCGGTTTCATGGTCGGCGGTAATAACGATCAGGGTGTTGCCGACTCGGTCGGCATAATCAAAGGCAAGCTTGATGGCGGCATTAAACTCGTAAGCGGCAATGGTCATATTTGCGCCATCTTTATTGTGGGAATTCTTGTCGATATGTGCACCCTCGACCATAAGGAAGAATCCGTCCGGGTCATCATCCAGCATATCAATCGCTTTAGCAGTCATAGCAGAAAGTGTCGGAGAATCCGCACCGGTCTGCGGTCTCCAGAGATCACCGGCAAACTGAGCAAATGAACGCTGTCCTTCTTCGAGAGCTGTAAAATCCGCCATGGAATCTACATATTTCCAGCCGTTCTCCGTCGCATAGCTTTCGCTGACATAGCCGCTTGACGAACTCCAAATCAAATCAAGGTTTGATTCTTCGATCTGCTGGCGGCTGATCTCCTCCCCGTTGCTGCGGCTGTCGGTATGAGCGGAAAAGGCAGCCGGCGTTGCGCCCGAGTTTTTATCGGTGGTCACAACACCTGCCATACGGCCGTAACTCTTTGCCAATTCACAAAGATTCATCGGCACATATGCAAGTGAAAACTGATCCTGCGGGAAAACACCTATGGCTCCGTTCGTTGTACGGGTGGCACAAGCCAGAGCCGTACCGCCTGCCGCACTGTCCGTTACAGCATTAGACGAAGAACGGGTTTCAGAAAAGGCATGGATCGGCGTTTTGGTGAGCATATCAAGCGTTGTGCCGTATGTCTTTTCCGTATAAGCAAGGCTGTTGTAGCCCATACCGTCACCGATGAACAAAATCACATTTTTGTACTTACCGGGGTCGATATCGCCGTAATTCTTGCTGATAATTATTGAATTACAACTCAGGTTGATCGACAAAAGCGCTGCCATCAGCGCAATGACCGCTTTAGCAATAAGTGTTTTTCTAAAAAAAGCCATACATAGCTTCCTCCTGTGTATATCTTGCTATCAAAGAATACCATTATTCGGCGTTCAATAAAACTATTTCTTCCGAATCTCGGCAAGAGCATCCCGAACTGCGTAATAAGACGGCTTCGGCTTTTCCTGCATATCCACCAGTCCCCAACGAGTTTCGGTCGGGCAGTCATCCTGACCGCAAACATAGCACATATCGCTATCCTTCCAGCAGTAAATCATGGCACCGATCAGACACTTTTGGTCATAAAGGCGTTTCATGATATCACGGTAAAAATCTGCCTGTCCCTTCGGCGTATGCGGATAACCGGGAATTTTCGTGATCCGGGGAAGCTCCCGATAGATATGATTCTTGTAGTCGCCCCGAAACACAAAATCAAGGTATTTGCTCTCGTTGTTCTGACAGACCCGTTTGATGTGTTTGTTCATATAGTCGGGCAGATGATCAACAAAAGCGGCAATGTTTTTCATCGCTTCGCTTTGGCTGCCGAAGCCGTATCCACGGAGGATCTCCCGTTTTTCTTTCTTTGTCTTCGGTGCGCCATCGCTGATGTAGCCGAATTCCTGCAGCAGGATCGGCCGGCCGGTGCAGGACCACAGATATTTGATTATCAGATCGAACACAAACATAAAGCCGGGCATTGTAAAAAAGCAACCCATATATAAATCAAAGCCGACATAATCACAATATTTGAAATAGGGCTTCATGTAATGCTGTAAATCCGGCTGCGGTCCGGCAGAATTATAGCCGATAATGGTATCACCGCGGTGCGGATACATCGCTTCCAACTGGATCCCGATAAAACGAGCCGCCTGCTTAATGGTGAGTGGTACGGTAAAACGGGGAATCCCCATTTCGTTTGTGATCTGGTAGCCGCTGACCAGCTCACGCAAATCATTCAGCAGGAAAAATGCAATTTCACGAATCTGTTTTTCGCCCTCGGGCGAATCGATCACAATGCCGTTTTCCGTGTAAGAATCATGATACGGCGTAATCGCCATTACCTTTATTCCGGCATCAACATACCGCTTCATTTTCTCCTTGAAGTGACGGTATTGTTCCCGCTCTTCACCGTTTTTCTCAAACGGGAACGGAATGTCAACACGAACCCAGCCGAGATTTGCACCCTTGATCATTTCGATATCATCACCGGGGTGACAAACGCCGCAAATAAACTCATTACGACGCATTTTTATGGTTTCCGCCGATGAATCCGGAATAAAAGCAGATTTAATCAGATGATAAGGCAGCGATTTTACACCGTATTTGATTTGCTCTTTCACAAAATCTTCCATGTATTATCTCCTCTCACTTGTATCATGTGTCGATCCGTTTATTTCATCCAGATAACGGACAAATGCCTCCAACAGACGATCGTTTCGGTCATTGCCCTGATTGGAATAGCCGTGCCAGGCGACCGATGCTTTCCGCTGCTGCGAAAAAGCGACCATCTGCCCCTTGGCGCCGGTTTTTACATAGACATCGGTGTCACGGAACTGCGTGCAGGCATAATCGTTTTGCATGGCATCATGAATCCATTCATCGGAAAGGATTCGCCGGTTTTCATACATACCGTGACAGGCGTAAACATAGCCGAGTTTGGCTATGTCGTCGGCTCTTGCATAAAATCCGCCGCCGGCAATCGGGATGCCCTTCGGGCATTTTGCCATCGCCCATTGACGGAACCCGAGCGGCAGAAAGATGTTTTCGTTCAGATACTGTTCGGCATTTTTGCCGGAAGCTTTCGTGATAATGTTGGCAATCAGGTAAAATGCCTCATCGGAATAGCGGCGAAATTCGCCGGTTTTTTCTTCGATTTTTAACGAAAAAACATATTTCAGAAAGTCATCACCGATGTTCTCCCGATCCTTATCCTCATCGACACAGTACGGGTCGGTGTTAATACCGGTTTTGTGGCGCAGAGTATCTTCGACTGTGACAAGATCCCATTTTTTGTCATAGCCGTCGGGCAATTCATCCGGCGAAAAGAAAGAAGTAACTTTGTCGTATCGGCTCAGTCTGCCCTGCATTTCCAGGATGCCGACTGCCGACGCAAAGAAAAACTTTGTGACCGAATGGCTGTTATTGCAGTTATTGCAGGAATCGTTTTTCCAATACTGCGTTCCTTCCTCCGTAATGACGGCAGCATCATACATCGGGTCAGTTTCAGCTAAAACGGCATTGAAAAAAGAATTTGACATGAAGCACACCTCTGAATCGGTTCAAGTACGGCTGCGGTATTTTTCCCACTTTCTGACAAGAAGCAAACAGAACGCAAGCGCAACAACGACAAATCCAAGCCAAAAGAGAATCATTTTATCCCAGCCGAGGTTTTCTGCAATTTTTCCGAAGCTGTATGTGGAAATTGCGCTGCCTGCGTAAGCGATACAATCCAAAAGCCCTGCCATCGTTGCCGACCTGCCCTCTCGGGCAAAGCTGACAGGAATGAGGGTAGTAAAAATATGGTTGAGTCCGCACATGGAAGATGTAATCAACGACAAAAACAGTACACAAACGATCGGTGTGAAATGCCTGATAAACAGCAATGCGATAACCGGTATCAGTGTGAAAGCAAAAAAGTAACACGCAATTCTCACTTCGCTTGTTTTGCCCCGGTTGAAAATAACATTTACAACGATTGCACCGAAAAAATTCAAAATCGGCAAAACCAAAGTCAGCATTGTGGAAAAAAACGGCGGCACACGGAACAGCTCCATAATCATGGTCGGAACCCAGGTCATGACACCGTCTTTAAGCATGGCATGGAGAATAACCGGAATGATCAAGAGGAAAAAGCCCGAAGCGGCGACAATCTGCGCAAAGCTCTTTTTTTCTGCCGTACTGCCGCTTTGCCGGTTCAACGGAACGATCCTGCGGTTATCCTGCCCGAGCGACAGTGCGTTTACCGCCCAAACAATGCTGATCAGCATTAAAACAACCGCAGCAATAACAAACACATATTTCCAGGAAAGTATTTTGATGACCAGTGTTGTGACCGCATAGGCAGACAGCGTACCGACCGGAAGCATACCTGCCAAACGAGCCTGTGCTTTTTTCAAATGATCACCATGCATCGTGTTGGACACAATGTAAATGATTGGTGCCCACAGCATAGACTGAGCGAAACCGTTAATGCCCCAAACAATGCACATCGTCACCAGATTCGGTGCAAAACACATGGACAAATTAGCAAGAGAAGACACAAATATACCGCAGAAAATCATTTTATACGGTGAAAAACGATCGCTCAAAATGCCGTTGATAAGCTGCCCGCTGCCGTAAACAACGAAGAACACCGTCCCTACGATTCCCAACTGCGCCTTGGTATAAAGACCCTGATTGACAATATCGGCAATGACAGCAGAAAAATTGTAACGGCCGAAGTAGGAACAGCAGTAAGCGATCCAGCTCAGCCAATAAACACGATTTATTTGTTTTTGTGAAATATTCTGACCCATTTTCTACTCCTTATTTTTACTTTCATGCAATAGCGCATAATTGGGGTGTGCGGATTGCGAAGCAAGATTTTTTCGTCGGTCTGTACAAAAAGATTGCAGGCTTGCTGACGCAAGTCAAAAGATTTTTGTGCGGTGTTGCCTTAATATTCAAACACGCATACCACGGTAGACATCCGTGTTTTTAATGATTTCATCGGTGATCACAACATCGCAAAGCTTGTACGCCGCAAACAGCGCACCACATTCCGGCGGATAATCAAGCATTTGAATCTGATAATCATCGCTTTGTTCCAGCAAACGCATGGAAAACTCGTTGCGAAACAAACGGTTATAACGGAAAATACCGCCCCAAAGACCGACCGTTGTGTCAGCCGGCAAATCACGCAGCAGCATTTTTACGGTTTCCGCCAAGAGCATGGCCTGTGACTCGACAATACAAATCGAGCCTTCATCACCGTGGTTGGCACAGCGGAAAACATGACCGGCGAAATCAGAAATCCGCTTTGGGTCTTCTCCTTCTTTTTCAAGCAAAGTCTTCAGTTCACGGAAATCACTGACTTCAAAATAATCAAAAATTTCCTGCACAAGCTCCGTCGGCGGCTCTATGCCCTGCGCCGAACGGACAGCATAACGAATCGCCGATAGAGAAATCTGATAACCGCCGCCCTCATCACCCAGCAAATGACCCCAGCTGCCGAACGAGGTGCGCTTGCCGTTTTCATCCTCGGCGGCAACGGATGAACCAATACCGCTGATAACGACCGCCCTTGCACCGGGCTGATGAATACTCTGCATGGCAATAAACAAATCACGGTCAATCAAAATGCGTTCACAGTCAATAATTCCGTTGCATAAAGCAACTGTATCACGCTTCCCGGCTGTTCCGGTCAAAGAAGTCAGCCCGATTGCGGCTGCCGACAGCGACTGATCACCGATTTTTTCCGTCATTTCATCCAGAACGGTTTTCAGGTTCTTTCTGGCTTTGGCGAGCGGAATTAAATTAAAATCAATACATTCACCTACAACTTTGGCAAGGATCTTCCCTTTTTCGTTGGCGGCAATAGCGGTGGTCTGCACCTTTCCGCCTTCAATGCCGAGATAGACAGACATATTTTTCACCTCGAAAACTCAATCGTCTTTTTTCTCAACAGACATAAAGCGTTTCAGGAACGAAACGACCTTTTCCTCATATTCATTCTTGGCATCGTAATAGCTGTACGCATGAATCGCATCCTTGACCCACATACAGTCCTTCGGCACGGTGCAAGCACTGTAAAGCTTTTGCCCCATTTCAAAAGGAACCGTCGGGTCGTTCGTGCCGTGAATAAAAAGCATCGGCTTTTTCGCCTGCGGCATACGCTTCAGGCAATTCGCCGTGCGCAAGTCAAAACCCAAACAGGTGCGGCAGAACAAATTCACGCACCATGTCAGCGGCGGGAAGGAAAAACCGATCATGCGCTTGGTTGTATTGTTGATAATGTCATAAGCGCAGGTGTAGCCGCAGTCTTCAATAACAGCCTTCACCTGCTCCGGCGGATCGCTCTCATTGCAGAGCATCACCGTTGCAGCACCCATGGAAATGCCGTGCAGGATCACTTCAATATCGCTGCCGAAGCGTTCCGTCAGATACTTTACCCAAAGCAGAACATTTTCAGCTTCATAGGCTCCGAACCCGATGTATTTGCCGGTGCTTCTGCCGTGAGCGGCATGGTCAGGCAGCAGGTAGTTGAAGCCGAGTTTTTCGTTATAAAATGGGAACATATGGCTGAATTCATCGGGACCGTTGCACTTATAGCCGTGAACACAGATGACAAACTTTTTTGCTTCACGCCCGGGCACAAACCACGCACGCAGGGTGTTGCCGAAACGGTCTTCCAGCGAAATGTCCTCCGGATTTTTGTCGTACAGATATTGGTTATTTCTCTGCCGGATTTTGTAACGAAGCTTATGCCGTTCACTCAGCTTTTCAATATTGACCTCATCGGACTTAGGTCTTTTTACGGAAAGCTTCACACCGACCATGGTAAGCACGGCAAAGAGAATCAGCAATACCGCTATAAGAATCACAAACCAAATCATACTGCTCTCCCCGTTAAAAATCGGTTCCGTTCCAGCCCCAATGGTCAATTTCTTCATATTTGACATAGGTGCGATCGCCTGAAATACCGAGAACCTCCGCAACATCCCCGGTCAGGGCGGCGGTCAGCTTTTCATAGCTGCTCTCCTGCGCTTTGCCGAAAAGCTTTACCTCCAGCATGGCGCAGGGCGCATCGCTGCCGCCAAACCACATACGGCAGTTTTCTTCAAAATCGAGCATCAGCCAGCGTTCGGTTTTCCCGGGCAAACATTCAATATCCTTTCCGAACTTTTCTTTGAGCAGTTTTTCCTGCTCGGCGGAAATTTTCACATTGGTTTTTGTTTGAATAAAGGGCATCGTTTTTCCTCCTCACTTTTTCTCAAACATTCCGATAAAATCAAGGGTCGAAGCCTTTTCAAGCGGTAAAGAAACCGTTCTTTTTTCATAGGAAGCTTTGCAGATGGCAAGCACCAATTCCAGCGCATTTCTGCCGGCATTTCCGTCCACATACGGCTTGCGGTCGCTGATGATCGCATCGATCATATCTGCATAAAGCGGCGTATGTCCGCAGCCGTAAATATGCTCCGCCGCACGGGAAAACTGCTTTTTCACCTGTTCTTCTTCACCGTCCGCCGAATCGGAAAAACGCCACGCTTCGACCACATCGTTGAGCGCACCATCTGTTTTTACGGCACCCTTTTCACCGAACAGGCACAAAGCTTCTTCTAAGTTGCCGCCGAAGACATTAACGGTTCCCTCGACCGTGCCGTAAGCACCGTTTTTGTATTTTACGATCGCCAGACCGATATCTTCACCGGCGATATAACAGTGACCGAGGTTATCGGTAACCGCCGTCACCGAAACAGGTTCTTCCCCGAGCATCCAGTTAAGCAAATCAATGTTGTGAATACACTGGTTCATCAGACAGCCGCCGTCCTGCTCCCAGGTTCCCCGCCACGGTGCCTGATCGTAATAGGCCTTTTCTCGGCACCAGCGAATTTGCGTGGTGGCGTGATACATTCTGCCGAACCGCCCCTGCTCGACCGCCTGACGGATTTTCTGAATCGACGGATTGAAGCGATTCTGATGGTTGGCGCACACCTTGACATTCGCTTTTCGGGCTTCGGACAGAATCCAATCAGCATCTTCCAGCGACAGTGCGATCGGCTTTTCAATAATCACATGACAACCGGCACAAATACAGTCCACGGCGATTTTTGCATGGGTACCGCTGACAGTGGCAACTGCGACAAGCTCCGGCTTCACCTCACGGAGCATTTCCCGGTAATCGCCGTATTCTTTGATGGGTTCCAACTCGGGGAAACTTTTTTTCAGTCGGGCAATCGCCATCGGGTCAATGTCACACAACGCCACGATCTCCAAATGATTTTGCAGTGCCGCTGTTATATGGTTAGGGGAAACCCGGCCGCAGCCGATAAGTGCATATTTCACAGTTCATTCCTCGCTTTAACCGCTAAAAAAAACAGGATTGTACCTTTCGCAGATAAATACATCATCTGCAAAAGGTACAACCCCGGCGTACCCGTAATGAGTGCGCCGGGAAACATGATCAGATTTCGGGAATTACGATTTCGATTTCTTTGCCAAGCTCAGAGGAACGGGCAATACCGTCAATAATCGCCTGATTATAGATGATCTGGCTTGCCGGTACGGGAGGCTCGCCGCCGTTGACGGAAGCATCCAGGAAAGAACGGATCTTGAGATAGAAGTTGTCGTTATCGCTCTCGATTTCGGGAATAATGGTTTCGACCTGCTTACCGGCAACATCGTGATAAATGGTCATCGGACCGCCGATGGAGCCGTTCCAACATTCGGTGGAGGGAATCCGCAGACCGCCTTCTTTACCGAGAATGATGGTGTCACCGGGTGTGTCGAGGTGCATCGCCCAGGCGATACGGAAGTCAAGAATGATACCGCCCTCTAAGCGAACAAAGGCAGCGGCAAAATCATCCACACCGAACACATCCGCATACTGGGGCACATTGGAGTGCTTGGTGCTCTTACCGAAGAAATCGGACTTGAAGCCGGTAACGGTCAGAGGCTTCGGATAACCGATCGCATTCAGAACCATATCAAGTGAATAGCAGCCGATGTCACCGAGTGCACCGATGCCTGCGGTATCTTTCTGGAGGAACGAGGAGCCGAACGGAGCCGGGATGCCTCTTCTGCGGCCGCCGCCGGTCTGGATATAATAAATCTCGCCAAGTTCGCCGGATTCAACGATCTTTTTGACCATCTGCATATTCGGGTCAAAACGAGGCTGAAAGCCGATGGACAACACCTTGCCGCTCGCCTTTTCCGCCTTGCGGATCTCGATTGCTTCATCAAGGGTCACGCACATGGGCTTTTCAAGCAGCACATTGACGCCTTTATTCAACGCATAGATCGTACATTCGGCGTGTGTCATGTTATAGGTGCAAACGCTGACGCAATCAAGCTCCTCGGTGTCAAGCAGTTCCTTGTGGCTCGGGTAAAAACGGATGCTGTTGACATCAAGCCCGTTGTCCGCACAGAATTTCTCCGCTTTGCCGGGGACAAGATCCGCACAGGCGACGATTTCAACATCGGGGCATTTTTTGTAAGCGGATACATGAGCTTCTGCGATCCAGCCGGTGCCGATGATACCGACACGGATCTTTTTATTTTTGCTGTAATCGGTTTCGACCGACTGATCTTCTTTGAATTTGTCAAGAATATTTGCCATGATTATCTACACCTTTCGTTAATATTTTACCAACCCTGGTTTTTCAGGTAGTTTCGGCTCAATTCAGCGGATTCAAGCGGTGTTTGCGTTTTGGCGGGGCGATCCTGTTCCACGACCACCCAAAGCGCACCGGATTCCTCCGAGGCCTTCAGAATGGACGGCATATCCTGCATACCGCTGCCCACGGGGGCAAAGCTGAAAGCATCTTCTTCGGCGGTGTCGGCATCATCCTCAATGCCGATGAGCTCATAAAGCTTGCCGCCCTGACCTTTTTTGACAAAATCTTTCAGGTGAACGACCGGAGCACGACCGGCATACTTTTTAATATATTCGGCAGGATCTTCACCGCCGACATTCACCCAGCAGGTATCCAGCTCAGTCTGAAGCAAATCGGACGGAACGGTATCATAGAGAATATCGAGCGCATATGTTCCGTCGATTTTAACAAACTCGAAGTCGTGGTTATGGTAGAGCATCGTCATGCCGAGTGCTTTTGCCTTTTCGCAGACAAGGCGGATATCGGCAATCGTCTTTTCCCAACCATCCGTGCCGGGGCGGCGATCCTCGGTCAGGTAAGGCACGGCAACATATTTGCAGCCGATTTGCGCATAAACCGACAGCACGCCGTCGGGGTCAGCAACCATATCATCCAGCGGAACATGAGCGGAAATCGGCACAAGACCGTTTTTTTCGCAGAGCATTTTGACTTCGTCGGCAGACTTACCGAACAGACCGGCAAATTCGACCCCGTCATAGCCGAACGCTTTGACTTTTTGCAGGGTTCCGGCAAAATCGGCTTCCATCTCATCACGCACGGTGTAAAGCTGAAGTGCAACAGGCAGGCTCATAAAATCAACTCCTCAGATAAATCTTGCTTAATTTTACCATGAACGGCTGTTTTTTTCAACCGAAACTTAAACACTACTCTGACAAAAAAAAGATATGATTTTTATACATAATAACAAAAAGCAGACGACCCGCAAGCCGTCTGCCCCGTGAATCAAATAAGCTTATGCCTTTGCGTCACAGCAAGAGCAGGAAACATAGCACTCGTCCTCATTGGCGCAAGTGTCCTTCTTTTCCTTAATCTTCTTAACAGCAAGGCAGATACCTGCGATAACGCCGGCGATCGCAGCGAGAATGCCGATAATCTTAAAAATCTTTTTAATGCAATCCATTGTAATAATATCCTCCCATGTGATAATTTGTGGTTTAAGTATAGCGTACCCACAGCATAATGTCAAGAAGATTGAAAAAATTTAACAATCCGTTATCATTCATACACAAACCGTTTGATTTCGGGAACTGAAAAGCGGCTTTGCTCTTGTAATCTTCAGGCGGCGGGCACAAAGGGAACACCCCGGATACAGGGCGTTTGCCTTATATCCGGGGCGATGTTATTGCCTTTTAACGGTACCAAATAAAGCCGAAAAGGACGATCTTGATGATCCACTGCCACCATGTGTAATTGACCGTAACGGTGCAGGTGCCCTGAACAGTCGTGCCGTATTCGTCGGTGACGGTGCAGGTGATCACCGCACTGCCTCGCTTTGCGCCGTAAACCTTGCCGCTGTTTTCATCCACGGTGACAACACCCGGATTGGAGGAGGTGTATTTGACTGTATAGCTGACGCCCTCATCCACCGTGATCTGCGGAGTAAGAGCGGCAGAGGATTTGAATTGAACGGAAGCGTTGCCGAGCGTGACCGCTTTGACAGAGCCTTTGGCTTCCACGATCGCCCAGTCGCTGAAATGGTTGGTTCGGAACACGATATAACCGTTTTCAATGGTCGAGGGAACGATTTCGGCGGTATCGGTTGCGGCGTTGATGTAATAGAGTCTGCACTTTGCCGCATCAAAGCCGTCCGGAACGGGAACTTTGACCGTTACATAGCCGTCGGGCTGAGCCTGAACGCCGTCCACAAGGGTTTCGATCGTAAACACAGCGGTTTTCAATTCGCCAAGC
>JAZUJI010000165.1:0-12429 GCA_045642685.1 Acutalibacteraceae bacterium | reverse complement strand
AAAGATTCCAAGGGCGAAGAAATTACCGGCTGGCCGCTTTATGTCGATGTCGGCTATGCGGTCAAGCATTTGCTGTTCCCGCTGCTTCGTATGCTCATCTGCCAGCGTGATCTGGGCTTCACGGATACGGCGGAAAAGGTCGTTGCCGAGCTGTTCAAATGGAACCGCTACGATGATAACGGCAAGCAGGTTTTCAATGTGCAGACCGTCAAATACCCCTACAGTATTGCACGCTGCAACGAAAAAGAATGTAAGTACATTTTCAAAAATGTTCCGATTCAAAATTATGCGGAACAGGTCGGCAAGGATCATCTGTATTACTTCGCCTACAATTCATTCGGCAACAATATCGACATCTACAACGAATTGTATGATTTCATTGAGCAGGTGAAAAAAGAAACCGGTCACGACAAGGTCAATCTGGTACCCATCAGTCTGGGCGGCACGATCGCAAACGGTCTGGTCGAATACCACCCCGATGTTATCAGCAGCCTTGACCGTGTGATCTACATCATTCCGGCACTCAACGGCTCCAATATCATCGGCGATGTTTACAAGAAGAATCTGGCTGATTCGGGCAAGATGCTGTATGAAACCATGATGCCGGCACTTTGCGAGGATGAAGTTGTGGGCAACCTGATCAACATTGTTCTCCGTCTGATTCCCAACACGGTGCTGCACACCTTCCTGGATAAGGTGATCAACGGCATGATGGCAGGCGTGTTTGCAAACTGCACGAATATGTGGGCATTGGTGCCGAGCGAAGATTACCTCACCTGCCGCAATATGTGGCTTGTCGGAGAAGAACACGCCGAGATCCGCCGTCAGACCGATCTTTATTATCAGGCGCAGCTCCACTCCAACGCCAATATCGAAAAAATGGTCAAAGCCGGTGTCGGCGTATTCGATGTGGTCAACTACAGCTATCCGCTCTACTGCTTTGTTGACAGCTTTGACAAGGTGAATGCAGACGGAATCATTCAAATCGAATCCACCGGCATGGGTGTTTATTCCGTGCCGAAGGGCAAGACCCTGCCGGATAATTATCAGCCGAAATTCGTCAACAAGATCGGCACAAATAACTGTTCCGACCCCGAGCATCACAACCACATTTCACCTGATCGTGAGGTAGATGCTTCGACCGCTTTGCTGCCGGATCAGACCTTCTTCTTCTACAATCAGGATCACGAAAGCACGGGTCATAACGATGTTATTATGACGCTGGCAACGGCTCTGATGGTTGACCACCGCATTACCTCGGTTTATTCCGACCCGAACTTCCCGCAGTTTAACATCGGCCGTGAGGGTGAGCGGTTGGCTTCCGATATTACCTATTACGATGAGCATATGGTTCGTTCCGACTTTTCTGCCGAGCAGCTCAAGCGTTACGATGATGTACGCGCCAAGGCACTCAATGTGCTGAATAACACGGTTGTCAAGGCAGGCGAGTATGAGCAGGTGAGTGACGAATATTATGCCGTGCTTTGTGATATGGGCTTGCGTGAACCCGAGGAAGAAGACAGCAAAGCGCTGGCGATTCTGGGCAAGGTGCTCAAAGGCATCAACGATTTGCTCAACAAGACCGTCGGTTACCGCAGCTTCAACGATTGAATCCTATTGAAATGAAAACAGCCCGGGCATTTTCGTCCGGGCTGTTTTGTGCTTTTGTTAGGCTTGTTCGGTGGCTTTCGGTTCTGTCATAATGCAATTGCTCACTTTGCGGAACAGGAACCTCAGCAGCTTGCCGCTGAAATAAACGATCACACTTGTCACAAAGGTAAGAGCAAAGCCGAGAACGATGTCGGTTGCTTTTCCCTGCGGAACGGCAGACGGCAAATGCTTTGAAAAAGACGAAATGTTATTGACCCAGAAATAATGGCACATGAAAATAATCATGCTGGATTTGCCTAAGAACATGAAGAGTTTGTTGTTAAGTTTACCGAACAGCAAACTCTTTTCGCTGAGGGTAAGAATCAGTGCGGCGATCATAACAAGTAAGCAGAGATAGTCATTCTTGCAGCGGGAAGCAAAAACGATATAGGTAAAGCATAATAAGTACAGCAAAACTTCGCCGACGGTGAAGAGAATGCGGTTCTTTTTTGTATCGGGAAGTGATTTGATTTTTTCGGCAGCTTCATTGATGAGAAAACCGACGGAGATCATGGCGACGGCACGCAGAATACCTATGTTGAAAATGCCATATATATTATTAGTAATTATACCGAGATCCGAAAAGTTTTTTACAATGATGCCGATATAGAAAACGGGAAACAGAACGGCGAAAAAGTGCGTGAATGCGTCATAATACCTGCGTGCAAACGGGTAGAGGAAAAGCAGGGCGGCAAACAAAGCGGAGAGGTACCAAAGGGTACCGATACACGAAAGGTTGTCAAAACCGAGATTCTGTAAAAAGAGAAAGTCACCGCCCAGTGAAGGAAAGTCACGAATTGTGTTTATTCCGAGAAAAATACGCACAACAAACCCGATGAGTGTAGCGACAAAGAAGTAGGGATAAATGCCGCAGATCCTTTTCCGGACATAGCCTAAACCTTCTTTGGCGGCGATGCCGAAGGATTCCGTGCGGTGAAGCTCCTTGTCTTTTTTCAGCTTTTTGCCGAGAAAGATACCCGTAACCATAAAGAAAAACTCAACGCCGAGATAACCGGCAGTAAAGTACGCTCCGTTAAATACGTCGCTGCTGAAGTGGTGCAGAACGATCAGAATACAAAAACAAAAGCGCAGCAGCTCAATGTTGCCGTTTCGGCTGACCTTTTGCATGGCTTCATCCCTTTCTTTTTTGCTATTAGTATAATGTGAATGATTGAATTTTGTCAAGACAAACAATAAAAAGCAGATGCCCGAAAACATCTGCTTTTTGAAATATGCTTTTGATCAGTCGTGATTTCTGCGGTCACGGTTGTCACGGCGGCCGCCGCGGTTAAAATCTCTGCGGGGAGCGGGACGACGGGGAGCGTCGGAAATCGTGTTTTCCGGAACCTTGCCCTCAATTTCAATGAGTGCATCTCTTCTGGAAAGGTTCAGGCGGCCCTGTTCGTCAATTTCAAGCACCTTGACAATGACCTCATCGCCGACTGCGACAACATCCTCGACCTTTTCGGTGCGGCGGATATCCAGGCGGCTGATGTGCACCAGACCCTCTTTACCGGGAGCGATCTCGACAAATGCGCCGAAGTCCATGATACGGGTAACAACGCCGTTGTAGAATGTGCCGGGTTCGGGATCGTTTGCAATGGTGTTGACCATGAGCAATGCACGCTCGGCATCCTCCTGATCAATGGCGCAGATAAAGACGGAGCCGTCTTCTTCCACATCGACTTTACAGTTACATTCTGCACAGATTTTCTGAATGACCTTGCCCTGTTTGCCGATGACTTCGCTGATTTTGTCGACCGGCACCTTGGTGGTGACCATCTTGGGCGCATATTTGCTCAGCTGCTTGCGGGGTTCTGCGATGCAGGGCAGCATGACTTCGTCAAGAATTTCACATCTTGCTTTGTAGGTTTTGTCGAGAGCCTCACGGATGATAGCGGGAGTCAGACCGTGTACCTTCAGA
The DNA here is from genome assembly GCA_045642685.1 of Acutalibacteraceae bacterium. Taxonomy (GTDB): domain Bacteria; phylum Bacillota; class Clostridia; order Oscillospirales; family Acutalibacteraceae; genus UBA8612. The sequence continues at coordinate 8,855 of JAZUJI010000165.1, read as the reverse complement.
TCCATCTGAATGGCGGTAATGCCTTTCTTGGTGCCGCCGACCTTAAAGTCCATGTCACCGAAGAAGTCTTCAAGCCCCTGAATATCGACCATGGTCATGAAGCGGTCACCCTCGGTAACAAGGCCGCAGGAGATGCCGGCAACGGGTGCTTTGATCGGAACACCGGCTGCCATAAGGGAAAGCGTGGAGCCGCAGATGGAAGCCTGCGAGGTGGAACCGTTGGAGGAGAGAACCTCGGAAACCAGACGGATGGCATAGGGGAATTCCTCAACGGACGGAATCACGGGAAGCAAAGCCTTTTCGGCGAGAGCACCGTGGCCGATCTCACGGCGGCCGGGACCTCTGGAGGGTTTGGTTTCACCGACCGAGTAGGACGGGAAGTTGTAGTGGTGCATATAACGCTTGCTCTCTTCGCTGTCGATGCCGTCAAGGAGCTGCGCATCGTTCATGGAGCCGAGGGTGGTCACGGTCAGAACCTGGGTCTGACCTCTGGTGAACATACCGGAGCCGTGAACACGGTCGAGCAGGTCGATTTCGGCGGCAAGCGGACGGATGTCGTTGATACCGCGGCCGTCCACACGCTTGTTGTCATCGAGCAGCCAGCGGCGCACGACATATTTTTGAGTCTTGTAAAGGCAGTCGTCGATCTTGGCAATGTCTTCGGCGTAAATTTCATCGTACTTGGCGTGAACCGCTTCGTAGATGGGCTTGAGCCGTTCGTCACGGATGCGCTTGTCATCGGTGTCCAGTGCGGCACGAATGTCCTCAATGGCAAAGGCTTTGATGTCCTCATACATTTCGGGGGACGGATCGTTGGACGGGAATTCGATTTTGGTTTTTCCGCATTCGGCTTTGATGTTGTTGATGAACTCAACCATCTTTTTGTTCTCTTCGTGGGCGAACATGATGCCGTCATACATATCGTCGTTGCTTACTTCGTTTGCGGCGGCCTCGATCATGGCGACCAGATCCGCTGTGGAAGCAACGGTCACATACATTTCGGATTTTTCTTTTTCTTCTGCGGTCGGATTGATGACATATTTGCCGTCAACAAGACCGACCACGCAGCCGGCAATGGGACCGTCCCACGGGATTTCGGAAATGGAGATAGCAATGGAAACACCGAGCATGGCGGTGATTTCGGGGGAGCAGTCGGGGTCAACGGACATGACCGTTGCCACAACGCCGACATCGTTTCTCATGTCCTTCGGGAACAGGGGACGAATCGGACGGTCGATCACACGGGAAGCAAGGGTCGCTTTTTCGCTTGCCTTGCCCTCACGACGCTGGAACGAGCCGGGGATACGGCCGACGGAATAGAGCTTTTCTTCAAAGTCCACGGAAAGCGGGAAAAAGTCAACGCCTTCACGGGGCTTTGCCGCCATGGTTGCGGTGCAGAGCACATTGGTTTCACCGTAGCGAACCAGGCAGGCGCCGCCTGCAAGCTCCGCCATTTTGCCGATTTCGACGACGAACGGTCTGCCGGCAATTTCGGTTTTGAATGTTTTGAAGTCTTCAAATGTTTTGAAAGTCATGTCGTTACCTCTTTCTTTTTTATAATTCCGGCAACGGACTTTTAGCAATAAACAAAGGCTTTCAGCCCGGCTCAAAGCCTTTGTTTACCGCTAAAGCCGTGTTGCCTGATTTTGCTTTTTAATAGGATTGAACGAGGCTGCTCTGAAAGTGGTTCAGGACAGCCCCGTTGAAGATAAACTTATTTACGGATGTTGAGCTTCGCAATGATGGCACGGTAACGCTCGATGTCGTTCTTCTGCAGGTAAGCGAGCAGATTGCGTCTGTGACCGACCATTTTAAGAAGACCACGGCGGGAATGATGGTCTTTCTGATGCACCTTCAGGTGCTCGGTCAGGTCGTTGATTCTCTTGGTGAGAACGGCGATCTGTACTTCGGGGGAACCGGTGTCACCCTCGTGGGTTGCGTACTCGGCAATGATTGCGGTTTTTTCTGCGCTGGTCATGATGTATCACCTCATTTATTATTTACTCGCTGACCCAGTAGAGGGGCAGGTGAACACCGCACGCCTTCGGCGGTTTTCTCCCCGAACCGAGAACAGGAGCATACGACTGGCATTATAGCACAGCCAAACGGAAATGTAAACCCTTTTTTTACATTTCCTGAATGGAGTTATGCGTGATAGGTGTCGGTCAAGCCCTGCTCATCATAAAGGAACACAGATTCAAGCAGGACATTGATACCGCTTTCGATGGATTTGATGTTGAGATTGTCGCCGGTGTCCAGCCGGGTGTGGTAATAGCGGGCGGGAGCCGGATCCATAGCGGCAAGTGTTGCGCCGGGGATGCCTGCTTTGCAGATGGCGGCGGCGTCGGACGCACCGAGGAAAATGCTTTTGAACGGCAAGTCCATGCCGGCGTTCAGCGAGGCCTGCTTGAGCAGCGCACACACTCTCGGGTCGGACTTGACGGTGAAGGTCATATCACGGCTGTAAATCGCATAAAATTCATAGTCACGCAGGGTGTCAACACCGACATAGACGGTTTCGGTTTCTTCACACTCTTTTTTGTGCGCCTTGGCGTACGCCTTGGCACCACGCAGTCCGGCTTCTTCGCTGCCGGTGAGAACGGCACGCACTTCCATATCCTCAAAGCGGATGTCGTTGTCGCTCAGATATTTCATCACTGCCATGGAGGCGAGCGAGCCGGTGAGGTTGTCGTTGGCACCCTCGACCGGGAGCTTATAATTCAAAAAGAAGATGGCGGCAAAGAACAGAACACACCAGACCAGCATGATCCATTTGAAAATCGTTACAAACAGGTTGTCGGGGGCAGTCATCAGGTTGCCGGTGGCAACACAGTAGATTTCGGCGACAAGCGCAACGACAATGCCGGCTACGGCGCCGCCGATGACAAGGGTGATCAGCTTCGGACCGCCCAAAAAGGTGAAACGCCATTCATAAGAGGAATCGACATGGCCGGAAACGATGATACGCTTTTTGACTTCGCCCTTCGGTTTGCGCACGGCAACCACATTGCGCGAGGTGCGCTTCGGGAAAAACGGGTCGAGCGTTTCACCGTAAAACAAAAATTCGGTGACAATAAAGAACAGGCACAGGGCGGAAACGGCGAGTGACACAACGGAAAAGCCGAAAAAGAAGAAGAGAAGGTTGCCCAGGATCATCAGCACGGCGCACATCGGCACCCAACCCAGAAAAGCTTTCGGATGCAGATCAAACGGTTCAATGCTGACGGAGTCGGAATACTTTTTCAGTTCCTCGGCAAAACGCTCCTGCGCTTTTTTTTCGTTTTCTTCGCCCGAGGGGCGGGGACCGATGGTTTTGCAGACATCTTTGACCTGCCGTGCCGCATAGTTGGCATACTCACGCAGCTTGGCATTGTAGTTGTTGATACTTTCGCTGGCTTTCATAATGATTTCCTTTCTTTAGTAATTCTACATTTTCCAATTATAGCAAAAACGGTGCAAATTTCAAGCCTATTTTGCGAATAATAAAAGCAAAGCAGCCCCGAACGATTTTTCTTGAAAACGCAGCAGGAGTGTGGTAATATAATACTAATATATCAGATATTACCGGAAAGGCGGAATGGCAAAATGAAAAAGGTCATTTCTTTGCTCTTGGCGACCTCTTTTTTGTTTTTACTTGTTTCATGTGCAAGTGAAAAGAAAGAGCTGCAGCCGCTGCGCATCGGCATTGTCAAAAGCAGTGCGCAGGTGGAGCGTGATGTGTTTGACAACATGACTTCACGCCTGGAGAAAAAAGGCTTTCAGCTGACCTATAAGGAATACGATACGAACGAAGAAACACTGGATGCACTGGCAAAAAACGAAGTCGATTTCACCTGCTGCACAACGCTGGGTGACTTTACACAATACGACAAGGAACACCCCGAAACGCTTCTCAACCTCGGTTCGGCTTACTATTATCCCTACGGCATCTTTCTGTGCGGTTTTGAAAAAGCCGAACAGATCAAGGACGGTGCAAGCATTGCCCTGCCGCAGGAGGCGGACGGACTTGCCCGTGCGCTGATGCTGCTGGATGCCGCCGGTTATATTACGCTCAGAGACGGAAAAACCTTTGACGCAACGCTGGACGATATTGAGAAAAACGACCGCAGCTTTGCTTTGAGCTGTTACCCGGAAAGTGAATTGCCGAGCCGTTATAAAGAGTGGAAGAGCGACCTGGTCGTGATGAATTCGCAAACGGCTGTGGCAGCCGGTTACTCGGTGCACAAATATTCCATTGCCATTGAAGCGATTGATTCCGCAGCGGCAAAAGAAAACGCCGCTGTGCTTTTGATCAACCGGGAAGAGATTTCGAGCGAGCGGATCCAAACGGTAAAAAGTTTGTTTTTCAGTCCGCTGATGTATGATTTGATCGATGAGGCACCCAACGACATTATTGCGCCTGCTTTTGAAATTTCAAGTGCGAAGCTGAGTAAAGAAAAATGAGTGAAGCTAATCGAAAGCTTGCCGTTGCGATGAGCGGCGGTGTTGACAGCTCGGTGGCGGCATTCCTCGCTTCTCAGTGGGGCATTGAATTGCTCGGCATCACCATGAAAAATTTCGATGCTGCCGATGAACGGGACAGTCGGGACGCCGCCTTAGTGGCACACCGGCTCGGGTTTGAGCATCAGACGCTGGATCTGACACAGGAGTTCCGAAACACCGTCATGCGCTATTTTTGCGAAAGCTACATGAACGGCGAAACACCGAACCCCTGTGTTTACTGCAACCGTGTGATAAAATTCGGTGCCATGTTTGATCAGGCAAAAAAGCAGGGCTGTGACGGAATCGTTTCCGGCCATTATGCAAAAATAATACGGGATGCTGCCTCGGGGCGTGTGCTGCTGCAGCGGGCAGAACACCGTGAAAAAGACCAGAGCTATGTGCTGTGGTCGCTTTCGCAGGCGCAGTTGTCGGCAACCCGGCTGCCGTTGGGCGAATTAAGCAAGGCGCAGGTGCGTCAGATCGCCGCCGAACAGGACTTTGAATCCTCCGATAAGCCGGACAGTCAGGATATTTGCTTTATTCCGGATTCGGATTATTGCCGGTTTCTGGAGGAATTTACCGGTCAGTCGTTTCCACCGGGTGATTTTGTCGGCACGGACGGCAGGATCCTGGGTCGTCACAAGGGCATTGTCGGCTACACCATCGGGCAGCGCAAGGGGCTTGGTATTTCCGCTCCGGCTCCGCTGTTTGTGGTGCGCAAATCCGTGGCGGAAAACCGTGTTTATCTCGGGTCGAGTGAAGAGCTTTTTTCCAAAACGCTCAAAGCCCGTGATATAAACTGGATCGCCGTTGAATCCGTTCCTGCGTCGCTGCGTGTGACGGCGAAAACCCGCTACAGTCAGCGGGAAGCGGCGGCAACCGTGTTCCAGACAGCAGAAAATGAAATAACCGTAGAATTTGATGAGCCGCAGCGAGCGATTGCCGGGGGGCAGTCGGTGGTGCTTTATGACGGGGAAACCGTTGTGGGCGGCGGCATAATAACAGAACAGAAAGGTTGAGCTTGATGCAAAAAAACTGTGCAGTCATTTTAGCTGCCGGTGAAGGAACCCGCATGAAATCGGGCAAGCCGAAGGTGCTTGCCGAAGTGCTGTTTCAGCCGATGATCGATTGGGTTCTCTCAGCGGTGCGTGATTCCGGCGTGGAGGATGTCTGCGCCGTGACCGGCCACTTGAGTGAAATGGTTTGCAACCATCTGGATGAATCGGTTCAGACGGTGCTTCAGACACAGCGTTTGGGTACGGGTCATGCGGTCATTCAGGCAAAGGATTTTATTCAGGCGCATGAGGGCGGTCATGTTTTGGTGCTCAACGGGGATGCGCCGCTGATGGACAGCGAAACGATCACGCAGGCACTGAAATTCCACACCGAAGCGAACAATTCCGCAACCGTGATTTCTGCCTGTGTAACTGACCCGACCGGTTACGGCCGTATGGTGCGCGATGCGCAGGGGAAGCTTGAACGCATTGTGGAGCAGCGTGACGCAAGCGAAGCGGAAAAGAAAATCAACGAAGTCAATTCGGGTGCCTACTGGTTCAACTGCCGTGATTTACTGGAGGCGTTCGATGAAATTGAAGCCATGGGGCGCACGAAAAAAGAGATCTATCTGACCGATGCGATCGAAATCATGCTCAACCGTATGCAGAACGCCGATGCGTTCCCGGCGGCGAGCAGCGATGTGATCCTCGGTGCGAACGACCGCTGGCAGCTTATGGAGCTTAACGAGATCGCACGCAAAAAGGTGCTGAAAAAGCTCATGGTGTCCGGTGTGGATATTCCGTGCACGGATGGTGTGATCATCACGCCTGAGGTCGAAATCGGTCAGGATACGCAGATTTTGCCGAATACGATCCTGCTCGGCAGGACGGTGATCGGTTCCGGCTGCGTGATCGGTCCGAATACCCGGCTGGAGGACTGCACGATCGGAAATGACAGCGTGATCAACGCTTCTCAGGCAGAACGCAGCGAAGTCGGAGCGAGAGCTTCGATCGGTCCGTTTTCTCATTTGCGTGCCGGCAGCAGGCTCGGTGACGATGTTCATGCAGGCAACTACACGGAAGTGAAAAATTCCGTTATCGGCAGCGGCACGAAAATCAGTCATCTGACTTATGTCGGCGACAGCGATGTCGGCAGCGGTGTCAACTTCGGCTGCGGCTGTGCCACGGCGAATTATGACGGAAAGAAAAAGTTCCGTACTACCATCGGCGATGATTGCTTTATCGGGTGCGACACCTGCCTGGTGTCACCCGTGAATCTCGGTGATCATGCCTACACGGCGGCCGGTTCGGTGATTACCGAGGATGTTCCGGCGCAGACCATGGCGATTGCACGAAGCCGACAAAGTATCAAGAGAAAGGTTCGGAAATATCATGAAGACTAAAAAAATTGCGGTACTGCTTTTGGCGGTGCTGATGCTGTTCAGCTTTACCTCCTGTAAGCCGCTCAAGCTAAAAAAGAAATTAGACCCGTTGGATATGGTACTCAGTACAGTTCGTTACGATGACGGTATGAAGGCCTCGTTCCTCAAGCATAAGGATCGTTTCACCGATGTTCATGCCGCAAGCTACGGCATGAACAAGGAACAGGCAAACGATTTTCTGAAAAATGCCGACCGTTACGGGGTCTATTCCATTGATACCCGTATTCAAAACCGGGAGGAAAACAGTTACACCTTCCTGAAAATCCAGGTAGAGGGAGAGCACGATGGAATTTGGCTGAATGACCGATCCATCAACGGGGAAATATCCGTGCCGGCAGGGAGCATCTCGACCGATTTTATGCTGTCTTTCATCGCAGATAATCAAAAGCTGGATATTCCCGCCATTTATGAAACGCTTTCCGATTTGAAAATTTCAGTGGTCTACTATGTTACACCGGCAGACGATGAAACAACGGTGAAGGAGAGCGAATACAAGACGCTTTCTGCAAAAAATTATATTGCATTGTCTGATGACACCGATCAACTGAAAGAGGTAAAAGCGACTTTCGGTTCGGTGGAGGACGGCGGCGATTACGAAGAGCTGTTCAAAAACGATAAAGCGACTCTGACCGGTTACGGTTTTGCCGATGCGGTAACGGAACGCTATTTGGCAAAGAACACCAAGTGGGAATGTTATGTGTTGGCAGTGAATGTCGACAACAACAATAATACCGAGAATCTTACCGTTTACGGCACAACGGTGCAGGCAAACGGTCAAAAGGGTGTTTGGGTTTCCGAAAAATCAATGGATGGCGATGAAATCGGAATCCCCGGCGGCAATGAGTCGACTGTTTATTTCCTGCTGTTGGTGGATCCCGATGTTCCCGGCGGTGTTACCGTTGCCGAGACCGTAAAATCCATGAAAATTTCACTGCGCTGCTCCATGGATCGCACGGATATCGAGCAGCCGGATACTTGCCTGAGTGTGCCGGGTACGATCGAAGTGAAAGCAAAATAAGGGGAAAGAAATGAAAAACCGAACATGGATCTTCGCCGGAGTGCTGCTTATCTGTTTGCTTTTGACCACCGGCTGCGGCAAAAAAAGCGAAACTCTGACAATCCCTGACGCAGCGCAAACGGCTGTGCAGGAAACGCACGAGCGAAATGAGCGTGAGATCAAAGCGTCAATGGGTACGCTGGCAGACGGAAGCGATATTTTAGAGGCCTACCGTTCGAACGATATTGCTTTCAGCAATGAAGCCAGGCTTTACGGTATGGACAGCGAAACAGCGGCACATGTCACCTACCGGGAAGGCAGCTTTTGCTGCTATGTGCTGAACATAAAAGTGAAGAACACCGAGCGTTATGATTTGACGGTTCAGGCCGTTCATTCGCCGGATAACGGAAAAAACGGCGTTTGGGTGTGCGGCGTTTCGCAGTACGGTTTATTTGATGTGACGGCGAAGCAAACTGCCGATATGCCGGTAACGGTGCTGGTTGACGGCAGCATTACCGGGCGTAATGCGGTGGAGCAGACCTTGAGGAGTATGAAAATTTCGCTGGAATACACGGACCTGACGGATCATGAAGCGTCCGCACAGGGTGAAACCGGCACGGTGCCTGTAGAATAGTTCAGAAAAAAACAACACAGCGTCTGAGCTGTCGGCTTTTGCCGGCAGCTTTTTTGCCGAATATCCATTACTCTTATATCCGTACAGTCAACGCTGCATCGCATTTTATGATCGGTATTCATGACCGGCAGAAACCGTTTTTATTTACATAAACAAGTTTCGCTTGTAGGTTTGTCAATGATGTGTTACACATTTGGGAAAGCAAATAAAACTTGTTTAGGAGAGCGCCAGTTGAGAGGACGCATGGGGAAATTATTATATTGGCGTTGGCGAACAGCTAACTGTTTTTGGAAATCCTCAAATGA
>JAZUJI010000164.1:0-2238 GCA_045642685.1 Acutalibacteraceae bacterium | reverse complement strand
GCAGCATCGTCACCGAAGCGCTCGCAGTGCGAGAAGAAGCGAGGTGAGGATGGCGCAGCGGTCAAAATTTGTCGGCGCACCAAGCCGAAACAAATTTTGGGAACCGCAAGAGTCACGCAGCGGCTGCCAAAGTGCAGCTCTGCGGTAAAGTAAATGGTATTTGTGAATTGTAACTATATATATGCCGATGTGGCGGAATAGGCAGACGCAAGGGACTTAAAATCCCTCGGTGGCAACACCGTACCGGTTCGACCCCGGTCATCGGCACCACTTCTTATTCACACTGCGAGAAAAAGCGAAGTGAGGATGGCGCAGCGGCTGCCAAAGTGCAGTTCTGCGGTAAAGTAAATGGTATCTGTTAATTTTAATTATATATGCCGGTGTGGCGGAATAGGCAGACGCAAGGGACTTAAAATCCCTCGGTGGCAACATCGTACCGGTTCGACCCCGGTCACCGGCACCAACTATGCACGACACGATTGAGCAATAACCCCAACGATGTCGTGCAATACCCCTGATATCAGGGGTATTTTTCATATGTGCAAATATATTTCGGTTCAAATAGGAGGTATATCATGAACGGTGAAATTTTACGCTGTGGTATTGTCGGCTGCGGACGGGGTGCCGCTGTTGCTGCTTGCGGATTTAAGAACCCGAAATGCAAAATCATTGCAGCCTGTGACCACAATGAAGGAATACTCGCACACTGCAAGGAGTATTTTGAGTCAATGGATGCAAACGATGTAGTGTATCTGACTGATTATGACGAATTGCTAAAAATGGATATCGATGCGGTGATCGTTGCGACAGAGGCTGTTTATCATGTGCCGATCGTGAAGAAAGCATTCGAAGCAGGGAAGCATGTTTTATGTGAGATTCCGTCTGTTACAAATATTGAAGAAGCATACGAGCTTAAAAAAATCGTTTCCGAGCATCCGGATTTAATTTATATGGCTGCTGAAAACTGCTGCTATTGGGCGTTTATTGAAACATGGAAGAAAATGCGTGAAAAAGGTGAATTCGGTGACGTGGTATTCGCCGAAGCGGAATATCTTCACAGCATAAATCCAGAAGAATTTTCACCCGATAATTACCCCGAAGGGCATTGGCGCACATATATTTCCGCAATAAAATATTCGACGCACGAGTTGGGACCGCTTCTCTATATTATGAATGATCGCTGTGTCAGCGTTTCCTGCATGACATCCGATATCGTATACAACCCGTATTTCCCGAAGAAAAATTCGACCGCTATTGCAATTTTCAAAACCGAAAAAGGTGCGGTAATAAAATTGCTTGTCAGCTTTGGGGCATATACAAGCTATGATCATAATTACCGTCTGTGCGGAACAAGAGGCTCTATCGAAACAGACAGGCGCACGATCGTTGACAATGCTCACAGCTTTGCAAATCTCGCAAGTGTACCGGGTACATTTTCACAAAAAATTGAGATTCCCGTAGCAACAGCGTATCTTGATGAGTACGGCAATGCCAGTGCGTTTGGTCATGGCGGCGGCGATTCTCGGATGTTTGCGGATTTTGTTGACTGCGTGCTTGAAAATAAAAAACCTGTTCTTGATGTGAATTTTGCAATCAAGATGTCCATACCCGGAATTATAGCAAGTCAGTCAGCGGAGCAGGGTGGAGCTAATTTGGAAATACCGAATATCTAAAAACATGATGATCGCCGACTGATTCAAACTCAAATGAACCGGTCGGCGATCACTTATCAAGGGTTGCAAGGGGTTGCATTTTTGCAATTTTCTTAAAACTTTACCACATATTTTCAGGCAAATGAAGTGGTTTCCAACGGTTTTTTTCCATTCTTTACCTGCCTGGTGTTTTGTAATCAGGGAATGTAACGGCTCTTGTTTTATGATTTGCCGAAACATGAGTAAGCACCGTTCATTTAGTAGTCTCGTCATCACCCTCAAAACCGAGAAAACATTCATAATTGATATTTTTTCAGGTTTTGCAGGGGAATAATCGTTGGAAAAATACAATAAAGAACGGCATCTTTGATTTCTCAAAAATGCCGTTCTTTTGGAGGCGACACCCAGATTTGAACTGGGGAATCAGGGTTTTGCAGACCCATGCCTTACCACTTGGCTATGTCGCCGTATAAAATGGACGCCAACAAAAAATCAGCGTCCGTTTTTTGGAGCGGATGACGAGGCCCGAACTCGCTACCTCCACCTTGGCAAGGTGGCGCTCTACCAGATGAGCTACACTCGCATC
>JAZUJI010000163.1:0-2571 GCA_045642685.1 Acutalibacteraceae bacterium | reverse complement strand
CGAAAGTTATTTTCCCGACCACAATGTCCGCTTTATCGCCATCAACGGTAATGTGGACTGCGTTGACGGGGCAACGGACATGGACGATTTTATCCCCATCAAGAATATCATGAACGAGCTGTACGCCAAGGATATCAGCCGCAAGGTGCGGTCTGCGCACAATACCAGAGGGAGGGCGGGCGAACCGCTCTCCCAACCCCCGTACGGCTATGTGAAAGACCCGCAGGACAAGAAACGCTGGATCATCGACCCGGAAGCCGCAGCCGTCGTCAGGGAGATTTTCAAGCTGTATCTGGACGGCAACGGCGAGGACACCATTGCAAGGATCATGCAGGACGAACAGCACCTCAACTGTACGGCGTACTGGGCGTCCAAAGGCATCAACCGCGGCGGCAAGAAAAGTCAGCCGAATCCGTACAAATGGAAATCAAGCACCATTCACGGCATCCTGACACGGCAGGAATACTGCGGCGATGTGCTGAACTTCAAAACGCACTCTAAATCGTTCAAGAATCACCGCCGTATCGACAATCCGAAAGAGGAATGGCTGGTGTTCGAGGACAAGCACGAAGCGATCATTGACCGCGAGACCTACAAGAAGGTGCAGAAAATGCTGGGCACAACGAAACAGCGCGCACCGAAAGAGGCGAACGGCCCGAAGAGCATCTTCTGCGACCTCCTCCGCTGTGCGGACTGCGGCAGTAAGATGTGGTACCACACCAACACGCAGAACAAGGACATCCATTATTTCAGCTGTTCCAACTACGTCAAGGACTATCGCGGCACCTGCCTCACCCGTCACTATATCCGTGCGGATGCGGTGGCGACAGTGGTGGAAATGGAGCTGCGGCGGCTGGCGGAATACCTCATTGCCGACGAAAACCGATTTGCCGAAATTCTTGCCCGCAAGAGCAGCAAGCAGTACGAGAGCGAAAAGAAAACGCTGTCCTCCGAACTACGCAAATCGGAAATGCGTATCGAAATGCTCCCGAAGCTGCTGAAAACTCTGTATGAGGACAAGCTTAACGGCAAAACCTCAGAGGAGGATTATAATATCCTCTCCCGTGAGTATGCCGACGAGCGCGAGCAGTTAAAAAAGAAAATCCTGAATCTGCGCAGGAAACTGACGGAAATGAATGAACGGGAAAGCGAGCGTGAGGAATTCATCCGTGCCATCCGTAAGTTCATTCAGATGAAAACGCTGACGAAACCATTGCTCAATGAGCTGATCGACCACATTGATGTGTATGAAACCGAAGGCAGCGGCAAAAACCGCACCCAGCGGGTAGTCGTCTACTACAAGTTTGTGGGCTACCTCGCCGTGCCGGAAAGGATGGATATGCCGAATTTCGTTGCCGATCTGCGTGAGGGCGTTGCCGTTGAGTATGTATCGTGCGAGCCAAACCCGGAGGTGACCTATACACCCGACATTTCGGCGGAGGCAAGAAAAGAGTATGCCGAGCGTGTGATGGCAAGGCACAAAGAAAAAACGGAGCAAGCGTAATGCTTGCCCCGTGTACATCATTTCTTTGAGAATAAGTTGAAGAATTCGCTGAGATTTATGCCATAGTCTTTCAAGTTGTCAAATGTGTAAAATGCAGTGAGAAATTGATCAAGGGAAAAACAATCTGCATCCTTTATCTTGCTTTTAACCTTGAGAACGGCTGAAAAAGTCTCATCGGATAGGTCGTTGATTCTCGCCTTACCTTTGTTTGACTTTGCAAGATATGCGTTATAGGTGTTGATAAACTTTTGAGCGTTTTCCAATGTTGGAATCTCTTGATAGGTCTTGCAAAGACTATGAAGTTCTTCTAATAAGACGGTATCCGGTTTGTAGTAATTTTGGTAATCAGCGCCATCCATCATTCTGTTTATCGTTATAACAAAATCGCGAAGCTGGTTCTCACCGTTAATTGTTACATTGATTGTTGGATTGAACTCAGGCATTTTAATTGTGAATTCATCAGCCATAATTACCTCCAAAAACCTTTTAACTGTGCAAACATTATATCACAAAAAGGTAATAAAGTCAAAAAATGAGTGGATATAACCTCAAATCCGTTACATCCACTCGATATGGTTGCGGAGGCAGGATTTGAACCTGCGACCTCCGGGTTATGAGTTGATGCTTCTACTTGTTGACTAACTGAAAATACGTTGAAATATCAACGATTATCGCCAAATATTGCATCGCTCTTGTTGACTAATTTTGTGCGTTTGGGGTGAAATTTGAGCAAATTCACCCCAAATTCACCCCAAACAATCAGCAGCGATTAGTGGCCTTAATTTATTGTTATCGTTTTTGGCTAAGCTGTAATTTTGAAGTGTGTTTGAGCAGTCTTTCCCAGTTCTCAGGGAAACCAATATGTTCCATGTTTATCACACCGTTGTATTCGTCAATCAACGACCTTAACTGAACGAGAAAGCTATTATTCCACATATTATAATCTGGATATAGGAATTTAAGGACAAGTAAATAATCAAAAGCTCTGTCTTTCAGAATATACGGAAAACCATTCGGCGTCGCAGGAACGGTACCAAATTTGGTGAAATACAGCCGTGTATAGTGTG
>JAZUJI010000162.1:0-24882 GCA_045642685.1 Acutalibacteraceae bacterium | reverse complement strand
ACAACAAAATCTTCGATTTTTATGCCGTCCGACTCGGCAGCCGGACGAATGCGGTCGATGCGCAGCTGATCAGACCCGTTAAACTCACTGATCGTTCCCTGCACCTTGATGACCGTATTCACGGAATAGGTGCCGTGCAGCTCTTCATTATAATTCCAGAGCTTAGCGGAAATTTCACCGGAAGAGTCACCGAGCACCATATCCAGATAAGCTTCGCCTCGTTTGTTGAGCTTTTTCTCGCAGCTTTTAATCAGACAAAAGCCGGTGTGTGTGCCGGATTTTGCATGGTATTCAAAATTCAAGTTCAACACTCCTTTCCTGCCATTATACCTTGACCGCCGTTGATTTACAACCTTATCTACACAAATTTTCTGTTTTTTCGATTATTATGAAAATTGCCGCAGAAATATTGAAAAAAGTTTTACAGTAAGATAAAATAGTGGAATAGATTTATAAACATTCGGAGGAAAACAATGAATCAATCTGTTATCATTCGCCCGGAACAAAAAGAAGATTACCGGATCGTTGAAAATTTAGTAAGAGAAAGCTTTTGGAATGTGTATCAACCCGGCTGCCTGGAGCATTTTGTGCTCCGCCATTTGCGAAACGACGCCGACTTTGTGCCGGAGCTTGATTTTGTCATGGAAAAAGACGGAGAAATCATCGGTCAGAATGTCTTTGTGAAAACAATCATCAAAGCCGATGACGGCAGCGATATTCCCATTATGACCATGGGGCCGATTTGCATTGCACCGGAACTGAAACGGCAGGGTTACGGAAAAATGCTGCTGGATTATTCACTGGAAAAAGCAAAAGCGTACGGCTGCAAAGCCGTTTGCTTTGAGGGCAATATCCTGTTCTACGGCAAAAGCGGTTTTGACTACGCAAGCAAATTCGGCATCCGCTACCACGGGCTTGCCGAAGGAGAAGACGCCTCGTTCTTCCTGCTCAAGGAGCTGGAGCCGGGGTATCTCAACGGCATCACCGGCGAATATAAAACCCCGAAAGCGTATTTCATCAGCTGGGAGAAGCCGGAGGAGTTTGAGGCATATGACGCCACCTTCCCGAAAAAAGAAAGGCTGAAGCTCCCCGGGCAGTTGGAAAAGTAAAGGAAGGAGAAAACCTGATCATGAGCAAACTTAAAATCTTTTCCGAACAAAAAATGTCATGGATAAAAGTGATCCTTCTTGCCGCTGCATCGGCTGTATTAACGGCGGTGCTGAAGCTCATACCGGCGTTGGAAAACACATCCTTCCAGGATATTGCCGTCAACCCGGAGTGCTGGCTGTTATTTGCTGTTTTCATTATTGTAAACTGCAAAAAGCCGTTGGAAGCGGTCTTGAAAACCTTTGTGTTTTTTTTGATAAGTCAGCCGTTGATCTATCTGATACAGGTTCCCTTTTCCGCTCAGGGCTTCGGAATCTTTCAGTACTACAAATACTGGTTCTTTATCACGCTCCTGACCCTGCCCGGTGCGGCGATCGCATACCTTGTGAAGCGCAGGGATTGGCTCGGTGCCGCCGTGCTGTCCGTTGCCGCAGGCGGACTCGGATACATGGCTGCCGATTACTTTTGGCGTGTTAAAGCGGATTTTCCGCACCACCTGCTAAGCCTGTGCTTTTGCATTGCACTGGCACTCTTCCTCACCTTTGCCTTGCTTGACAAAAAGACGCACCGAATCGCCGTTATCGGCGTTACCGCTGCCGTAATGGCGATAACCCTGTTCGTTACAAAGCCGACTGTTGAGCAAACCGTTACACTGGAGGACGGAACCTGGAGCTATGTACTGGATCACCCCGAAATTGCCGATATTAAAATCGAAGAAGGCAATTCCGTTGTCGTTACAGCCAAAAGCAAAGGCACTGCTGTCGTTACTTTCACCAATGAACAAGGCAAAACGATCGAATATTGCGTTACGGTCAGCGGCGGCAGTGTGTATGTAAACGCCATTGAATAAACTGTTCATAAGGAGAAAACCGGCATGAAGATACGGTTAGCCGATTATGTTGCCGACTTTTTAGTTCGTCAGGGAGTTACCGATGTGTTTTCCGTTGTCGGCGGCGGCGCCATGCATTTGAACGATGCTCTGGGGCATATGAAAGGTTTGAATGTAACCTATAACCACCATGAACAGGCGTGTGCCATCGCCGCAGAAGCTTATGCACGCCTGGAAAACCGGATCGCAGCAGTCTGCGTAACGACCGGCCCCGGCGGAACCAATGCGCTGACCGGTGTTGTCGGCGGCTGGCTGGATTCCATTCCGATGTTCATCATCAGCGGTCAGGTGCGATACGACACAACTGCCCGTTATGCCTTGCCGTTCACCGAAACGCCCCTGCGTGCCATGGGTGACCAGGAATATGATATAGTAAAATCGGTTTCACCTATGACAAAATATGCCGTTATGATCGAAGACCCGAAGCAGATTCGCTTTGCATTGGAAAAGGCTTGGCATTTGGCAACCACAGGGCGGCCCGGTCCGGTTTGGATCGATATCCCCGTCAACTATCAGGGATGCTATATTGAAACAGACGAACTGGCGGGTTACGACCCGACAGAGGATGATAAGCTCCTGCCGCCTGCCGTGGATGAGGAAACGGTTAAGATCATTCTGGAAAAGATCAAGAACGCAAAGCGTCCCGTATTCCATGCAGGCTACGGTATCCGCCTTTCCGGCAGCTATGAAGTTTTCCGTTCCGCAGCGGAAAAGCTGAATATCCCCATTGTGACTTACTGGAATGCCGTGGATCTGATCGAAGATGAACACCCGTTATATTGCGGCCGTGCCGGTAATATGGGGGACAGACCGGGCAACTGGGCTATCCAGAATGCAGATTTGATCCTGGCAGTGGGAACCCGTATTTCCATCCGGCAGGTCGGATACAACTGGAAAACCTGGGCAAGGGCTGCCGAAGTGATCATGGTCGACATTGATAAGGCAGAGCTGAAAAAGCCCACGCTCCATGTTGATATGCCGATTTGGGCTGATGCCGGTGATTTCCTGGCAAAGCTGGATTCTCTCGCCGAAAAGCCCGTCAGCCGGGGCGGCATCTGGAACGAAGCCTGTCAGCGCTGGAAAGCGGATTACCCGGCCGTATTGCCCCGTCATTGGGAGGAAAACGGCTTTTCGGCAAATGTGTATGCTTTTATTCGGTATCTGAGCAGCCGACTGCCCGAAAACAGTCTGACTGCCGTTTCCAATGGTGCCTGCTGTGTGGTAGGCAACCAGGCCTATGTGATTCAGAAAGGCAGCCGCATGGCAAACAACAGCGCAATCGCCAGCATGGGCTATGGTCTGCCCGCCGCCATCGGAACCTGCATTGGCAGCGGCCGCAAAAACACCATCTGCCTGGAAGGTGACGGCAGCATCATGATGAACCTGCAGGAGCTGCAGACCGTTTTGACAAACAAGCTCCCCATCAAGCTGTTCCTGATCAACAACAACGGCTATCATTCCATCCGGATCACACAAACCAATCTGTTCAACAAAAATTTTGTCGGCATCGGTGAAGAATCCGGGGATTTGTCCTTCCCCGACTTCAAAAAGATCGCTCAGGCCTTCGGCTATCGGTATTACAGTGCGCACAGCAATGCCGAAATGAAATCGGTCGTCGATGAGGTACTGAAGCTCGACGGACCCGTATTTACGGAAATTTTTACCGACACCGCACAAGTCTGGGAACCCAAGAGCGCAACCAAACGGCTGGCAGACGGCACGCTGGTAAGCCCTCCGCTTGAGGATCTGGCGCCGTTCCTGCCGAGAGAAGAATTAGAAAAAATCATGTTCATTCCGTTAGCGGATGAATAAGGAAAAACTGCCGTGGAACAGGCGCCTCGAACAAAGGAACTTGACGGCAAAAACTTTTATTATCCCCAAACATACGCCCTGCACATTGTTGACCGGGTCGGAGGCGGCAACAGCTTCGTAGAGCCGGTTTGATTTATTCCCTGCTGAGCGGACAGAAGCCGCAATATGCCTGAGTTTGCCGCAGCGGCTTCCGCACTGAGCCATTCGATCGAA
Organism: Acutalibacteraceae bacterium; assembly: GCA_045642685.1. Taxonomy (GTDB): domain Bacteria; phylum Bacillota; class Clostridia; order Oscillospirales; family Acutalibacteraceae; genus UBA8612. The sequence goes on along the minus strand of JAZUJI010000162.1, from coordinate 20,861 downwards.
GGCGATTTTAACCGGGTAAGCGCTGCCGAAGTGGAAAAACTTGTGAACGGCAATAAATCGGGATCACGGACACGCCCGTGTCTTTTGTGCAAGCCTTTACTACAAATAAAAAAAGTCCCGGAACCCATGATATTGGGTTCCGGGATGGTGCCGGTGATCGGGGTCGAACCGATACGGTATCGCTACCACTGGATTTTGAGTCCAGCACGTCTGCCAATTCCATCACACCGGCATTTCATTTATAACAGTAGGAATTATATAATAAATCTTTCAAAAAATCAAGGGGTAAATAAACTTTTTTTGCGATTCTTCCGGAAAAGCGGAAAACGCCGTTTTTCTGCACGATAACAGAGAGAAAGGAGAGATCGCCATGAAAAAAATTTTAGCCGTTTACGGGTCGCCCCGTGCCGCATCCGGTTCTGCCGCTCTGTGCCGTGCTTTGCTCAAGCAAAAAAGCGCAGACGATACGGTCACGGAATATTTCGCCTATGTGCTCAATGCCAAACCCTGCATAGCGTGCGGCGGCTGTGAAAAACAGCTCGGCTGTGTACAGCACGATCTGGATGCGTTTTATCGGGATTTTGAGGCAGCAGACTATGTCGTTTTTGCCTCGCCCGTCTATAACGGCGGTTTTCCGGCACCACTCAAAGCGATCATTGACCGCTTTCAATGCTATTACGCCAAGCGGTTCACGCATAACATCAAGCCGCCCATTGCCAAACCGCGCAAAGCCGTTCTGCTCCTGACCGGCGGGAGCGAAGCTGCCGGAAGCCGTGAAATTGCCCGGATGTTCCGGCAGCAATGCACGGTGCTGAACACCGAGCTTGTTTCGGTACTGGTGTTCAGCGAAACCGACCGGCGGCAGCTCGACGAAACCGATTTCGCTCAGGCGCAAAAAGCGGGAGCGGATTTATTTGAGGAAGGATGAAAAACATGACAAAAGATGAATTTTTGCAGGGCTGTGAAGCAGCTGATGCGGACGATTTAGAGGGCTATGCCGCATTTGATATGGAAAACGGACTGACGAAAATCGCTGTTTATTTTATGTACCCCTATTTTGATGTGCGGCTGTTTTTCAACGGAAAAATCTATGGAGACAGCTTTAATGACCGTGAACCGTATGACCGCATGACACATTTGTTTTATTTGCCGAACCGTGAATTGAAGGACGGCGTGAAGCTGCTTGTGACCGGGTTTGACGAGGAAGAGGAAGAAGACCGTTATTGCTTTGAGATCGAATACAGCTCCCGTGCATTGAAAAGCAAAGACGATTTGCTCGCCGAATACGATCACTGCCTGACAGTGGAAACCGAAGAAACCGAAGCCCTTGCAAAAGGGCTGGAATACCGCCATATGCTCTGCCGTGACCGGCAGCAAAACCCGGTTCATGCGTTTGTGCTGCGGGTCGATACCGCCGAAAACAGCCTGTATATCGGCACACCGCAGGATGGCTATGCAGTCGGCGGCGTGATCGCCACGGTGCCGCAAATGATCGACTGCGCCGTTGAAAACGGGCAGGAGGTTCTGGCAGCCGTAAATGCAGACTTTTTCGATATGTTCGGGGACGGTCACCCTTCGGGGCTGTGCGTGAAAAACGGTCGGGTGGTGGCAAACCCCGACAGCCTGCGCCCGTTTATCGGCGTATTGCAGGACGGCACACCGGTGCTGACAACACTTGCCGAAAGCCCGGACCTGCTGCCGCAGCTGCAGCACGCAGCCTCCGGCCTTGAGATGATCCTTAAAGACGGTGAATATTACGAATGGGGTCCGCTCGAACCGTTCAGCTTCGTGCGTCATCCCCGCACGGCAGCCGGTTTAACGGCGGACGGAACCGTATTGCTGCTGCAGGTGGACGGCCGTATCCCCGAATATTCCAACGGTGCCACGCTGATCGATTTAGCGCAGCTGCTCAAACGCTTCGGCGCTGTGCGTGCCGTGAATTTGGACGGCGGCGGCTCCTCCGTTACCTACACCAAGTCGGGCGGTGAATTTTTGCTCCGCTCCAACCCGGCAGATCTGGAACCCCCCCGGGAAAAGCTCATCCGGAAAGAATTTAACTGTTTGCTTGTCGTAAAGAAAAAATGATAATTCAGCAAAAAGAGATGGCTGACGGAAGCATTTTCCGCAGTCATCTCTTTTTCTATTCCTTCTTACGGCATCAGCCGTTCTTTTGCTCCTCCAGATATTCATCATAAGTGATGCGCTTGTCGTAAAACTGACCGGGTGTGACATCGATCAGACGGTTGGCAACGGTTTGCACGAGCTGATGGTCATGAGAGGTGAAGATAACACTCTCGGGGTATTTCGTCAAGCCCTCGTTGAGCGAAGCGATCGATTCCAGGTCGAGGTGGTTAGTCGGCTCATCCAGCAAAAGCACATTGGCGCCGGAAAGCATCATTTTGCACAGCATACAGCGCACACGCTCACCGCCCGAAAGCACCTTGGCTTTTTTGGTGGCTTCTTCGCCGGAGAACATCATGCGGCCGAGCCAACCGCGCACATCCGTTTCAAAAACCAAATCGGAATAACGGCGGATCCAGTCCGTCAGACTGTCTTCACAGCCGTCAAAGAAAGCGGAGTTGTCACTCGGGAAATAAGAGCGTGATGTGGTAACACCCCATTTGATGCTTCCCTCGTCCGGCTCGATTTCTTCGGCGAGGATTTTCAGCAGGGTCGTTTTGGCAACGGTATCCGTGCCGATCAAGGCAACCTTTTCGTGGGGCAGGATCGTAAAAGAAACATGGTCAAGCACCTTGCGATCACCGATGGTTTTGGAAATATCCGTGACCGTGATGACCTCATTGCCGATCTCACGATCCGGCTTGAAGGAGATGAACGGAAAACGACGGGAGGAAACGGGAATTTCTTCAACATTGATATTTTCAAGCAGCTTTTTGCGGCTTGTAGCCTGCCTGGATTTGGATGCGTTGGCACTGAACCGTGCAATAAACTCCTGCAATTCCTTGATTTTTGCTTCAGCTTTTTTGTTCTGTTCACGAAGCTGACGCTGCGCCATTTGTGTATATTCGTACCAGAAATCGTAGTTGCCCACACTCATGGTGATACGGCCGTAGTCAATATCCACCGTGTGCGTGCAGACCTTGTTCAGAAAATGACGGTCATGGGAAACCACAAGGATCGTGCTTTCCAGGTCGATCAGAAATTCCTCCAGCCAGTGGATCGCATCCACATCCAGGTGGTTGGTCGGCTCATCCATGAGCAGAATGTCGGGCTGACCGAACAGAGCCTGTGCCAGCAGAACCTTGACCTTGATGTCGTTGGGCAGCTCCGCCATTTTCATTTCGTGGTATTCGTTGGTAACACCCAGACCGTTGAGGAGGATTTCCGCATCGCTTTCGGCACTCCAGCCGTCCATTTCGGCAAAAACTTCTTCCAATTCGCTGATCCTCATACCGTCTTCTTCGGTGAACTCCTCCTTGCTGTAAAGAGCTTCCTTTTCATCCATGATGTCGCACAGTTTTTTGTTGCCGAGCAAAACCGTACGAATCACGCCGCAGTCGTCAAACGCAAAGTGATCCTGACGCAGGATGGAAAGGCGTTCCCCGGGGGTGATAACGACCTCGCCCTTGTTCGGCTCGATTTCACCGGAAAGAATTTTCAAAAAAGTGGATTTACCGGCACCGTTTGCGCCGATGATGCCGTAGCAGTTGCCGCGGGAAAAGGTGAGGTCGGCGTTGTGGAACAGAGTCCTGCCGCCGTATTGAAGAGTTACATTGATTGCCTGAATCATTTTGCTTTGTTCGTCCTTTCATACCATTCACATAAGATTTTGCTCAAACGCAGAAACGGATCTGTCTGCCATCCTGCGGATAAATTCACGCACATATTGCCGGCCGATGCCGTAATATGCTTTAAGGAAACTTTCCGTTTCCTTTTCATGATCCGGATAAGTTCCGCATCAAGCGGGGAAGCAGGCAGGTGCAAGCCCGATATAAATTATTCAAATTTCCGGTTCGTTCATCATACCGAGCAGGGCAAGGCCGATGTCGTGCAGGTGACATTCCGCTTTCTGCAAAAAGCTGACAGGGCACGAAACCAGCGAATTATCCGCTTCAAAGGTGAGGTCGCCCCGGTAACCGATTTCATGCAGAGCAGCCATCGTATCTGCCCAGTCGATTTTTCCGTGGAAAGGAAAAATGTGAGCATCTGATTTATGGTCGTTATCGTGAACATGAAGAGCGCAAAGGTATTCACTGCCCAGAGCACGAATCAGCTCACTCGGCTTATAACCGACTAAACCGCAATGCCCGATATCCAGACAGGCACCGAACCGCTCCGAGCCGAGCAACTCCATCATCTGACGGAAATCGTCCGGAGAGGAGCAGGCAGTACAGGCGAATCGGTCGTTTTCCCGTCCCCACATATTCTCGGTGCAGACCCGAACGCCGTATTCGTCTATGTACGGCACAAGCCGCTGATAAAAACGGTAATTCAAGTCAAAATCCGTTCGGTGCATTTCAAAGGAGATCGGATGTACGACAATGTTTTTCACCCCGAGCCGACCGGCAATTTCCAGCGAACGGACGATCGCATCAAACTCAAATTTGTTGTAGGCATCATCGTCCCGGCGCATCGTCGGGAACGGTGCGTGCGCCTGCGTAAAGGCGGCGTTGTATTGTTTGGCAATTTCTTTAAGCGGATCAATGAGTGCCGGCATTTCGTCGCCGAGCAAGGGGCAGCCCGGTTCGTTTAAGCTGAACATGGAATAGTCGATGCCGTCAAACCCGGCACGGCAAATCATCTCCACTGCGTTTTTATCACCGGAGCGTTTGCCGATCACATCCGTCTGCGTTACGATTCTCATTTGCTGTTTTCCCCTTTCCAGAGCTTCTGCATGATTTTGCCTGCCTTGTAAATATCCCCGCAGCCGAGCGTGATCACCATGTCACCGCTTTCGGCGTGGTCAACCACATAGTGTGCCACTTCGTCAAAGGTGTTATACCAGACGCTGCCCGGAATTTTTTCGGCAAGCTGAGCCGTATAGACACCATAGGTGTTGCGCTCACGGGAACCCATGATCTCTGTCATCACTACACGGTCGGCAAGACTGAGCACACGGGCAAAATCCTCCATGAGCATGGCGGTGCGTGAAAAGGTAAACGGCTGGAATACCGCCCAGACTTTTTTATACCCCATACGCACAGCCGAACGCAGCGTTACCTCCAGCTCGGCAGGATGATGAGCGTAATCATCAAATAAATCAATGCCGTTGAAGGTGCCGATTTTTTCAAAGCGTCTGCCGGCTCCGCCGAATGTTTCAATACCCTGCTTACATTCGCCCGGCTCCATGCCGGAGGCGTAGGCTGCGGCAACAGCGGCAAGCGTGTTGAGAATGTTGTGTTCACCCGGAATATTCAGCTGTACGGTCATCTCTTTTTTGCCGTCGTGCATCACATCGAAGCAGGCAAAGGCACCGCGCACCATCTGAATGTTTTCCGGGTAAAAATCACAGTCCGGCGTTGAGCCGAATGTGATGATGCGCTTGCCGGTGATTCCTTCCGCTGCTCTGCACACATTCGCATCGGATCGGTTCAGCACAAGCGTGCGTGTTGTTTGCAGGCAGAATTTGCGAAATGAGGCGATCAGATTATCCATCGTCTTGAAATAATCCATATGGTCTTCGTCAATATTCAGCACCACGGCAACATCCGGGGACAAATCCAGGAAGGTGTCTACAAATTCGCAGGCTTCGCAGACGATGTTTTCACTTTTGCCAACTAAGCCGTTGGAATCGATCATCGGCAGTCTGCCGCCGATGACGGCACTCGGGTCCAGACCGCCCATGAGCATGATCTGGGTGAGTAAAGAGGTCACGGTCGTTTTACCGTGCGTTCCGCTGACACAAACGGCGTTGTCATAAATGCGTGTTATAGCGCCGAAAAGCTTTGAACGCTCAAAGGTCGGAATACCCGAAGCCTTTGCGGCGCACAGCTCGGGATTATCGGGAAGAAGGGCGGCAGTGTAGACGATCATTTCCGCTCCCTCAATGTTTTCTGCTTTCTGGGGCATGGCGACGGGAATGCCCAGCTTGCGCACACGGGCAAGCGTTTCGCTTTCGTTGACATCCGAACCGCTGATCTCATAGCCCTCTGCGTGCAGGATCTCCGCTAACGGGCACATACCGGAGCCGCCGATCCCGATGAAGTGGACCCGCTTGATTTCTTTCAGGAGCTCATCGATGGATTTCATAAAAAATCACCTCGTTGGTTATTAACAGGTTGTTATTATATCACATATTATGAGCGTGAGCAATTTATTTTAATAAGATGGTGGCAAAAATGGAAAAATTTTTATTTATGGGCGGCGATCGCCGGGCACAGTATGCGGCAAAAGCCCTGCTTCAGGCCGGGCAATCGGCTTGCTTTGCCGAAGATTCGCAGGCATGGCGGCAGCAGGCAGAGAAAAGCCCGCACCTTGTACTGCCTTTGCCGATGACGCAGGACGGTATAACGGTATTTGCACCGTTTCGCTCCGTGCCGATTTTGCTGGATGAACTGAAAAGCACACTGAAAGCAGGGCAGACGGTGTTTGCCGGAATGCCCAAAACGGAATGGGCAAGGGGATTGGAAAGTAAAGGCATAAAGCTTTACGATTACTACAAAAATGAAGCTTTGCTTTTTGCCAATGCGGCAGCTACGGCAGAAGGTGCTCTGTTTGAGCTGATCGGTGCGGCCGACACCACCGTTTGCGGTTCTTCCTTTATAATAACGGGGTACGGGCGGATCGCCTCGGCTTTGGCTCCCCGCTTGCGTGCGCTCGGCGGAAAAGTGACCGTTGCGGCACGCTCGGAGGAGCAGTGTGTCCGGGCGGAAAACGACGGATGTAAAGCGGTTAAACTTTACAACATTGAAGCTGTTTTACCGGAATGTGATGCACTGATCAACACCGTTCCGTCGCCGATTCTGACGGAAAAACAGCTGCTGCACATGAAACGGGGTGCCCTGCTGCTGGAGGTCGCCTCGGCACCCTACGGCGCAGATGAGGAAACAGTCAAGCGGTGCGGTCTGCGTTACATCAAAGCACCCGGTCTGCCCGGACGGCTCTCACCCCGCAGTGCAGGCGAAGCGATCGCCCGGGTGATTTTGTCATATACCGAAAGAACGGAGGAGAGAGGATGAACGGAGTAAAAATCGGATTTGCGCTGTGCGGTTCGTTTTGCACCTTTGAAGCGGCACTTGCGCAGATGGAACAACTGAAAAAGACCGGTGCCGATGTGACACCGATCTTTTCGGAACAGGCTTATGAAACGGATACCCGGTTCGGCACGGCTGAATCGTTCCGGGAACGGGCAGAAGCCGTAACAGGCAAAGAGATCATCCACACGATCGTACAGGCAGAGCCGATCGGACCGAAGAAAATGTTCGATTTGCTGCTGGTTGAACCCTGCACCGGCAACACCCTGGGCAAGCTTGCAAACGGCATCACCGACACGGCAGTGACCATGGCGTGTAAATCCCATTTGCGCACCGCCCGTCCGCTGCTGCTTGCGGTTTCGACAAATGATGCGCTGAGCGGCTCGGCAAAAAGCATCGGTGCATTGATGAGCCGGAGCAGCATCTATTTCGTGCCGATGCGTCAGGACAATTCCGCCGAAAAGCCACGCAGCGTCGTGGCGGATTTCACCAAAACGGAGCAGGCAATCCGGTCGGCTCTGAACGGCGAACAGCTTCAGCCGATCCTGTTCGGCTGAATCAGTTTGCGTTGTTCATTTCCTGCAGAATGAAATTGACCCGGTCGGGGCAGTCGGTGATGATACCGTCCACACCGGCACGGAGCATCGCACGGATCTCTTCCGCTTCGTCAACGGTCCACACATTGACATCCAGTTTATTTTTGTGGCATTTTTCCACATAGTTGTTCCGGATACAAAGCTTGTGCGGATGGGAGGCAGAGCATTTCAGCCCGAGCATGAGGGCAAACGGCGGAAAAACGGTTTCGATAGCACGAAAATACCCGTTGGGGTAAAGCAAAGCGGTTTTGCACGCCGGATTTTTTTGCTTGACGAGCTTCAAAATTGCAGTGCTGAAGCTTGAAATAAGCAGAATATCGCTCAAGCCGTGCTTTTCGACCGCTTCCAGTGTTTTTGTCACCAGCTCATCACGGCGTTTACTGTCCGGCTCTTTCTTTAACTCAATATTCAGCACTTTGAGGTTTCCGTTTGCCGCAACCTCCAGAAATTCATCGAGTGTCGGCAGCGTGGTTCCGGCAAAATCTTTGCTGAAATAGCTGCCGAAATCGTGGCTTTTCAGCTCAGCCAGCGTTAAATCGCAGATTCTGCCGGTACCGTCGGAGGTAGCATCAATCGTGTCGTTATGGCAGATGACGGGCACGCCGTCTTTGGATAAATGCACATCGGTTTCAAACCCGTCACAGCCAAGCTCGATCGCTTTGCGAAAAGCGGGCAGCGTGTTCTGCGGCGCACGCTTGTTGGCGCCCCGGTGTGCGATCACATTGCAGGAATACATGAAACCTCTCCTTTTTATTACATGGTTTCGGGCACGGTGATACCGAGCATTTTCAGCATTCCGCTCAGCGTTACTTTCACGCTGCGGCATAAGCCGAGGCGTGCGGCGGTCAAATCGGCTGAATCGGTGGAAACACGGCAGGCGTTATAAAACTTATGGAACAGCGTGGCAAGTTCCACGCAGAAACGGGTGATTTTGGCAGGGTCGTAGTTTTTGGCGGCGGCAGCGATTTCACCGGTGAGCGTTGCCAGATGGGAAATCAGCTCACGCTCCTCGGGAGCGGTCAGCAGGGCAAGCTGCTCCGGCGTGCAGGTGATCGCTTCGTTGGGGTCTTTGCCGAGCTTTTTGAAAATGCTGCAAATGCGTGCGTGTGCATACTGGCAGTAATAAACCGGGTTTTGTGCGCTCTGCTCTACGGCAAGGTCAAGGTCGAAGTCCATTTGTGAACCCGGCTCACGCATATTGAACAGGAAGCGAACTGCATCGATCGGAATATCCTCCAGTAAATCGACCAGTGTAATGGATTTACCGGTGCGTTTGGACATACGGACGACTTCACCGCCCCGGGTCAGACGAACCAGCTGCATGAGGATTATATCCAAACGGCTCGAATCAATGCCGAGGGCTTCCAGTGCGCCTTTCATGCGGGCAACATGGCCGTGGTGGTCGGCACCCCAGACATTGATGGCTTTGTCGAAATTGCGCTTTTCCAACTTGTTGCGGTGGTAGGCGATGTCGGCGGCAAAGTAAGTGGGGTTACCGTTGGCACGCACGAGCACCTCATCCTTTTCACCGCCGTGTTCGGTCGCTTTATACCAAAGGGCACCGTCCTTTTCGTAGGTCAGACCCTTTTCTTTGAGCAGATCAAGCGTGTCGGTCAACTCACCGCTTTGGTAAAGCGAGCTTTCACGGAACCAGACATCGTAGAAAATGCGGTATTTATCAAGGTTGTCGTGCATTTTGTCGATATTTTTCGGCAGAGCAAAATCCACAAGAGCCTTGCGGCGAACCTCTTCGCTTTCGCTCATATACTTATCGCCGTAAACATCGGCAAATTCCTTCGCACGCTCGGCAATGTCTTCGCCGTGGTAGCTGTCCTCGGGCAGCTCGGGCGCATTCTCACCCTCAAAAAGCTGACGGTAACGGATATCGAGTGACAGACCGAATTTTGCGATCTGGTTGCCGGCATCGTTGACATAAAATTCACGGGTGACCTTATATCCGGCACGCTCCATGACCGCTGCCAGGCAGTCGCCCAACGCACCGCCGCGGGCGTTGCCCATGTGCATCGGTCCGGTCGGGTTGGCGGAAACAAATTCAATGTTGACGGTCTTGCCTTCGCCGAAGTCGGAGCAGCCGTATTCTTCACCCATGGCAAGAATATCCGCAACGATGTCGGAATAAAAACGGTCGGACAGGTAAAAATTGATAAAGCCCGGTCCTGCCGGTTCGCATTTTGCGATATAGGTGCCTTCCGTTTGAATTGCCGCACACAGAGCGTCGGCAATCATACGGGGGGCACGGCGAAACGCCCTCGCACCTGCCATGGCGGCATTCGTGGAAAAATCACCATTGGCACGGTCTGCGGGCACTTCGATGTTGAAAGCGGGAATTTCCGCCTCGGACAGTGTGCCGGAAGCGATGCAGGCGGAAAAAGCCTTGGAAACAGCATCGCCGATTTGTTTTTGCACTTGGTTTACAAGCTTGGACATGGGTCATCAACCTTTCGTTTATTCACAGCGGTAATCAATTGACAATTCATTTTGGGAGCAGAAGCCGGAATCAAAATCCAGCGTATAGCTGAAGAACAGGTGACCGTCTTTTTCGTTGAGTCCGGCTTGGATCTCTTTGCCGAAAATACCCAGCGTCAGGTCACCGTACTCAGTGGAATAGGCGCAGGTATACCGCCTGCCCGGCTCAATGGTCAGGTTGGCACAGTATGCGCCCGAACGCACCATGTCGATACGCTCCCCCGTATAAGTAACCGTAACTCGGCTGCCTGAAAAATCTTCGGTTTCATCATAGAAAAGAATACAGCCGTTTTCGGTGCGCTCAAGCTCACCGACCGTGGTGAGCTGAGACTGCTCCTTTTCGCCGTCGATCTCATGGCAGTCGGAAATAGTAATAATCACTTTTTCTTTCATAGTTTTCTCCGAATGATGGTGCTGATATAATGTAATAACTAAAGTATGATACCATATCGCAGCGCAATATGCAACTTGGAACGGCAACTTTTTGCACCGCCGGAAAAAGTTTTTCAAAAAAAGCGAAAAAACAGTTGACAGCCGTGGAATAGTCTGCTATTCTATATGAGCAAACAAAGCAGGGATCCGCTTCCTCACCGTCTGGGCCAGTTCCCGAAGGCGGTCAATATTCATCAGCCGTTCTTTTTGGTGCGGCTATGTTTGATTGTGTGTAGGCGGTGGAACACTGCTTACGCATTATTTTTTTATTTTTGTGGGGGTGCTTGAACATTAGTGCGAAAGAATTGCAGATCAATGAAGAAATAAGAGACCGTGAACTGCGCATCATCGGCAGCAACGGTGAACAGCTCGGCATTATGTCCGCCGCTGAGGCGTTGAAAATTGCCGAGGAGAAAAATCTTGACTTGGTCAAAATTGCGCCGCAGGCGAAGCCGCCTGTGTGCAAAATAATGGACTACGGTAAATACCGTTTTGAACAGGCCAAGCGTGAGAAGGAAGCAAGAAAGAATCAACGGATTGTCGAAATCAAAGAAATTCGTCTTTCGGTCAACATTGATACGCATGACTTCGACACTAAGGTCGGTCACGCCAAACGGTTCCTTGCCGACGGAAACAAAGTAAAGGTATCGATCCGGTTCCGCGGTCGTGAGATGGCTCACACCAACCTCGGCATCGAGATCATGGATCGGTTCGCTCAGGCCTGTGCTGAATCGGCTTCGGTCGAGAAGGCAGCCAAGTTAGAAGGTCGTTCCATGCTGATGTTTCTTGTTCCCAAGGCAGCCAAATAATGAAGGAGGATAACTCAAATGCCCAAAATCAAAACCCACAGCGGTGCAAAAAAGCGTTTCAAAATCTCAAAGAACGGTAAGCCCATGAGAGGCCATGCCTACAAGTCCCACATCCTGACAAAGAAGAGCACCAAGCGCAAGAGAAACCTTCGCAAGGTTGAGGTTGCCGATGTAACCAACTGCAAGCAGATCAAGCGTCTTGTCCCCTACAAATAATTCAGGAAGCTCAACTTACAATATTTATCGGAGGTAACTAATCATGGCTCGTATCAAGGGCGCAACTATGACTCGCAAGAGAAGAAATAAAGTTCTCAAAATGGCTAAGGGCTACTACGGCTCCAAGGCAAAGCTTTTCAAGACTGCCAAGCAGGCAGTTATGAAGTCCGGTCAGTATGCATACATCGGCCGCAAGCTCAAAAAGCGTGATTTCCGCCGTTTGTGGATCACCAGAATCTCTGCCGCTGCAAAGCTTAACGGCATGAATTACTCCACACTCATCAACGGTTTGAAGAAAGCGGGCATCAGCCTCAACCGCAAGATGCTCAGCGAAATTGCCATTGCCGACCCCGCAGGCTTCACCGCTCTTTGCGAAAAGGCAAAAGCAGCTCTTTAATAATCGCTCATACTGTCACGCTCCGTTTTTCGGGGCGTGATTTTCTTTCGGAGGAACACCATGCACGAAGTAATCAGCAGCAAAACCAATGATAAAATCAAAATGGCAGTTCGTATCCGTGACAGTGCGAAGGCACGCCGGGAAGAAGGTCTGTTTTTCGCCGAGGGTGCCCGCCTTTGCACCGATGCTGCCGGGAGCACGCAGGTGAAGTATTTGTTTTTCACCGAAACGGCAGAAAAAAAGTACAGCGAAGAACTCCGTTTCCTCCGGACAAAAAGTGAGGAAGTATTTCAAATATCCGGACCGGCAGCCGAAAAACTGTCGGACACTTTTTCGCCCCAGGGCATTTTTTGTGTGTGCAAAACACTTGACAAAGAAAGCAATATAGATATTATATATAATATGCGCAAATTGATTGCACTGGAAAATATTCAGGATCCCGCCAATCTGGGTGCAATCATCCGCACGGCAGAGGCTCTCGGGATTCATGCAGCCGTGCTGAGCGGCTGCTGCGACATCTACAACCCGAAAGCACAGCGTGCGGCCATGGGTTCCCTTCTGCGTCTGCCGATGATTACGGTGGATGATTTGCCGAAAGCCCTGACCGGATTTGCCGAAAACGGGTTCGTGACACTCGCCTCGACCCCGAACGCCTCGGCGCAGGATATTACCAAAACCGATTTGGGTGAAAAAACGATCTGTGTCATCGGCAACGAGGGCAACGGCGTGACCGGACAGACGGCAGAGAGCTGTATGAAGCGGGTACGGGTGCCGATGGGCGGCCGTGCGGAATCTCTGAACGCCTCTATGGCGGCAGCAATCATCATGTGGGAGCTGATCAGATGAACGAAGAAAAGGATGAACGGGTATACAGCGTGTGGCTTTCCGGCTGCATCGGCGCAGGCTTCGGCAATTTTGATGCCGCCTCCATCTTTTCTTCTGCAAAAGACTTTTTTGAAGCCGGCCCGATGGAGTGGTACGGCTGCGGATTGTTTCAACCTGCACAGCTGCGCCGCATGGAACAGCGTGATTTGAGCGAAGCACAGAAAATCGTTCGCCTTTGTGATGAAAATGCCTGGCATATCATCGACCTGAACAGCGAATACTATCCCGTAAACCTGAAAGATATTCCCGATCCTCCCGGCGTGCTTTATGTTCGGGGCAATGCGGAATGTTTGAAAAATCCGATGATGATCGCCGTCGTCGGAGCAAGGGATGCGACCCGCTACAGTCTGGAGGTCGCACACCGTTTGACGGCGGATTTTGCCCGTGTCGGCGTAACCGTCGTCAGCGGCGGTGCTCTGGGCATTGATACGGCGGCGCACCGGGGTGCCATTGAGGGCGGCGGAAAAACCGTTGCCGTCATGGGCTGCGGTCTGGGGGCAAAGTATCTGCTCGAAAACGAGGGCTTGCGCCGGGATGTTTCCGAAAACGGTGCGGTCATCAGCGAATTTCCGCCGTTTTCCAAACCGTTTCGCGGCAGCTTTCCGCTGCGCAACCGCATTATCAGCGGCTTATCCAAAGGCACCCTTGTGGTGGAAGCCGGTGAACACAGCGGCTCACTGGGAACCGCAGCCTTTGCCCGCCAACAAAACCGTGAAGTGTTTGCCGTGCCGGGGGATGTGATCAGCTCATCCTTTATCGGGTCAAATGTGCTGATTGCCAACGGAGCAAGGCCGGTTTTCCGGGCAGAGGATGTCCTGTACGATTTTGCCTATTTAGACGGGCTGGATTTATCCCGGCTCAGATCCGAACCGCTTCGCAAGTCAGCCAGGCAAAAGCCATTAGCACCCGAAACACTCACCGAGGAGCAGCGCAGGGTTTATGCCTGCTTTGACTGTGAGCCGATCGGATTTGACGCACTGGCAGTCAAAAGCGGCCTTGCTGCGCCGGTGTTATCCCAGTATTTAACCGAATTGCAAATTATCGGCTTGATTCAGCCGCTGCCCGGCAAACGCTTTGCCGTAGCCGATTGAAGAGCCGAAGAATAGAAGCATCTACCCGATTATCACACGAAAGGACGGAAAACGGAGGTCAGCGGACTTCCTTTCCGCAGAGTGAAACAATATGTCAAAGCTTGTTATTGTTGAGTCCGTTTCAAAAGCCAAGGTCATCAAGGGCTTTTTGGGCGACGGTTACGAGGTGACCGCCTCCATCGGCCATGTGCGTGACCTGCCTGCCTCAAAGCTGAGTGTCGATGTTCGCAACAATTTTGCACCGAAATATGAAATTGTCAAGGGCAAGGAAAAGCTGGTCTCCGACCTGAAAAGTATGGTCAAAAAAAGCGACGGCGTGCTGCTTGCAACCGACCCGGACCGTGAAGGAGAAGCCATTTCCTGGCATCTTGCCACGATTCTGAACCTGGATTTGAAGGAGCAAAACCGTGTTACCTTCAACGAAATCACCCGAAAGGGCATCGAAACCGGCATGGCCAACCCCCGTTCGGTGGATTTGGACATGGTCAATGCGCAGCAGGCCCGCCGTATTCTTGACCGTCTGGTCGGTTATAAGCTCAGCCCCTTTGTCAGCCAGAAAATCCGCAGAGGTCTTTCGGCAGGGCGTGTGCAGAGCGTCGCCGTGCGTTTGATCGTGGATAAAGAAGATGAGATCAACCGCTTTGTGCCGGAGGAATACTGGTCACTTGACGCAAAGCTTACCTCCGCTGCACGCCGTACCTTTTCCGCCGCTTTTGTCGGCGATGAAACCGGCAAAGTAAAACTCAAAAACAAAGAACAGACCGACTCTTATATCGCCCGGCTGGACGGAGCGGAATACACCGTCGGCTCCGTAAAAAAAGGCACCCGCAAAAAAAGCCCGGCACCGCCGTTTACCACCTCCACCATGCAGCAGGAGGCTTCCCGCCGACTGAATTTCCAGTCCTCCCGTACCATGAAAATCGCACAGGAGCTGTACGAGGGCGTCAATATCAAGGGACACGGCTCCATGGGTCTTATCACCTACATGAGAACCGACTCCCTGCGTATTTCCGATCAGGCGAGAGAACAGGGCGGTAACTATATCCGCACCGTTTACGGTGACAAATTCCTGCCGGAAAAGCCCCGTTTCTTTAAGCAGCGTGCCAATGCACAGGACGGACACGAAGCGGTACGCCCCACGAACCCGGAGCTGACCCCTGCCATGGTAAAGGACAGTCTGACGGTGGAGCAATACAAGCTTTATAATTTGATCTGGCTGCGCTTTATGGCAAGCCTGATGGCAGATTGTATTCAGAACACCGTCAAAGCGGAAATTCAGGCGCAGAAGCCCGGTGAAGAAGGCTATTGCACCTTCTCCGCAAGCGGCTACGAAGTAAAGTTTGAAGGCTTTACAGCTTTATACGAAGAAAGCAGCGACACAGAGGATGAAAAGGATGCCAAGCTGCCGGAGCTGAAAAGCGGTGAAAAGCTCAAGCTGAAAGAACTGATCCCCGGACAGCACTTTACGCAGGCTCCGCCACGCTATACCGAAGCTTCGCTGATCAAAGCGCTGGAAGAAAACGGTGTCGGGCGTCCGAGCACCTATGCAACCATTATCACAACGATCATCAAGCGTGAATATGTCAAGCGTTCCGCCAAGCAGCTGGTGCCTACGGAGTTGGGTGTTGCCACGACCCGTTTGCTCAATGAGCGTTTCCCGAAAATCGTCAATGTGAAATTTACCGCCTCCATGGAAAACTCTCTGGACGAAGTGGAACACGGCAAAGAGGATTATATCGCCGTGCTCAAAGACTTTTACGGCGATTTTGAAAAGACGCTGGATAAAGCCAAAGCGGAAATGCAGGGCGTTAAAATTGAACTGGAAGAAGATAAAACCGATATTCCGTGCGAAAAGTGCGGTGCCATGATGGTGGTGAAGATCGGTCGTTACGGCAAATTCCTTGCCTGCCCGAATTATCCGGATTGCAAAAACGCCAAGCCGCTGATTCAGGAAACGGGTGCTCTTTGCCCGAAATGCGGGAGCAAGGTCGTGGAAAAGCGCAGCCGCAAGGGTCACACCTTCTACGGCTGTGAAAGCTGGCCGAAGTGTGACTTTGTCACATGGGATAAGCCGACCGGCGAAAACTGCCCGAAGTGCGGAAAGGCTCTGTTCAAGCAGAGAGGCGGCGTGATCGCCTGCCTGAATGAGGGCTGTGACTACCAGACAAAAGCCACCAAAAAGAAGGATAAGACGGATGAATAAGATTACCGTAGTCGGAGCCGGTTTAGCCGGTGTTGAGGCGGCGTGGCAGATCGCCAA
Organism: Acutalibacteraceae bacterium; assembly: GCA_045642685.1. Taxonomy (GTDB): domain Bacteria; phylum Bacillota; class Clostridia; order Oscillospirales; family Acutalibacteraceae; genus UBA8612. The sequence goes on along the minus strand of JAZUJI010000162.1, from coordinate 4,534 downwards.
GGCAGGCGTAGAAGTGGAGCTTTGTGAAATGAAGCCCGAAAAACGCTCCCCGGCACATAAAACCGATGGCTTTGCCGAATTGGTTTGCTCCAATTCCCTCAAAGCACAGCGGCTGGAAAGCGCAGCCGGTCTGCTCAAAGCGGAAATGCGTCTGTTCGGCTCGATCTGTATGGAAGCGGCGGATGCCTGCGCTGTGGCAGCAGGCGGTGCGCTCGCCGTGGATCGTGACCGCTTTTCGCAAATCATTACCGATAAGATCCTGTCACATCCGCTGATCACCGTCAGGCACGGTGAAGTAACGCAGATTCCCGATGGTGTTTGTGTTTTGGCGGTCGGGCCGCTGGCTTCGGAAGCAATTGCCGGAGAAATCGAAAAGCTCTGCGGCGGACGCCTGAGCTTTTTTGATGCGGCGGCACCGATCGTCAGCGCAGAAAGTCTGGATTACGACTGTGTATTTACCCAGTCCCGCTATGACCGGGGCGGTGAGGATGACTATATCAACTGCCCGATGAATAAGGCGGAATACGAAGCCTTTTACGAGGCGTTGATGAGTGCCGAGCGTGCGGATACGCATACATTTGATGAGCGGCACGATGTATACGAGGGCTGTATGCCCATTGAAGCCATGGCGCTTCGGGGGGAAGACACCATGCGGTTCGGTCCGCTCAAGCCCGTCGGTCTGCGTGACCCGAAAACCGGTCACCGCCCGTGGGCGGTGCTGCAGCTGCGCCGTGAAAATGCAGAGGGCACGCTGTTCAACCTGGTCGGTTTTCAGACGAACCTCAAATTCGGTGAACAAAAGCGTGTGTTTTCCATGATTCCCGCTTTGAAAAATGCAGAATTTGTCCGCTACGGCGTCATGCACCGCAACACCTTTATCAACAGCCCGAAGCTGATGAATCCGGATTATTCGTTCCGCACCCGTCCGGAGCTGTTCTTTGCCGGTCAGATCACCGGTGTTGAGGGCTATATGGAATCGGCTTCCTCCGGCATTCTGGCAGGCATCAATGCCGTGCGTATGCTGCAGGGCAGAGAACGGCTGGTGCTCAGCCGTTTGACGATGATGGGTGCTTTGGCGGATTATATGAGCCGTTCGGAATCCGGTGATTTTCAGCCGATGGGGGCAAATTTCGGTATTTTGCCTTCCCTTCCGGAAAAAATAAGGGATAAAAAGGAGCGGTACGGTGCTTTGGCAAACCGCAGCATGGAAACACTGAAAGTACAGCTGGCCGCAGAACAATAAAAAAGGAGGCAGAGAAAATGAAAACAGATTTAGCCGCTTTTCAGCGGATAATCGGCTATTCGTTCCGTAACCCGGACCTGCTTCGCACTGCATTGACTCACTCATCCTATGCCAACGAATGTGGCGGTCTGTTTAACGAACGGCTGGAATTTCTGGGTGACAGCGTGTTGGGGATGGTAACCGCCGAATACTTTTTTGAGCACCACAAAAATTTGCCGGAGGGTGAATTGACCAAGCTGCGTGCCGCCACCGTTTGTGAAAAATCGCTCTTCGGTTTTGCCAAGGAAATTGATTTGGGCTCTTTCATTTTACTTGGCAAAGGCGAAGTGAACACCGGCGGTCGGGAGCGTCCGTCCATTCTTTCGGATGCTTTTGAGGCAGTCATTGCCGCTATTTACCTGGACGGCGGCATGGAACCTGCTAAAATATTTGTTCTGCGTTTTGTGAGCAAATCCGAAAACCATTTGAACGAAGCACAATTTAAGGATTACAAAACGATTTTGCAGGAAATCATTCAGCGGAACCCCGAAGAGACCCTTGAATATACGCTTTCCGGCGAAAGCGGACCGGCTCATAATAAGACCTTTACGGTGGATGTGTACCTGAACAGCAACTGTATCGGCAGAGGAGAAGGGCACAGTAAAAAGCACGCTGAGCAGGCGGCTGCCCGTGAGGCATTGAAACTAATGGGAATTGAGAAATGAGCCACGCAAACATCGCCCTTTTTGTGCCGCACATGGGCTGCCCGCAGCAATGCAGCTTTTGCAACCAACGCATCATTTCCGGCACGGCGGTGCCGCCCGGCGCAGCGGATGTGGTGCGAGCCTGTGAACAGGCAAAAAAAGGGATCCGCAGCGGTGATACCGTTCAGCTTGCTTTTTTCGGCGGCAGCTTTACGGCGATCGACCGGGATTATATGATCCAACTGCTTGCCGCAGCAAAGCCGTATGTCGATTCCGGCTTTCTCAACGGCGGCATCCGTATTTCCACCCGACCGGACTGTATTAACGGGGATATTCTGGAGCTGCTCCGGTTTTACGGTGTACGGGCGATTGAATTGGGTGCGCAAAGTATGGATGACCGGGTGCTGTCCCTCAACCGGCGCGGCCACACGGCACAGGATGTGCGTGACGCTTCCCGCCTGATTCTGTCCTGCGGCTTTGAGCTCGGGCTGCAAATGATGACCGGGCTGTACGGTTCGACCGATTCCGACAGCATGGAAACGGCACGGGAGCTGATCGCCCTCGAACCGCAGACAGTGCGTATTTATCCGACCGTGGTGCTTCGGGGCACACGGCTCGATGAGTTGTTTCAAAGCGGCGAATATGTTCCGCAGAGCGTGCCGCAGGCGGTGAATCTTTGCAGTGAACTGCTGCGGCTGTTTGAAGAAAGCGGCATCCGGGTGATCCGCCTCGGACTGCACGCACAGGAGGATGTGGAGCGGCAGATGGTTGCCGGTGCGTATCATCCTGCCCTGCGGGAGCTTTGTCAGGGCGAAATCTACTACCGGAAAGCTTCGGATATTTTACGCAAATTGCCGCAGGGTCAATATCGGATCACCGTGGCACCCACGGAAATATCCAAAGCGGTGGGACAAAAAAGAATCAATTTATCTCGTCTGGCACAGCAGGGCTACAACTGCCGTGTGCAGGGCGATGACCGTTTGCAAGCCCCCTATGAATTGAGAATAAGAGGATTGTGAAAGATGTTTTTGAAAGCACTTGAAATGCAGGGCTTTAAGTCGTTCCCCGACAAAACCGTGCTCGAATTCGGCAAAGGGATCACCTCCGTTGTCGGTCCGAACGGTTCGGGAAAGAGCAACATTTCCGATGCGGTGCGCTGGGTGTTGGGCGAGCAGTCCACGAAAAACCTGCGCGGCTCCAAAATGGAGGATGTTATTTTCAGCGGCACCGGTGTGCGCAAGGCACAGGGCTTTGCCGAGGTGACGCTGCGGCTGGATAATGCTGACCGTTCCCTGCAAAACGATAAGGATGAGGTATCGGTCACACGGCGGTATTACCGTTCGGGTGAAAGTGAATACTTGATCAACGGCGAAACCTGCCGGCTCAAGGATGTCAACGAGCTGTTTATGGACACCGGTCTGGGGCGTGACGGCTATTCCATGGTCAGTCAGGGGCGTGTTGCCGACATGGTGTCGTCCAAGTCCAATCAGCGCCGTGAGATGCTGGAGGAGGCTGCCGGTATTTCCCATTACCGTTACCGCCGCAACGATGCTAACCGTAAGCTGGCGCAGGCGGAGGAGAACATGATCCGTCTGCGGGATATTCTCACCGAACTGGAAGGCCGGGTCGGACCGCTGAAGGTGCAAAGCGAAAAAGCACAAAAGTTTTTGGTGCTCGCCGAAGAACGCAAGGAGCTGGAAATCGGACTGTGGTTACATACCATTGACAAGGTGCGGGAACAGCTCAAACAGCACGAAGATAAGCTGACGGTAGCGACGGCACAGTACGAAGCGGTGGAAGCCGAGCTTGAAAAAATCGTTGAGGAAATGGAAGCGGCAATGGCACTCAGCCAGGCCGACACCGTAAAAATTGATGAAATGCGCCGAAACGCCTCCGGCTTGGAGGAACAGGCGGCACAGCTTGACGCAAGAATTGCGGTCGAGCTTAATTCCATCGAGCATAACAACGCCACCATTGAACGCATTACCCGTGAAATGGAAGCGGCAGTGGAATCCAAACAGGATCTGGATGATGAAATCACCGAAACGATGCAGACGGTGGATCTGCTCAAAAAAGCAGAAAAGCAAAAGCGTGAATTGCTTGAAAATGCCACAGCAAAGATAGAAGAGATCCGCAGCGAAAGCCGCAGCTTTGCCGAACAGATCGCCGAACAGTCCGACCGAATCGCAAAGCTTGCGCTGCAGATCGGTGACAAGCGTGTTGCGGTTTCTACGGCCAAATCGTCTGCAGAAGAGATCACGCTTCGGCTGGAAACGATTGACGAGGTCGCTTCCTCCCGCAAGGATGCGATCGAGCATTTGAACCGGGAACTTGACGAGGCAAACGGGCAGCTCAAGGCCGCAGAGCAGACTGTGACCGAACTGACCAATGCCGTCAGAGGCTATGAAATCAAGGTGCAGAGCCGTGGTGAAAAGGCAGATAAGCAGCGCCGTGAATTGGATGAATTTGGTTTGGAAATCGACCGCAAACGCTCCCGTGCCAAAATGCTGGACGATTTGGAAAAGAACATGGAGGGCTATTCGGGGAGCGTTAAGGCGGTTATGCGGGAAGTGAAGCGGGGCACGATGCGAGGCATCAAGGGTGTGCT
>JAZUJI010000161.1:0-6420 GCA_045642685.1 Acutalibacteraceae bacterium | reverse complement strand
CGACTTATGATTTGGTGTCACGGGTACGTAAACGACCACGGCACGGAAAATCTTCTTTGTTTCCGGGTCGTAAACGGTGGGATTGCGGTACCGCTCGGTCGAAACGATCAGACCGTTCTGATCGAGCAGCCGCATGAGCTTTCGGCTGCTGATGCCGAATTCCTTTTCAAACGCAGGGTAGACCACTTCTTTTTTGAGAACGGCCTTGTTGCCGTCATGCCGGATCAGAGCCTTGGAACCGCTCTGCGTCAGCTCTTCGAGCCTCTGCCTGATCTCATCCAGCGCAGCTTCCTGCTTCTGCTGGGTGTGCTCCAGCGCCCGGATGCTTTTGGTGTGCGCATTTTGGCGGTGGATCGCCCGGCAAACGGCTTCTTCTACCTCCTGCAGCCTGCCGGTGAACTTATCGTCCAGACCGGCGATGGCCTGCAGGATTCTTTCGGTGTCGTCCATATGGTTTCTTCCTTTCTTAGTGGTGTTACGGGATCTTTGAATTACGGTTAAACCGTAATTTCACGGCAAAAAATTAATGTCCTTGTACTCGATGCCATACAGCTGTTCCATCTTTTTAATGACGGGAACGGACGGGAACGATTTCGCAGTTTCGTAACTTCCGAGCGTGTCAGGGCTGATTCCAAGCGCTTTTGCCGCTTCAACCTGCGTCAGCCCGATGTTTCTGCGGGCTGCTTCAAGAGTGATCTGGGGCATTTTCGATCCTCCTTTCGTAAGATTTGCTGCCATTGTACTACGGTTTAACCGTAATGTCAACGGTTTTTTCGTAATTTTTTCGGAAAAATCTTGATTTTTTTACGGTTAAAGTGTATACTATCCCCGAGGTGATTCACGTGAATAATCTTGGTAACAAAGAAGTAATGGCTGAAAATATCCTTTTCTATATGCAGTTGAGAGGAAAAACGAGGAGAGACGTCTGTCAAGCGCTTGGAATCAAATATACGACCTTATGTGACTGGATCAATGCGAAGACGTACCCTCGAATTGACAAAATTGAGATGATGGCTCGTTATTTCAATGTTCAAAAATCTGATCTTGTTGAAAGGCGTGACGACAGCACGAGAACAAAAGCCATCGAAACGGCGAAAGTCGCACTTTTCAGCGGTGCCGGAGAGATTACCGATGAGATGTGGGAAGAGGTGGTTGAATTCGCTCGTTACGTTGAGGCGAGGGAGGCGAGAAAAAAAGGTGATCAATGATGATCTTTTGGAACTCGCCCAGCAGGAAGATATCGATGTGATTTTTGCTGATTTCCCGTCAAGCGGATCCGTTTCAACAATGTCAAGAAGCGGAAGATGCTACATTGGGATGGATCGGCATTTTGAAACGTCAGCCGAGGCTCGTGTCCACCTTGGCCATGAGCTTGGTCACTGTGTAAACGCTGAATTCTATAACGTCTATGCTCCGCTTGATGTCCGGCAAAAGCACGAGAACCGTGCGGACCGTTGGGCAATGCGGCAGCTTGTGCCACCGGAGCTGCTCAACGACGCGCTTCATTCCGGAGTGACAGAGACCTGGGATTTGGCTGAGTATTTCGATGTAACAGAAGCGTTTATTATCAAAACAATCAAATACTATGCTGACAATCAGCTGCTTGCGTTGGAGGATGTGTGCTAATGAAAAAGCTTAAACCGTGGCAGATTGCTTTGCTGGTCGTCTTTTGGCCGGCCGGGATCCTGTATCTGATCCTGCATCTGATCAAAGGCGGAGAAAAGAAAACGCCTGCCGTTCAGGTGCGTGTTACCAAAACAGCGGGCGAATATGTTGATGTGTGCGACCGATTCCCGAGCGGAACCGTGTTCGTCTATCCCGGCAGCGCAGTATACCATACCGACTATTACTGCAGCCAGGGCGTCGAGAATGAGCCGGAAGCAATGCCGGAACCTAAAGCAATCGCAAAGGGTTTCCGAAAGTGCAAGAAATGCACAGAATACACCTGCAAATAAAAAAGAGCCGGACGTATCCGACTCTCATTGATTCGCTATTAAGGAAATCTCCGGCGGCACCACCCGCCGGAGACCCGTGACACCAAATCCAAGATAGCGAAGCATGGACACCCAGCAAATCAAGGAGATGGTATGTCTATTATACCAGCTCCTTTATATAAAAACAAGAGAAAAAGGAGCTTTTTTTATGCCGAAAGCAAAATATCAAAAAGAGGCGCGGGGCCTCTACTACACCTATGAAAAAACCGGTCTGTACAAGCCGGACGGAAAGCCGGAATATAGGCGCCTGACGGCCAAAACACAAAAACGCCTTGACGAGAAGGTCGCCGAGTTCCGCAGCTCCATCGCGTTCGGCGTCAGCCCGAACACCATCACCGTGGCCGAATGGTACGCCACGTGGTTTGACGCCTACAAATCCAAATGCAAGGAAACCACGCAGCAGTTTTACCGTCAGATCTATTCTAAACACGTCGAGCCGGCAATCGGCGCAATGCGGGTCAGTAATGTTCGCGAAGCGAACCTGCAGGCGATTCTGTCTGGTATGGCAGGGGATTACAGTCTGCGCACCGTCAAGGCGGTTCGATGCGTTTTGTTTGGAATGTTCGACAAGGCACAGGCAAACCGGTTGATCGTCACCAATCCGGCGCAGCACCTCACAGCCGCCGGAAGGGCGCAGAAAAATCGCAGAGCCTTGACGCCCGAAGAGCGTGCTGCCTACCTTGCCGCCTGCAAGACGCACCCGTTCGGTCAGTTCGCCGCGTTTCTCTATTTTTTTGGTCTTCGGCGCGGCGAAGCTCTTGCCTTGGAGCGTTCAGACATCGTTTTCGGAATCAATAAAAAGCCGGTGTCGTTGTCGATTTCAAAGCAGTTTATCTATCCTCAAAACAACCGGCCGGTGATCAGCACCGTGAAGACCACGGCAGGGGAGCGGACGCTTCCGATCCCGGATAAGGCGTCGGATTACATCGATTTTAAGCATCTGCCATCCGGGCTGCTGTTCTGCACGGATGACATTGTCGACGGCCGCCGGACGGTTCGGCCGCTCTCATATTCCGAAATTGTGGATCGCTGGAACTCGTTCATCCGGTTCGCATTGGGCGCCGAAACCGACGTTACCATGCACGTGCTGCGCCATAATTATTGCACGATGCTGTTTGAAAACGGGGTTGATCTTGTCACTGTCCGGTATCTTATGGGGCATGAGGATTTTCAAACGACACTTGGAATTTACACTCATTTCACCGAAACGATGAAAAAAACAGACTTTGCGAAAGCTTCAAAGATCGGCTGAATGATCTGCGCATGGGAAAGCTTTGTAGCCACCTTGTAGCCACCATGCAACGACCAAGGGAAAAGAGAAACCGCGCAGAACAGCCAAAATCGGCTATTCTGCGCAGTTTTTGAATGGTCCGAGTGGCGAGACTTGAACTCACGGCCTCTTGACCCCCAGTCAATAAATAAAGTTAAAAAAGCCACGAATTTAAGCCGTTTAAGCGGATTTTGTGCTACACATTTGCTACACTTTTATGTAAAGTTACATAGTGTTGTGTGAAATTTAATTCAATTATTAAATGGTATAGTGCCGACGGCGGCTATTTTGACGAGTCACCGTTGGATGACGGAATGTTTGTCGGGGGTAAAGTGGAAGTCTACGATGAGAATGCTGACCCTACATTTGACGCTCCGGAATATGTGGTTGAAAAATAAAATTAAGCTTTTTAACAGCCACACCGTTCGGGGCTGTTTTTTGTACTTTGGCATAATCAAATAAAAAAGCCGCTCGGGCGTGATGCACGGGCGGCTTCGGTTATTTCAACAGATTCGGGTTGGATTCCCATTTTTCTTTTGCTGCCGACAAAACCTCTTCTAGCTTACTCTGAATCCATTCTTTCGGAGTCACTTTAACGACCCAATCCGGAAGAATCTTGAGCAATTCCGCAACAGCGGATGCCATTTTGAGTTGCCCGGTGCCATCGCCGTAGGTGCGTTCCGCATCGGTCACGAGCTTCAGCCCGACTGCTGTGATGATGTTTGCCGCATATTTGCAGGCAGCTTCAAGCGTAGCCTTTGTTCCGTTTTCCTTTGCATACTTCACGATTTGAACGACAAGAATAGCCGTGCCGACCACAAGTCTGTACTTTCGGCGTATCAAACAGAAGAAGAACTGAATTATCTGTGTTCTTACCGTATGCCGGATTATTTCTACACACATAAAGAATATCCGCAAACGAATCTGACAGACTATATAACCGATGTAGTATTTGACCCAAGCAAAGAAACGGATTTATCTTCAGTAAATACGGTTATTGTTCTCGGCAGCAATCAGTGCAGATACAGAATAGAATATGCTTTTGAAAAATACGGTGACGGTGTCGGGTATGTATGCTGCGGCGGAAATGTTTGTGCTTATACGGATTCCGATAATAAGCCGCAAACGGAAGCCGAATATATGCGGTCATTCTTAAACGATTGCGGAATAAAAGAAATAAAAATTGATAATTTTTCAAAAAACACCGCTGAAAATATTACTTTTGCCGCTTCTATGATAGGTTCTCAAGATAGTGCAGCGGTAATTACAGGTGCTTTTCACGCAAAAAGAGTTGAGCAGATTATTAAAGAGCATAATCTGAAATGGAAGGTAGTAAAGGCATACGGTCCGCATACAAAACCCGACAATTGGTTTACCGAAAGTATCGGGATTAAGGTCATAATGGAAGAGTTTGAAAAACTGATGTAAAATAACAGTATCAATTTTTGTGCGAAATTTTGATATGATTTTGGCAGACATTTTGCACACAATGCCAAATGTCTGCCGTTTAATTTGTTTCAATAAGGAGTGTTTTGCTGTGATTAAAATAGGAAAACCTGCTGTATATGCGAAAAATGAAAAAGCATTTTTAACTGCGGATATTCATATTCCGACTCAAACGGCTCTCCGCTACATGGAAATTACAAAATCGCTGAAAAACTGTCCGTGGAGAACAGATGCGGATTATCCCCCTAAGGTATGGGCAAACGGCGGTTCAAAAGTATATTTTGAAACCGATATAAAGTATGCAGACTGCTTTTGCACCGAGCGCTCCGATGCATTCGTTATGGCATTTTTCTGGTATGCCATGGTCACGGGTGAAGATATTTGCTTTGAGATGCCGATGTCGGAGAGATTGTATAACGGCTTGACACAAAAGCTTATTCCCGCACTGTGTGCCGACGGATACAGACAAATCAAGTTGACGGGACCCGTTACCTCTGAAAAATCGGCGTGCAAAGGTGCAGTGGGTACGGGAATGACTTGCGGCGTTGATTCATTTTATACTCTTCGCACTCACAAGCTGACACATCTTGCATATTACGAATGCGGTCATATATTTCATCTCAACGGCGTAGCAGCCGGAAATATTTCGCTGGACGAATTTTACCGAAAGGCATTTGAAATCGCCGATAAAAAGGCGGCTTCGGCGGCTGATGTTGCAAGACAGTCGGGACTTGAATTTATTTATGTAAAATCAAATCTTGACAAAGATTTTTACCGGGGCGGAATCATATACAGGTCAATGTATATGAATCTTTCATGCACTATGGCATTGCAAAAGCTGTTCGGGAAATATATCAGTTCATCTTCGGGTCACGGCGGCGATTTGGAAACGGGGCTTATCGTGCCTACGCAAAATTACGAAAATCTCCTATGCGAAGCTTGCAAAACGGAAACTCTTAATTATGTGTCAAGCGATTATGCAAAGCGTTATGAAAAATTGATAAAACTTTCCGATGATGTTCTTGCCGCACGGCATTTGGATGTATGCTTTAATTTTATGGAAAAAAACTGCGGTGAATGCTACGGCTGCCTGAAAACAATGGCAGTACTTGATTTGCTCGGAAAGCTCGATAAATTCGGCGATATTTTTGATTTGGAAAAGTATTATGCCGACAGATACAAATACATAAAAATTTTTGCAGACGGCACGCACCGCCCCGAGCTCGCATCATTAAGAGAATCGTGGACGGATATGGTGAAATATGCAAAGTCACACAGCGGTGAGCTTTGCAATATTATATCAGAGCTTGACAGAATGGGTTGATACAGCAGACTTAATAATATTTGAAAGAAGCAAAGGCAAGCATAACATGATAAAAAAAGGCAGTTTTTCAAATTTTGTGTAAATCCCAAAGAATGGTATAAAAAACAAAGTGGATACAGGGTGTGTGAGCCGCAGGTCGGCTTACACACCTTGTTTGCATCATAGCGGAAATATCGGGGCATGTCAAGGGCGGCTGATTTCTCAGCCGTGCATTTTACCCTTTACATGAACCGGGATTTCTGCTATTCGGGCAGTCGGTCGGCGAAAAATACTTCAAGCTGAGAATGGATTTCTCCCCAGTCTCTGCGCCTGCCTGTCCATTTTCTTGTAATATCAACCTGTGCCAGATAAAGCATTTTCAGCAGACTGTCATCGTTAGGAAATAC
>JAZUJI010000160.1:0-42429 GCA_045642685.1 Acutalibacteraceae bacterium | reverse complement strand
AAGTTGAGGTTATTTTCCTCCGCCACCTTCAGCAGCTCATAGCCCTTTTCGGCAACCAGCTCTTTATTGGAGGTGACAACGCTCTTGCCGGCTTTCAGGCAGGCAAGAACAAAATCGTAAGCCGGATGAAGTCCGCCCATGGTTTCCACAACGATTTTGATGGAATCATCGTTGAGAATGTCGTTAAAATCTTTGGTGAAAAGCTTTTCGTTTTCATCGCCCGGGAACTCTCTTAAATCGAGAATACGAGTCAGCTCCAGAGACGACTGCATACTTTTCTGCACGATGTGGTCGTGATTCTTTTTAAGCACCTCGGCAACGCCGGAGCCGACAACACCGTAGCCCATGATTGCAATGTTCATAACAGGTTCCTCCGTGGAAAATGAATTTTGCTAAAAGAAATGGATAGTTTTCGAGTTTACCGAGTTATTATATCACATAATATATATATAATAAATAGAAAATCGAAAAAAATATCCTTTTTTATAAAAAAAGTCGAATCCGAACCGGACTCGACCGAAGCATTATCGAATGGAAAACGCATGAAACTTTCCGCTGTTATCTGCGGTTGCCAAAAATATTTCCGAAACCTTTTTCTCCTGTTCTTTCAGCTTTGCTTTGAGCCATTGCTCATCTTTTCCGACCTTTTTCAATCCGTCCGTCAGGATGCTGCCGTCGGAAATCACCGTTTCCTCCACGCCCGCCTCCTCTACCGGCAGGGTCAGATCCTGCGGTGTGACGGGTCGCTGCTGTGACACGGGCAGAAAACTGATTTTTCCGTTCGGTTCGAGCAATGCCGTTTGCAGACTCTGCACCTCAAAATAGCCTGCCGTCCGGCACTGCATCAAAAATTCGTCCAGGTCGATCTTGCTTTTTTTCAGGTTTTCCCGGTAAAAGCAGCCGTTGTTGAACAGCACCACCGGCATCCCCTCGGAAACACGGCGGAATTTGAGGAATTTGTCGGACAGCACTGAAAAGCACACCGCCAGCACCGCATAGACCGCCATGGCGACCAGCGGCTTTGCCGGTTCCTCCAATTCCGTGGCAAGCTCTGCGGCGACCGAGCCGACCGTGATGCCCACCACATAGTCAAACATACTCATCTGCGACACCTGCCGCTTGCCCATGATACGGGTCAGAAGAAACAAAAACAAAAAAGAAACCGCCGCCGTGATCGCAACTTTTAACAGCTGCATATCCGCACCCCCAATTTGAAATTCATCGGGTTTATTATGTGCCGGCGACGGTGGATTATTCGGTTTTTGATCAGTCCTCTATCGCAGCCTTTGCCGTGAAGGTATCGTAAATGCGTTTGTAGTTGGCATCGCTGAATTTCTTTTCACGGCTGTAGGCATAAACGCCGTTCTGCTCCTGCTCAATGTCGGTGAGCTGCGTGTAGCACACGGCACAGCAGTATTTGCAGTCCATGAGCACCTTCGTCAGGTCACAGATACGGTCAACGGCTTCATCCTCGGTCTTGGGCGTGTTGCCGTAGCCCCAGCCGTTTTCCATGCCGGGTGCCCACCAGGTTCCGCCGTATTCGCTGACAAAGTAGGGCTGTCCACCGTAAGTCTGGCGATCCCGGTGCGTATTGTATACGCCGTGATCCTCTTCCGGGGGATTCTCCAGCCATTCCTTGAGCTGTTTGGCATCCTGCGTATATTCGTGAATATCGTAAATATCCGTCACAACATGGAAGTTTCCGCTCGTATCAATGCACGGCCGGGTATTGTCCGCCGCTTTGGTGATGTAGTAAATGCTGCTCAGCACCGCATTGTCCTGCTGTGCACCGTTGATATTCCATGTTTCGTTGTACGGGCACCAGCCGACCAGCGCCGGGTGTGAATAATCCCGGTCGATCTCCTCCAGCCATTGCTGAATGACAGGCGGAAGCGACTCGATTTTAGTATGATTAGAGCCCCAGTTCGGGAATTCGCCCCAAACCAGATAGCCCATTTGATCGGCGTGGTAGAGGAACCGCTGTTCAAACACCTTCTGGTGCAGACGGGCACCGTTGAAGCCGACTGCCATGGACAGCTCAATATCGTGAACCAGATCCGCATCGGTCGGAGCGGTATAAATACCGTCCGGGTAAAAGCCCTGATCCAGCACAAGACGCTGGAACACCTTTTTGTTGTTCAGACAAATGGCACCGTCACGCAGCGAAACCGTGCGCAGACCGAAATAGCCCTTTGCTTCGTCGATCACTTTTCCGCTCTTAATAAGAGTATATTCCAAATCGTACAGCTCCGGGCTGCCGACCTCCCACAAATGCACTTCATCTACAGCCAGCGTCACATTGACCGTGTTGCAGGAAGCATCTGCCGAAGCACTGCCGACTTCCCTGCCGCCGTAGTAAGCTGTCAGTTGTATTTCCGTGTCGGCAATATCGCCGTTCAGAGTAAGGTCGCAGTTGATGATACCGCCCAAATCAGCCGTGCGCACCTTGACCTTTTCGATGTAGGTCTGCGCCACCTGCTCGATCCAAACGGTCTGCCAGATGCCCGTCGTACGGGTATAGTCGCAGTTATGGGAATAATATAGCTCACTCTGCTTGCCCCGGGGCTGAACACCGGGAATCATCAAATCGACCGCATTGAGTACAATGACATTTTCACCGTCAGCCACGGCATCGGTGATATCCAGCACAAAGCCGGTGTAGCCGCCGATGTGCGGCGCAAACGCCTTGCCGTTGACCCAGACATTTGCCTGGTAATCGACCGCTTCAAAATGCAGCAGCGTGCGGCCCTCGCCTTTAGTGAGGTTCACGGTGCGGCGGTACCAGACGCTGCGCATAAAGTCCTTGAAGCAAACACCGGAGAGCTTGCTTTCCGGGCAGAACGGCACAACGATTTTTTTGGTATACTCCGCCTGCGGCTCAAACATTTTGCGTGCGATGCCGCTGTTGCCGAAGTCAAATTCAAAGTCCCATTCACCGTTGAGGTTGATGTAGCTTTCACGCACAAAACCGGGACGGGGATATTCACTGCGAGGAATGTTGTTCATATTCTTCTCCTGTTTTCACTTGGATTTTTGATCCAATAATTCTTTTTTCAAATCCCACAGCTTCTGTGAGAGGTCAACATAGTAATGGTGCGGGTTTTCAAAGCGAAGCACTTCATCCCAAAGCGTATCCACCTGTTCCCTGCAAAAATCACGCACCTCGTTGAGCGGCGGTGTGTCATAGACCTTTTCGCCGTTTCGGAAAACCGGGATGCGCAATTCCCTGGCAACAAAATCCGTCACCGTCTTGCGCTTCCAGGTGTAATCCGGGTCAAACAGCTCATATGGCTGACTTTCGTCGATCGTTTCATCGAACAGCGTCACCACATCGGCGATCGCCTTTCCGCTTGCTTTATCGTACAACCGCCACAGCTTTTTGAAGCCGGGGGTCGTGATTTTCGTAACATTTTCGCTGATTTTGATTTTCGGGATCCACGCACCGTCACGCTCGATCGCCGCAAGCTTATATACGCCGCCGAACACCGGGTTGGAGGAGGCAGTGATCAGCCGCTCACCGACACCGAACGAGTCAATTTGTGCGCCCTGCATCAGCATATCCCGGATAATATACTCATCCAGCGAATTGGAGGCAACAACGGCACAGTCCTCAAAGCCCTCGTCATCCAGCACCTTGCGGATCTTTTTGGATAAATAAGTAATATCGCCGCTGTCGATCCGCACACCCTTCGGGCGGAATCCACGGGGCAAAACCTCCCGGCGAAACGCCTCGATCGCATTGGGCAAACCGCTTTTGAGCACATTGTAGGTATCGATCAGCAGCGTACAGTTGTCGGGATATTCTCCGGCATAAGCGCAAAACGCCTCAAGCTCCGTGTCAAACATCTGCACCCAGCTGTGAGCCATGGTACCGAGTGCCGGGATGCCGAAATCACGCTCGCTCATGGCGCACGCCGTCCCGACACAGCCGCCGATATAAGAGGCTCTTGCGCCGTAAATGGCGCCGTCAAAACCCTGCGCACGGCGGGAACCGAATTCCATTACCGCTCTGCCCTGCGCCGCACGGACAATGCGGTTGGCCTTGGTGGCGATCAGACTTTGGTGATTGATGCAAAGCAGAACCATGGTTTCGATCAGCTGCGCCTGAATGACCGGTCCCCGAACCGTCACGATCGGCTCACCCGGAAAAATCGGGGTGCCCTCCGGCACACACCAGACATCGCAGGAAAATTTGAAATTTTTCAGATAGTCCAGAAAGCGTTCATCAAAACCTTTTCGGCGAAGCATTTCAATATCGCTGTCGCTGAAAGTGAGTGACTCCAGATATTCGGTGAGCTGCTGCACACCTGCCATGATCGCAAAGCCGCCGTTGTCGGGCACGCTGCGGAAGAACATATCGAACACCGCCGGCGTATCGCCCAGGCCGTTGTTGAAATAGCCCTTCGCCATAGTCAGCTCGTAAAAATCCATTAAAGCGGTCAGATTGCGCCCACGCTCGCCGTCACGCTTGAATACCATAAAAACGCCTCCGTTCATCTTCGGTGTTTTATTATAACAATAACTTGTAAAAAATACAATCTTTTCCGTTGAAAATTGAAGCAAATTCACTTGTTTTACCATTAAGTTATACAAATTGTATAATTCTTTCAATAACACAACGGTATATTATTTTCTGTATAAAACTTATTCTTGACTTTTAATTAACACAACGGTAAAATATAGTTCGATAAAATAAAAGCCATAAAATTATTGCTTTTGTTTTTCGGGTTTTCGTTTAACTTTTTGTAATACTTTTTAAGGAGAAGCGAATATGAGAATCAGAAAGCAGGCGCTCGGTGATCGCAACATCATCGGTGCAAAGGTCGAGGCTAAGAGAAAGTCCATCGGCATGAAGCAGAAGGATCTTCTCACCCAGCTTCAAATCAACGGGATTGATTTGAATGCTTCCGGTCTTTCCAAGCTGGAGGGTCAGCTTCGGTTCGTAACCGATTTTGAGCTGGTCGCTATCGCAAAAGTTCTCGGTGTCAGCATCAACTGGCTTGTCGGTGACGAAGACTGATTTCGTTCCGTCAACGCAAAAACAGCCGCAGTGAATCGTTTCGCTGCGGCTGTTTTTGTTGAGCAAGCTGTCTCTCTCCCGTGCGCACACCGAAGGGGAACCGCTTTGACTTATTCTTTCTCTGCGGGTTCTGCCCGGAGATACCGAAGAATAAATTCCGTTATTACACGGGTATATTCCTCCGGTGCGATCATCCCCGACAGGGCATGACCGGCACCCGGGAATGACACCTTCTCTTTCTCCTCACAGGCGCACGCCCGGTAGCACTGCTCCTGCATGGCAAACGGCACAAAGGTATCCTCCTCGCCGTGGATAAACAGCGTGGGTGTGCGGGAGCGTTTCAACTGATCGACCGCCGATGCCTCCTTAAAACCGTATCCGGCGTGAAGCCGTGTGATAAAATCCCCGGCATACAAAAACGGAAATGCAGGCAGATGCAGCCATTGTTTGATCTGCGTCTTAAATTCATCGTATACGCTCGTATAGCCGCAATCGGCAATGCAGCAGCGGACATTTTCCGGCAGCACTTCTCCCGTTGTCATCATGACGGTCGCAGCACCCATGGATACCCCGTACAGCACGATTTGCGCCTCCGGGTCTTTTTGAACGATGAACCGGATCCAATCGCACATATCCAGCCGATCCAGCCAGCCCATTGAGGTCGCCTTATCCTCGCTGATGCCGTGACCGGTCAGGCTGGGTGCCAGCACATTCCAGCCCTGCATCACAAAATGCCGGATCTGGGCGGCGTTGCTTTCGGGCTTTACGCTGTAACCGTGGCAAACGATCACCCAGATATGCGAATCACCGCCGGGGTATTCATCGGCATGGAGCCACTTCTTCCGCTGCCCGAGAATGGTGCGGTCTTTGCGTTCGGCACTTTTCAGCCAAAGCATCCCCTGCGCCGTGACAGGTGTTTCGCTCATCATTTCGTTGAGCCAGTTGTTCTCGTGCAGAAGCTTTGATTCCCGAACCGCCTTTGCGGTCAAAAACATTCGGTACAGCGTTTCGCCCGAGGCAACAAATGCCGCACCGAACACGGCAGCCGAACCTGCAACCGCTTTTGCCATTTTTTTCATCATTTATTCCCCGTCCTTTCCCCGAAAGCTTTGCAGCCGTTCTGTGTTTTCGATCACAAGCTTTCCGCCCTGAAACCCGATCGCACCCGCTGTATGCAGGCGGTCAAGCGCACGGTTCAGCGCATCCTTTCCGATGCCGATTTGGCGGCAGAGCTTCGTCAGGTCGGGTGAAAGCGCAACTTCATTGCTCTGAGCCTTTTTGTGTTTCAGCAAAAACTGCGCCAGCTTTGCTTCGGCGCTGCTGCTCTTTGCCGCCT
This sequence comes from Acutalibacteraceae bacterium, assembly GCA_045642685.1. Classification (GTDB taxonomy): domain Bacteria; phylum Bacillota; class Clostridia; order Oscillospirales; family Acutalibacteraceae; genus UBA8612. The sequence continues at coordinate 36,073 of JAZUJI010000160.1, read as the reverse complement.
CCACCGTGCCGTTCAAAACATCGATCCGGTTCGTGAGCACCTGCAAAAAGCACAGCGCCACGGCAAAATTTTTCTGCATCAACTCTTCCACGGCGGTCTTGGCAAAGAACAATGCCTTTCCGTCCTCCTCTGCCACCAGGCGAAGCTGCGGCTCTTTTCGGGTGCTGAACAGTGTTTCGAGTGCAAACACGCTGCCGTTCTCCGCTTTTCCGATGATCTTCCGGCTGTTTTCCACCAGGCAGGAGCCGCTCAGCAGCAGCACGAACGAATGAGCCGCACCGTGAGCCGGAAAAACAGTCTGCCCTTTTTTATATTCCCGCAAAACGGTGCTTTCGTGATGAATCAGCCCGGTGATTTCCTCTTTCGCCGCCGCAGCAAATACCTCTTCCTTTTGTAAAACGGCGGCAGCCTTTTGCTCAGTTTCTTTTCTCATTTCTTATCCGCCTTTTCTCCCATAATGCTGCGCAGACGAATCATCTGTGTTTTGATTTCGCCGCTTTCATCAATATCAACGATCCTTGCGCCACGCAAGTCATCACGCTGATAGCCGTCATAGGTCAGCGAACCGACATAGCCGAGCCGGATCCCGCAATACTCACCGATAAAATCGTTGTAATGGTCGTGCCCGGCAAGAATCATCTTCACATCGCCACGCTCCAGACAGGCACTGAACAGCCCCGAATTGAGGCAGGTGAAAGCACAATCCTCATACTGCTCGCCCTCGTAGCCGCACTCGACCCGGTTATCCGCAACCATATCATGCTCCGGAATGGCAATGTGCATCAGCATCAGCCCGGGGATCTGGCATTTGTTATATGCTTCCAACTGTCTGGAGGTATTGTAATACCACATCAGCTGTTCAAAGCGCACGGTATCATAGCCGGTGCTGCCTGCACGCATTTTGCGCATGACGATTTTCATATCCTCCGGCAAGCCGAGGCGTTTGGCAAGCAGACCGACATTGTCATGGGAATCGAAGCACCAGACATTAAACACGATTTTTTCGGAATCATGTGCCAGAATCGGCAGGCAGTAGTTCGCCACACCTGCCAGCGGTGCTTCGCCGAATTTGGAAAGGCAGCCGGGGAAGCTCTCATAAATAAGCTCCTGTTCTTCCCGGCTCATGCCGTAATTGTCATCATGGTTTCCGAAGGTGTGTGCCCACGGGATCCCCCGTTTTTCCATCGGTGCAGTGTCGATCATCAGCATTTCACGCACCTGCTCTGGCGTTTCCACATGGATCGGGCCGCAGCCGGCGGTATCGCCGTTGAGCAGAACCAAATCGGGCTTGGTATACTCCACCATCGCCTCAATAGCTTCTGCAAGCTGTGCACTCTGCCCGTGACCGCCGTGTAAATCGGATAAAAACAGCATCCGGAACCGACCCTGTTCGCTGCAGCGCAGCGTCTTTTTCAAAGCAAGCAGTTCGTTTATTTCCATCGTAATTCCCCCACCGGTTTTCTGCTCATAGCTTACCTCATTCCGCAGCAAATGTCAATTCGGTGTTTGGCGGCAGAAAAACTTAACAAAGCTTTTGCGGTAAGGAACAAGTCGGCTTTTCCGCAAAAGCTTCTGCCCGTAATGCGGCGTGGCAGACCCGGTAATTTGCCGGAACATCACTTCATCGGCAGGCACCCGTGTGCGGAGCAAGCCGCAGTGACAAAAAATAAAAACGGCGTCTGCCTTCCGAGGAATCATCCTGCGGAGGAGCAAACGCCGTTTTAACTTTTGGTTTGCTTTCGCTCTTTGCGAAAAGCGACTGTCCCTTAAACGGTTATCGGGTCAAAAAGCTTATTTGCTTTTTTCTTCCTTCTTGACCTCGTTGCCGACGAGCTCGATGATGCACATTTCAGCAGCATCGCCGCGGCGGGGACCGGTTTTGATGATACGGCAGTAACCGCCGTTGACATCCTTATACTTGGGGGCAATCTCGTCGAAAAGCTTCTTAACAACATCTTCCTTGGTGATGAAGCTGAGAGCCTGGCGCTTTGCGCTCAGGGTGTTATCTTTTGCGACGGTGATCATTTTCTCCGTTAAAGAACGGACTTCTTTTGCCCTTGTAACGGTTGTCTCGATCTTACCGTTTTCTAAGAGATAGGTGACCATTGCACGAAGCATTGCCATACGGTGATCGCTGGCTCTGCCGAGCTTTCTGGTTCCGGGCATTAAAATCACTCCTTTGCCGATAATTAAAGGCTAATGTTGGTTGAATTATTCCTCATCTTTTCTCAGGTCAAAGCCAAGGCTTTTCAGCTTGGCAACCACCTCGTCAAGGGATTTCTTGCCGAGGTTGCGGACCTTCATCATATCCTCTTCCGACTTGTCGATGAGGTCTTCAACCTTGTTGATTCCGGCTCTCTTCAAGCAGTTGAAGGAGCGCACAGACAGGTCAAGTTCCTCAATGGTCATCTCCAGAAGTTTTCCGACACCGTTGTCGCTCTTATCGACCATTACCGGAATATCCGTGTCCTGTACATCAGACAGTTCTCCGAAGAGACTGAGGTGCTCGTTGAGGATCTTGGCGCCAAGAGAAACGGCTTCCTTCGCATTGATGGTGCCGTCTGTCCACACTTCAAGCGTAAGCTTGTCATAATCGGTGATCTGACCGACGCGTGTGTTCTCGACTGTGTAGTTCACCTTTAAGACAGGTGTATAGATTGAATCTATTGCAATCACGCCGATTACGGGTTGCATGATAGCCTTGTTGCGTTCCGCTGAGACATAGCCGCGACCCTTATCGCAAGTCATTTCCATGCACAAATGGGCATCGGAATCCAGCGTTGCGATCACCAAATCGGGGTTGATGATCTCCACTTCGCTGCTCACTTTGATATCACCGGCGGTGACAACACCGGCACCGGACGCATCGATATACATCTTCTCGGTGCCTTCGCCGTGAATCTTGAGGATGACGCTCTTCAGGTTGAGGACGATCTCAGTCACATCTTCTTTTACGCCCTTAATCGTGGAAAACTCATGGAAAACACCGTCGATCTTGACCGAGGTGATGGCATAACCGGGCAGTGAGGAGAGAAGCACTCTTCTCAGGCTGTTGCCGATCGTGGTGCCGTAACCACGCTCCAACGGCTCCAACACGAATTTTCCGTAATCTCCGCTTGCGCTGAATTCGGTCGCTTCGATTCTGGGCTTTTCGATTCCTATCATTCAAAACCCTCCTTGTAAAAATGAGTATGCTGCGCAGGTAGTCAAGGGCATTATTATTTCGAGTAGAACTCAACGATAAGATGCTCTTCGACCGGTACAGCGATCTGTTCACGCTCAGGCAGAGCAATGATCTTTGCCGTTGCTGCATCTGCGTTCAGATCGAGCCACTGCGGAACCGGACGGGCTGCGTTGGTTTCAAGAACTGCTTTGAATTTGTCGCTTTCCTTGCTCTTGGCCTTGATGGCAACTTCGTCACCGGCCTTGAGCAGGTAGGACGGGATATCGACCTTCTTGCCGTTCACGGTGAAATGGCCGTGGGTAACAAGCTGTCTTGCTTCTGCACGGGAGTTTGCCCAGCCGAGCAGATAAACAACATTATCAAGGCGGCTCTCGCAGATTCTGAGCAGGTTTTCGCCTGTCTGACCCTGCTTGCGCTCAGCCATAAGGAAATACTTGTGGAACTGATTCTCCTGAACACCGTAGTAACGCTTAGCCTGCTGCTTTGCACGAAGCTGAAGTCCGTATTCAGAAGTCTTTTTGCGGCTCTGTCCATGCTGACCGGGAGCATACTGTCTGCGCTCAAGTGAGCACTTACCGGTGTAGCATCTTGCGCCCTTGAGGAACAGCTTTTTGCCCTCACGGCGGCAAAGCTTGCAGACCGCACCTGTATATCTTGCCATAGTAATTACACCTCCTGAAAAATTAGGTCACACACGCCTTCTCTTAGGCGGGCGGCAGCCGTTGTGCGGGATCGGAGTAACATCTTTGATCATGCTGACCTCAAGACCTGCGGTCTGAAGTGCACGGATAGCTGCTTCTCTGCCTGCACCGGGGCCTTTTACGTAAACCTCAACATATTTCATGCCGTGCTCAATTGCTGCCTTTGCTGCTGTTTCAGCGGCGGTCTGAGCAGCAAACGGGGTAGATTTTTTGGAGCCTCTGAAGCCCATCTCACCGGCGCTTGCCCATGAAACTGCATTACCCTGAGTATCGGTAATGGTTACGATCGTGTTATTGAAGGTGGATTGAATATGGGCGGCACCGCGCTCGATATTCTTGCGCTCACGGCGTTTGCGAGTAGCACCGGCCTTCTTAACTGCACCTTTAGTAGCCACTTCTTATTCCTCCTTCATTATTTCTTCTTGTTTGCGATTGTCTTCTTCGGACCCTTGCGTGTGCGGGCATTGGTCTTGGAGCGCTGACCTCTTACGGGCAGACCCTTGCGATGACGAACGCCACGGTAGCAGCCGATTTCAACAAGTCTTTTGATGTCGAATGCGGTTTCTCTTCTGAGATCACCTTCGACCTTAACATTGTGGTCGATGTATTCACGCAGCTTGGAAACTTCGTCTTCCGTCAGGTCCTTAACTCTTGTGTCGGGGTTAATGCCTGTTGCTGCAATGATGTCGCCTGCAGTTTTGCGACCGATACCGAAGATATAGGTCAAGCCGATCTCGACTCTCTTATCTCTCGGAAGGTCGACACCTGAAATACGTGCCATTTTACAGTTGCACCTCCGTTAATGGTTTGCGTCGGATTAGCCCTGACGCTGCTTGTGCTTCGGGTTTTCACAGATGACCATGACTTTACCCTTACGCTTGATGATTTTGCATTTTTCGCAAATTTTCTTTACAGAAGGTCTGACTTTCATTTGGAATACCTCCTAATTCTGCTTGCTATTTTGTACGCCACGTAATGCGGCCCTTCGTAAGATCGTACGGTGACATCTCGACCTTGACCTTGTCACCGGGAAGAATGCGAATGTAGTTCATTCTCAGCTTGCCCGAAATGTGAGCCAACAGTCTGTGCCCGTTCTCTAACTCAACCTGAAAGGTTGCGTTCGGCAGGGCTTCGATGACGGTTCCTTCGACCTCTATCATATCCTGTTTCGACATTCCCTAAACCTCCGTTGTCAAGCTTGGTTCTGCTGGCGGTCAAGTGCCGCCAGAGCTTTTTTCAAACTGCGATTGGTTGCCATTGTTTCAGCGTCAAGCACGGTTTTGCTCGGTGCAATGTGCAGCGGATTTTTCTGCTTGGGCTTTTCGAGCCTTCGCTCTTTTCCGTCACACAGGGTCACCGATTTTTCACCGATGCCGACAACGGCCATAAGCTTGCCCTTGTCACGCCCCGCTTTGGAGCGAACAACGCTTCCGATTTTAAGCTCCATACCCAACACCTCAATCAACCGTGAGAATCCTGGGTCCGTCGTTCGTAATGGCGACGGTGTGCTCAAAATGCGCCGACAGACCTCCGTCTTTTGTTTTAACGGTCCATCCGTCGGGCAATGTTCTGACCTCCCAGCCGCCCATGTTGATCATGGGTTCAATGGCGATGGTCATGCCCGGCAACAGGCGCACACCCCGACCGGGTGTGCCGAAATTCGGTACGCTTGGGTCCTCATGCAGCTTTGTGCCCACACCGTGCCCGACATAATCGCGGACGACGGAGAAGCCACGCTCCTCACAATAGCGTTGAACAGCGGATGAAATGTCGCCGATCCTGCCGCCTGCAACAGCCGCGCGGATGCCCTCGTAAAGGCTCTCCCTCGTGGTGTTGATCAGCCGCTCCGCCTCCGGGCTGATTGAGCCCACAGCGAAAGTGGCGGCGTTATCGCCGTTGTAGCCGTTGATCGCCGCTCCCAAATCAATGCTGACAATGTCACCCTGTTTGAGAACACGCTTCTTGTTCGGAATGCCGTGAATGACCTCATCGTTTATGGAAATGCATGCCGTGGCAGGATAGCCTGAGTAATTCAGGAAATTCGGCGTGGCTCCCTGGCTGATAATGTATTTATAAGCCAGCCGGTCGATCTCCTCGGTCGTTACACCGGGTTCGACAGCCTCCCCTGCCACCTTTAATGCTCCCGCCGAGATTCTGCAAGCCTCTCGCATAAGACTCAGCTCGCGGTTCGTCTTGAGCACGATCATGCTTAATCCTCCAAAGCTTTCAAGGTAAGCGCTGTCGTGTCAGCCACTTCCTCCTGACCGACCACCGTGCGGAGAAGACCTTTCTTCGCATAGAAATCCTTCAGCGGCTCTGTCTGCTCATGGTAAACCTTGAGGCGGTCAAGAACCGTGTCGGGGTGATCGTCCTTTCTTTGAATCAGCTCGGCACCGCAGACATTGCATTTGCCTTCGACTGCCGGCTTTTTGTGTTCGAGGTGATACGATGCGCCGCACGCCTTGCAGACTCTTCTGCCGGACATTCTGCGGACGATCCTTTCATCCTCGACTTCAATGCTGATAACCTTATCAATCGCAACACCCATGGCGTCAAGTGCTTCGGCCTGCGGGATCGTTCTCGGGGAGCCGTCAAGGATGAAGCCGTTCGCACAGTCATCCTTGGCAAGGCGTTCCTGAATGATGCCGATCACGACATCATCGGGAACAAGCTGACCTGCATCAATGAAAGCCTTTGCTTTCAGACCCATTTCCGTTCCGTTGGCAAGTGCCTCACGGATAATGTTGCCGGTTGAGATAGCGGGAATGGAACAGTGGCTGCTGATGACCTCAGCCTGTGTCCCTTTGCCCGCACCCGGGGCACCGAGAAGAATCAATTTCATATTTGTATATCCTTTCTCGTGTCCTGCATCAATCAAGGAAGCCCTTGTAGTGACGCATCATCATCTGGCTCTCCAACTGCTTCACGGTCTCAAGTGCGACACCGACAAGAATGATGATGGAGGTACCGCCCAGGGAAATGTTCATGCCCTGAGAATAGTAGCCATCCGAGAACTTGTCGAGGCAGAAGGTAGCGACCTGACTGAAAATCATCGGGAACAGGGCAACAACGCTGAGAAGCAGTGCGCCGAGCAGGGTGATTCTGGAAAGAATCTTTGCGATGTAATCAGAGGTGGGCTTGCCGGGACGATAGCCGGGAATTGCACCGCTGTTTTTACGGATGTTGTTCGCCATCTCGATCGGATTATACTGAATGGTTGCATAGAAGTATGCAAAGAAGATGATCAGAACGAAATAGATAACAATGTAAATCGGGTGCGTGGACTTAAAGATGTTGAAGAAGGTTTCCAGACCGCTGCCCTCTTTGACATCAATGAACATCTCGACCGTAGGCGGAAGAGAGAGGATCGAGGAAGCAAAGATGATAGGCATAACGCCGGACATATTGACCTTCATCGGGATGTGAGTGTTCTGACCGCCGTACATTTTGCGGCCGACAACACGCTTCGCATACTGAACCGGGATGCGTCTTTCTGCGTTGTCCATCCAGACGATGTAAGCGATCATGAGGATCGCAATGACCGCAACGATGGGAGCCAACACATAGTACGGACCGCCGATGATAAAGTAGTTGACAAGCTGTGTTGCCATAGTGGGGATACGGGAAACGATACCGGCAAAAAGGATAATGGAGATACCGTTGCCGATGCCCTTGTCGTTGATCTGCTCACCGAGCCACATGATGAATGCGGTACCTGCCGTAAGGACGAGGATGATAACAAGTGCCTGGAACACAGCGGCAAAGCCGGTAAACTTGGCGCCGTTTGCATCGGTCATCAGATAGTTCTGGTTGCGCAGATAGAAATAATAAGCTGTGGACTGCATGATGCCCAGGCCGACGGTTACGAAACGGGTGATGGAAGCGATCTTCTTCTGACCCTCTTCGCCTTCCTTGGAAAGTCTTTCCAGGGGAGGAATAGCGACGGCGAGGAGCTGCATGATAATGGATGCGTTGATGTACGGGGTGATCGACATTGCGAAAATCGTGCCGTAGTTGAAAGCATCACCGGTCATCATGCTCAGGTAGCTCATAAAAGTGCCTTCAGCTGCGTCCTTGAGGATACCGCCTTCGGCAATGTTGGTGAACGGTACGGGAATTGCAGCACCGATACGGAAAATGAGGATAATGAACGCTGTGAACAAAAGCTTTTTACGCAAGTCGGCAATTCGCCAAGCATTGATAATTGTCTTCAGCAATTCAGATCACCTCTGCCTTTCCTCCGGCAGCTTCGATCTTCGCTTTGGCGGACTCCGAAAAAGCATTTACCTTGACGGTGAGCTTTTTGGTGATCTCGCCGTTACCGAGAACCTTTACGCCGTCGAGCTGTTTTTTAACAAGTCCCGATGCGATGAGTGCGTCAATATCAACGACGGCACCATCTTCAAATTTTGCGTCAAGAGCAGAAAGGTTAACAATCGCGATTTCCTTAGCGAAAATGTTGTTGAAACCTCTCTTGGGGATTCTTCTTTGAAGGGGCATCTGACCGCCTTCAAAGCCGGGTCTCATGCCTCTGCCGGCACGAGCCTTCTGACCCTTGTGGCCTTTACCGGCGGTTTTACCCTGACCGGATGCAGGACCTCTACCGATACGCTTACGCTCAGATGTTGAGCCGGGTGCCGGTGAAAGCTGATGTAATTTCATTTCAAGCACCTCCTTGCTTACGCTTCGCTGACCTGGACAAGGTGAACGATTTTGTTCACTTTACCTTTGGTTGCGGGGTTGTCGGGCTGAACCTTTTCATCACCGATCTTATAAAGACCGAGTGCGTGAGCGGTGGCAATCTGGCTCTTGTTGGAACCGATCAGGCTTTTGACCAGCTTTACCTTAATATCTGCCATTGTTTCCACCCTCCTTAACCAAGAATTTCTTTTGCTGACTTCTCGCGGATCGCGGCAACCTCGTCAATGGTGCGAAGCTGCTTGAGGCCGTCGATGGTAGCTCTTACAACATTGCAGGGGTTGTTGGAACGAAGTGCCTTGGAACGAATGTCCTTGATACCGACTGTTTCAACAACTGCACGAACAGGGCCGCCGGCGATAACGCCGGTACCGGGGGCAGCCGGCTTGAGCAGAACAACGCCTGCGCCGAACTTGCCGATAACCTCGTGCGGAATTGTGGAACCCTTCAGGGAGACCTTGAAGAGATTCTTCTTTGCGTCTTCAATACCCTTGCGGATAGCATCCGGAACTTCGCCGGACTTGCCAAGGCCGAAGCCTACCATGCCGTTGCCGTCGCCGACAACAACAAGAGCCGCAAACTTAAAGATACGACCGCCCTTGACGGTTTTGGAAACACGGTTGATCGCTACAACACGCTCTGTGAGTTCAAATGCCGATGCATCAATTTTAGCCAAAGTATTACCCTCCTTACTCAGAACTTCAGGCCGCCCTCACGGGCGCCTTCGGCCAGTTCCTGCACACGGCCGTGGTAAATATAACCGCCTCTGTCAAAGACACAGGTTTCAATGCCTTTGGCGACAGCGCGCTTTGCCAATGCTTCGCCAACCTTGCGGGAGGCTGTTTTGTTTCCGCCGTATTCTGCGAATTCCTTCTCAACTGTTGAAGCGGATGCAAGGGTAACACCGTTTACATCGTCAATCAGCTGTGCATAGATGTGCTGAAGGGAGCGGAATACGCTCAGGCGCGGACACTCCGCAGTGCCGGAAATCTTTTTACGGACTCTTGCATGACGAGCGTCTCTTGCCTTTCTTGTTTCAGGTCTTTTAACCATTTCGTTTCAACTCCTTCAAATCTTATTTGCCGCCCTTACCGGCTTTGCCTTCCTTGCGGCGGATAAATTCGTCAACGTACTTGATACCTTTGCCCTTATAGGGTTCGGGCGGACGCTTCTCGCGAACTTCCGCAGCAAACTGGCCTACCTTCTGCTTGTCGGGACCGGAAATAACGATCTTGTTGGGGTTCGGGCACTCGATCGTGATGCCCTCGGGTGAAGCCATAATAACCTGATGTGAATAACCGATGTTCATCACAAGGTCTTTGCCCTGCATCTGAGCACGGTAACCGACACCGTTGATTTCAAGCTCTTTGCTGAAATTCTGATGGCAGCCGGTGATCATGTTGGCGATGAGGGTGCGGGTCAGACCGTGAAGTGAACGGTTCGCTTTCTCATCGTTGGGGCGAGTGACCGTGATGGTATCGCCGTCCTTGGCAATCGTCATGTTGCTGTTGAAAGTTTTTGAAAGGGTACCCTTGGGACCTTTGACCGTTACGGTGCTGCCATCAATGGTGACATCAACACCGGCCGGGATTGCGATAGGCATTTTGCCGATTCTTGACATTTTGCAGCACCTCCTTACCAAACGAATGCAAGGATCTCGCCGCCGACATTGGCTTTGCGTGCATCCCTGTCAGTCATAACGCCCTTGGGTGTAGAGAGGATAGCGATGCCGAGGCCTTTCATGACCTGGGGAATATCCTCACAATTGGTGTACATACGCAGACCGGGCTTGGAAACTCTGCGTAAACCGGTAATAACCTGAGATTTGTTGAGACCGTACTTCAGGGTGATGGTGATCATGCCCTGCTTGCCGTCATCCTCAACCTTATAGTTCTTGATGTAACCCTCATCAACAAGAATCTGAGCAATTGCCTTCTTCATGTTGGATGCGGGAACCTTCACTGTATCATGCTTAGCGGAATTAGCGTTGCGGATTCTCGTAAGCATATCAGCGATGGAATCAGTGATTTGCATACCGTTACCTCCTTTGCAATTGCTCTGTTTACCAGCTTGCTTTCTTTACGCCGGGAATCTGGCCGTCATGTGCCAGTTCTCTGAAGCAGATGCGGCATACTCCGTACTTACGAAGATAGGCGTGCGGCCGGCCGCAGATCTTGCATCTGTTATACTGTCTTGTTGAATATTTAGCGGGGCGAGCCTGCTTAATCTTCATGGATGTTTTGGCCACAGTTATCCCTCCTTATTTCGCAAACGGAGCACCCATAAGCGTAAGCAGCTCACGAGCTTCTTCGTCAGTGTTTGCTGTGGTTACGAAGCATATATCCATGCCTCTGACCTTGTCGATCTTATCATATTCGATTTCCGGGAAAACAAGCTGCTCCTTAAGACCCATGGAGTAGTTGCCCTTGCCGTCGAATGAGTTGGGGTTGATGCCGCGGAAGTCACGCACACGGGGAAGAGCGAGGTTGAAGAATCTTTCAACAAACTCATACATCTTCTCACCGCGAAGGGTGACCTTAACACCGATGTTCATGCCCTCACGAAGCTTGAAGTTTGCAACGGACTTCTTCGCCTTGCAGATAACGGGCTTCTGACCGGTGATGGTTGCGATATCGGTGACGATCGCATCGATGACCTTCGGGTTATCTCTGGCTTCGCCGCAGCCGACATTGATAACAACCTTATCGAGCTTCGGGATCTGCATGACGCTCTTGTAACCGAATTTCTTCATAAGAGCAGGCGCGATCTCGTTGTTGTACTGAATCTTGAGCTGTGCCATCTGTCATGTCCCTCCCTTAAAATTCTGCCGAGCAATCGCTCTTCTTGCAGGTACGCACTTTCTGACCTTTAGCATTGATCTTGCTGCCGGTTCTGGTCGGTCTGCCGCACTTGGGGCAGATGAGCTGAACCTTGTCAGCGTAGAGTGCGCTCTCAGCCTTGATCAGGCCGCCGGGCTCACCCATCTTTTTGGGCTTTACATGCTTGGTTACGATGTTGACGCCTTCGACAATGACCTTGCCCTCAGACGGGGAAACTTCCATAACCTTGCCTCTTTTGCCGCGGTATTTACCGTTAATGACGACGACTTCGTCGCCCTTTTTAACATGAAGCTTATTCATATCCAACTACCTCCATCAAAGCACTTCGGGAGCGAGGGAGAGGATCTTCATGTAGTCCTTTTCACGAAGCTCTCTTGCCACCGGCCCGAAAATACGGGTGCCCCTCGGATTCTTGTCATCCTTGATCAGAACGGCAGCGTTTTCGTCGAAACGAATGTACGAGCCATCCTCACGGCGGATGCTGAATGCTGTACGAACAACGACAGCCTTAACAACATCGCCCTTTTTGACAACTCCGCCGGGTGTTGCTTTCTTAACAGAAGCAACAATGACATCGCCGATATGAGCGTATCTTTTCTTGGAACCGCCGAGAACACGAATGCACATAATTTCTTTTGCGCCTGTGTTGTCGGCCACCTTCAAGTAACTCTGTTGCTGTATCACAGTGTTTGTGCCTCCTTACAGTTGCGCCAAAATTATTTGGCTTTCTCAATGATCTCGACCACGCGCCATCTCTTGTCTTTGGACATGGGGCGAGTTTCCATAACGAGAACACGGTCGCCGATGGAGCACTCGTTGTTTTCATCGTGTGCCTTCAGCTTGATCGTGTTGTTGATGATCTTTTTGTAGAGCGGATGCTGTACCTTATCCTTAACGGATACGACAACGGTTTTTTCCATCTTGTCGCTGGTTACGATACCGACTCTGGTTTTTCTAAGGTTTCTTTCGCTCATTGAAACTGACCTCCCTATCCTTAAGCATCTGTGCCGTGTAATTCGATATCACGCTGAATCGTCTTGATTCTGGCGATATCTTTCTTGACGGCACTAATGCGCATTGGGTTGTCGAGCTGATTAACGGCTTGCTGGAAGCGCAGTTTGAACAGCTCGTCCTTCAGCTCAAGCAGCTTAGCATCCAGCTCCTTAGCGGAAAGCTTTCTGATTTCACTGGCTTTCATTATTGCTCACCATCCGTTTCTTCCTTAGTAACAAACTTGCACTTGATAGGCAGTTTGTTTGCTGCAAGGCGAAGAGCCTCGCGTGCAACCGTTTCGTCAACACCGGCGATTTCAAACATGACACGGCCGGGCTTAACGACGGCGACCCAATATTCCGGAGAACCTTTACCGGAACCCATGCGGGTTTCAGCGGGCTTCTCTGTAATCGGCTTATCGGGGAAAATTTTGATCCAAACCTGACCGCCGCGCTTTGTGTAACGGGTCATTGCGATACGGGCTGCTTCGATTTGGTTGGAAGTGATCCATGCGGGTTCAAGAGCCATAAGGCCGAACTGACCGTAGTTAACTTTGTTACCGCGGTGAGCAGCGCCCTTCAAGCGGCCTCTCTGCTGTCTGCGGTATTTAACTCTCTTGGGTAACAGCATTATTTAGCTCCTCCTTCCCTGCGGGGCTTACGGGTGTCGTGAAGAACTTCACCCTTATAGATCCACACCTTAACGCCGATAAGGCCGTAGGTGGTGTGTGCTTCTGCAAAGCCGTAGTCGATGTCGGCACGGATGGTCTGCAGCGGAATCGTACCCTCGTGGTACTGCTCGGTGCGGGCAATTTCAGCGCCGCCCAAACGGCCGGAAACCTGGGTCTTGATACCCTTTGCACCAAGCTTCATGGTGCGGCCGATCGACTGCTTCAGTGCACGGCGGAAGGAAACTCTCTTTTCGAGCTGAGCTGCGATGTTCTCGGCAACGAGCTGAGCATCGAGGTCAGGCTGCTTGATTTCAACGATGTTGATGAAAACTTCCTGATTGCCGGAAAGCTTCTTTTCGCAGATCTTTTTAAGTTTTTCAATTTCGGAACCACCGCGGCCGATGACCATGCCCGGCTTTGCGCAGTGGATGTTGATGCGCACACGCTTTGCGTCACGCTCGATCTCTACCTTCGGAACACCTGCGGGAGCAAGTGTCTTGAGGAGGTATTCACGAAGATTGTAGTCCTCAACAAGGGTGTCGCCGAATGTGGATTTATTCGCATACCAGCGAGATTCCCAGTCCTTGATAACACCGATTCTAAGACCGGTCGGATTGATTTTCTGTCCCATTATTAACCTCCTCCTTTCTTATTCTTTCTCTGCCAGAGTGATGGTGATGTGCGAAGTTCTCTTGTTGATGCGATTCGCACGGCCCTGTGCTCTGGGTCTGATTCTTTTGAGGATGGGACCTGCGCCTACGTTACATTCAGCAACATAAAGCTTCGAGGTATCCATATCAAAATTGTTCTCAGCGTTGGCGATTGCGGATTTAAGCAGCTTGCCAACGGGTTCACACGCGGCCTTGGGCGTGTATTTGAGAATTGCTGCCGCTTTATCAACAGGTTGATTGCGGATCAAGTCAAGCACAATCTGAACCTTACGAGGCGTAATGCGCACATAGGTTGCTTTTGCAGTTGCTTGCATTTGTTACACTCCTTTCGACCTTATTTACCCGAATTCGATGTTTTGGAACCGGCATGACCCTTGAAGGTTCTTGTCGGAGCAAATTCACCGAGCTTATGACCTACCATATCCTCCGTGACATATACCGGAACGTGCTTGCGTCCATCGTGAACAGCGAAGGTGTGGCCGACAAAGTCGGGGAATATTGTCGAGCTGCGGCTCCAGGTCTTGAGAACGACCTTCTCGCCGGTCTTATTCATTTCCACGACTCTCTCGAGCAGCTTAGGTTGCACGAAAGGTCCTTTTTTAATACTTCTGCCCATTCGTTATTAGCTCCTTTCATCAACTCTTACTTGCCGTTACGACGCTTTACGATAAGCTTGTCGGAAGGCTTTTTCTTGGCTCTGGTCTTCAGACCGAGAGCGGGCTTGCCCCACGGGGTGACCGGGCCGGGACGGCCGATCGGGGACTTGCCCTCACCACCGCCGTGCGGGTGGTCGCAGGGGTTCATGACGGAACCGCGAACGGTCGGTCTGATGCCCATGTGACGGGTACGGCCGGCTTTACCGATTTTAACATTCTCGTGGTCACCGTTGCCGACAACACCGATGGTTGCCATGCAGGTCACGGGAACATTTCTCAGCTCGCCGGAGGGAAGACGAAGAAGAGCATATGCACCTTCTTTAGCCATGAGCTGTGCACCGTTGCCGGCTGCTCTTGCAAGCTGGCCGCCGCGGCCGGGGTAAAGCTCAACATTGTGGATGAAGGTACCAATCGGGATATTGATAAGAGGAAGAGCGTTGCCGGCGATGATGTCGGCATCGGCGCCTGCACAAATGGTAGCGCCTACCTTGAGACCTTCCGGTGCAAGGATGTAACGGAACTCGCCGTCTTCATACTTGACCAGTGCGATGTGAGCGGAGCGATTGGGATCGTATTCGATGGTCTCAACCGTTGCGTTCATGCCGGTCTTATCTCTCTTGAAATCAATGATGCGGTACTTGTTGCGGTTACCGCCGCCACGGTGGCGAACGGTGATTCTGCCGTAGCTGTTACGGCCGGACTTTTTATTCAGGGAAACAAGAAGGCTCTTATGAGGAGCAACCTTGGAAAGCCCGGAATAATCTGTAACCGACATATTGCGTCTGCCGTTTGTTGTCGGGTTAAAGACTCTGATAGACATAACTTTCACTCTCCTTAAAGCGGCTTTGCGGAGTATGTCTGAACTCCATACCTTACCGCCGGATTATTGGTTGTTTATAAGTGTGCGGATCACATCAAGCCGTCGAAGAACTCGATGGTCTTGGAATCCTCCGTCAAGGTGACGATGGCTTTCTTCCAGGAAGCGGTGAAGCCTTCAAAGCGACCGTATCTGCGAAGCTTGCCATTGCAGTTAACCGTGTTGACCTTTTCAACCTTTGTGCCTTCAAAGAGGGCTTCGACTGCCTGAGCAATCTCGATTTTGTTGGCATCCTTGGCCACTACGAAGCTGTACTTTCTGTAAGCGGCGCCTGCCATGCTTTCCTCTGTGATGAGAGGACGGATGATGATATCCTGTGCTGCCTTGCTCATGCGTAAACCTCCTCGATCTTAGCAACGGCATCCTTGAGCACGAGCATCGTGTCGCAGTTAAGAATGTCGTATACATTCAGAGAGTTGACAACCGTTACTTTTACGCCGGCAATGTTGCGTGCGCTTCTGTAAATGACATCATCCTTCTCAGGGAGAACGATGAGGGTTTTCTTTGCTGTGTTGAGAGCATTGAGAACCTTGACAACCTCTTTGGTTTTGATTGCATCCATCTTAAAGGAATCAAGAACAACAAGCTCGTCGGCAGAAACCTTGGAGGAAAGTGCGGACTTCATAGCCAGTCTTCTGACCTTCTTGTTGTCGGAGCCGCCGTATGTGCGGGGCTTGGGGCCGTGAGCGATGCCGCCGTGATACCACTGCGGAGCTCTTGTGGAACCCTGACGGGCACGGCCGGAGCCTTTCTGTCTCCAGGGCTTCTTGCCGCCGCCGCTGACTTCTGAGCGTGTGCGGGTTGACTGTGTACCCTGACGCTGATTTGCCAGATAGTTGACAACTACGAGGTGCATTGCGGGGATGCTCGGCTCGATTGCAAAAATGCTGTCGGCAAGAGCAAGCTCCGAAACCTTTGCACCGCTGATATCAAAAACTGATACTGTAGGCATTTAGTACACTCCTTCCTTACGCTTTAACGCTGTCTTTGATGATGACGTAGCTACCCTTGGGGCCGGGGATGGCACCCTTGATAGCGATGAGGTTGTTTTCGACATCAATCTTGACAATGCTGAGATTTTGAACGGTTACTCTCTCGCAGCCAAGGTGACCGGCAAGCTTCTTTCCCTTGTAAACACGGGAGGGATCGGAGCAGGCGCCCAACGAACCGGCGTGTCTTGCGACAGGACCTGTACCGTGGCTTTCCTTGAGTCTGGAGAAGTTCCATCTTTTGATGGAGCCGGCGGTGCCTTTACCTTTGCTTGTGCCGGTTACATCAATGGAGGCACCGACTTCAAATGTGTCGGCTTTGAGCACATCGCCCACATTAAGAGCTGCCGTGTCGGAAAGTCTGAATTCCTTGAGAACCTTCTTCGGGGCAACATCTGCCTTTGCGAAGTGACCCTTCAGGGGCTTGCTCAGGCGCTCGACCTTCACATCCTGGAAGCCGAGCTGAACAGCTTCATAGCCGTCTTTTTCGACCGTCTTTTTCTGGGTCACGATGCAGGGACCTGCTTCAACCACAGTAACGGGGACGACATTGCCGTTCGCGTCGAAGATCTGCGTCATGCCGATCTTCTTACCAATGAGACCTTTTTGCATTTTGTTTTTCTCCTTTCGGTTATTGGTTGGTATTCACCAACATGACCTGAAGCGAGCTATACTATAATGTATATAATATAGGGAACAGGCAAATTAAGTAGGGAGCTGCTTACAGCTTGATTTCGATTTCAACGCCTGCGGGAAGCTCAAGGGCGGTAAGTGCCTCAACGGTTTTGTTGGACGGTCTTACGATGTCGATGAGTCTCTTGTGGGTGCGGTGCTCGAACTGCTCACGGCTGTCCTTATACTTGTGAACAGCACGGAGAATGGTAACAACTTCCTTTTCGGTGGGCAGCGGAACCGGACCGGAAACCTGTGCGTTGGTTCTTCTTGCGGTTTCAACGATCTTCTCTGCTGCTTTGTCTACGAGGTTGTGATCGTAGCTCTTGAGTCTGATTCTGATTTTGTTTTTGACTGCCATTGTGACGCCTCCTAAAATTTGGCGGGCTGCGCTTTTGCACACGGCTCCGGGTGTTTCTAACCATCCCATTCAAAATCCGGAAAAGTAGAACATACTTTCCGGCCAGCTAAAAGCGCAATTTCACCCAAAACCGCCCGTGAGATGAACGGCTGACAGGGTGAGTACTATTTTACTAGTCGCCCGGTTCATGGATCGGACATGCTCCGCGGAAATTCCCTGCCTCAACGGGCAGCCACCTTCCGCTTCAACGCATACCTGCACACTATTTGCATAGCATACTGTGATATTTTAACATACATATATATATATTTCAAGCATTTTTTTGATTTTTTTCAACTTTTTTCAAAAACGGTTATTTGTCTGATTTTACAGAACTTTTTTACAAAAATTTGTAACATCCTACAAAAATTCGCGTAAAAGGAGGAGACAGCCGACAAAAATCCGCTGTCTCCCATCTTTATTCGGTATCCGCATCCGTTTGCGCCATGACAAGCTCATGCTTCTTGCGGCTGATATTCAGTTCCTCCAGAATCATCTGCTTGCGTTTGCCGGTGTAATTATCAAACAGGAACGAAACGGCGGAAAGGGTGTTGCCGACCAGACCGCAAAGCGTGATCACGAGGAACAGACGGCTGAGCACCGTCCAGTACTTATCGTTTGCCGAAAGCTTGTTTTCAATCACCGAAATCTTCGGATCTTTGAGCTGATACTGCCGGGCGACCTCGTCGGTGCGCTTGTTGATGTATTCATAATCAATTTTTACAAACAGACCGTTATAGAGATTTGCCTTGAGCAGGCTGACGACCTTCGTCACGATGTTGCCGGCGGCACTGAGCATACCGTCACTGCGCACCTGTGTGCCGAACTCTTTGTAGCCGTACCACTCCATGTAGTCGGTGGAATCGGCGGTGATGATCTTTCTTGCCGCACCCTGTGCCGCATTCGGCATACCTGCCAGACCGACGATCACGCCGATGAGGTAACGGTATTTGCGCAGAACATCCACATGGCCACGGTCAAAGGCAACGGCCTTGCCCTTGCCGCCGAGGTTGAAGTTGAATACAGACATGATCGCATAGAAAAACGCCGTATAGCCGTAGCCGCCCACCATCATGTTGCGTGCCGACACCTTGCTGCCGACAAACGGAACCGCCGCCAGACCGACATAGGACAAACCGCCGCTGATCATGTCGATAATGGCCTTCATCTTGTAATCGCCGAAAATGTTGCGGTACAGATAAGGCAGAGCCGTATAGGTCACCTGACGGATCATATCGCAAATCAGCGAAATCTGAATGATCATGAAGGGACGGTTGAACAAAATGGCACGCAGCGTTTCCCGGTTCCATTGAATGTGTTCTTTTTCATTTGCCTGCTTTTTGCGGGCAAGCTCGCCAATGGCGGCATCGACCCGTTCATTGGTCGTGAAATACGGCAGGTACATGGAGGCAACGCCTAAAACACAAAAAATGAGCGCAACATAGAAGTAGCGCCATTTCTGGCTGTTCAAATCATCGGTGGAACCGACAATGATCGGAATGATCCAGCCCGGCAGCATAGACCCGAGCGTGGAAGCCCACGAAGAAAGCGTAAAAAAGCCGGTGCGATCCTTCGGGTCGGTGCAAAGCTTCAGACCCAGCGTTGACATGGCGATATCATAAAAGGTATCGACCACATCGAAAATCACGCTGAAAGCAAAGGTCCAGATAAAATTGTATAAAGCACTGCTGCTCGGAACAATAAACAGCAGCATGGATGAAATGGCAAAGGGGATCGGCATGATCCGCAGAGCCTGACGCAGATGACTGATTTTGCCCTTTTGCGGCGAATCGTACCACGCCCCGGCAACAGGCGGAATAAGAAAGCTGAGAATCGTCGCCACATTGCCTTTGAGCAGCATCAGCTTATCGCCGATGAGGGCGAAGTCACGGCTGAACTGGTCGCCGTAGGTGTGGACGCTGTCCTGCCCCATGGCGTTGCCGAAGATTCCGCCGGCATAACCGAACTGCTCCTTCATGCTCGCAGAAGAACAGGAAAAAATCTTATCCCGCACCACGGCGGCTTTTTCTTTCACACGCATAATCCGCTCTCCCTATCATTATTTTTTCTGCTGGGTCGGTCCCATGTTCGCCGCCCCTGTATAAATAACATCTTCCGGCAGAGGATAATATTTCGGCTGCGACAGATCCCGCTGATACAGCCGCACATGATCGCCTCTCGGGGTCAGATCCACCACATCGCACCCACGCCAATAGACGGTATATTCTGTGCCTCTGGTGTATTCTTT
Source organism: Acutalibacteraceae bacterium (assembly GCA_045642685.1). GTDB lineage: Bacteria > Bacillota > Clostridia > Oscillospirales > Acutalibacteraceae > UBA8612. Next base: position 16,474 of record JAZUJI010000160.1, on the reverse strand, counting down.
CTTCGCCACGGTTTCCAGCGCAAAGCTCAGCTCCAGACGATCCCCCTGCTGCAAAGCGGTCTGCACCGCTGCGCCGCACTTTTCAGGCTCAACAGGTTTGCCGTTGACCGTCAGCGTCACGGCTTCTCCCATCCAGTCATACAGGCGGAAACCGGCTTTGCAGGCACACTTTGCCGTCAGGCGGATCCTGCCCTCGTTGGGCAAAAACGATTCCATCTTAATTTGCTCAATTTCTCTCTCGCAGGGAATGTTGGCGATGTAGGCACCGTTTTCCTCGGTAATGGCGTTATCCCAGACCAGCTTCAATGCCGTCGGTGCCGTGCCGACACAGCACCCGGCGATCGAGCGGAACCGGGTGAGTGAAATGGAATTCGGTTCACTGCCGCCGGTGAAACCGCCGATCATGCGTTTATCAATGTCCCGGTAGGTGATGCCGTTTCCGTCCGGCAGAGAATTATCGCAGGTAACATAGCCGGTGTAGCGCACCTGATTTTCCATGAGCTGATTCCGGGCAAACCGATTGATGTCGTTCCAGTACTCGCCGTAGCCGCATTTGGTCAGCTCATGAGCGGCAATGATCATATCCCGCACACAGCAGGTTTCACAATGCTCCTCCTCCATGGGGTGCCATTGCGCATATTCGGGCACCCAGCCGAAATCGGAGGACAGAGAACGGATATAATCGTAGATTCCTTTTCCTTTTTCGATATAGCGGTCTTCCCCGATGATACGGCCGAGATAAATCAAGCCGTAGGCAAACCATGCCGCCGAGTGAACATGGCCGAAAAATTCCATTTTATAGTTGAAGTAGCGTGACGGACCCAAAACATAATTGGCAATGCCCTGCGCCAGATCCAGAGCGACCTCGTCTTTTTTCAATTCGTACCGTCTGACCAGAGCGGGAAGCATGAGCGCATTGCGGATAGGCTGTTCGCCCCGGCCGGTGTGCCGGGTGAGGTCGAAGCCGCCATCCTGCAAAAACACATCGTTCGGAAATTCATAAATCGGCTCATCTTCGTCGTAATCACCCGACCAGAAGGTGCACACTTTGCGTTCGATGACAAGCGAACGCATACCCCGGATCAGCTCGCTCGTGCGGCGTTCTGCCTCCTCATCCTCGGGGTATTCCTCGGTGATGAGGTTGAGAGCCGGCAGGATATAGCCCATTTCGTGAAATGATGCGTGCACCGTATGTGTCCACGGATATTTTTCGCAAAAGCGCAGGCCGTGCTCGCCCCACGATTTCATCAGGTGACGGCGCAAAGACTGCTTTACTTCATCGCCCTGCGTGGTGTTGAGCACACGCATGGCGCAGGTCAGACCCTCATACCACGAGCCGACCAGTTCCGCATCATCCACCCGGCAGTGTGCCGCCTCTGCCGGCTTTTTGTTGGGCAGCAGCAGCCAATAGGGCAAATGATCCTGTGCTTCATCCACCATGTTGGTGATATAGTGGTGCACAAGCTCCACACTTTTTTTCAAATCAAACGATTCGTACATCGTATTCCTCCCGTTATCCGATGCGAAGCAGCCGCTGAAGGACTTCCCGCAAAATATTCAGAATTTTTAACACGATGCTCAGCGGAACCGTATCGCTTCCCGCTGCTGAGCCGCTCAGATCCAGCACCGTGTCAATATCCTCTTCATAACTCAAATCATCCGCAAAGCCGCCGGCAAGCGTGCGCACCAGAGCCATCACGGCATCATCCGCCAATCCGTCACGGAAGTTGACCTTCGCCAAAGCCGACACGGCAAATTCGGGCACTTTTCCGTTCGGGCTGACCAGCGCAAACGCACCGTATGCCAGCGAAGCCTTCAGGCAGTCAAACAGCAGCTCCACATTGCGGCTGTCGCTTGTCTGCGCCTCGTTGCCGTGGTAGAAGCCGTACATGATTTTCGCCGCCACCTGATAGAGTTTTTCACTGTCGGTTTTTTCAATGGTTTTTCCGCCCATGGCGGCAATTTTCTCCACGCTCATGCCGTCCCCGTACAGATCCAGCTGCACGGCACCGCCCAGGCGGCTCATCAACGCATCCAGTGTCGCATAGCCGGTGTCACCCTGTTTGATTTTCAGCATTTTTGCCACCTTGTAGGGCGAACCGATATAGCGGTTGAGCCACTTACAGATACCGGCTTCAAAATAGCGGTAGGCATAATCGGAAAAATTATTTTTCAGTCCGTCCATTTGCTTTTCCGTATAGGCAAACGGCAGCAAAGAGGTGTCGATTTCCGTGATGTATCTGCTCTTGATCTCCGCTTTTTTACCGTCAAAGCTCACCGAACGGTAGGCATTCGGCGAAGCGATCAGCGACCCGGTCTGAACATCGTAAAGCACATTGCCGTTTTTGGTTTTGGTGTAAGAGATATCATTGGCGTGCACATGACCCGTAAACACCACCGACACGCCGTTATCCGCCAGAAGGGACGCATGGTCGGTGTAAGCGGGAATCATCGGCTGCAATTCAAAGTGCGGCAGCAGGCTGTGGTGCATCATCACGATAAGCTGCTTTCCGTCGGCTTTCGCCTGTTTAAGCTGCTCGTTGAGCCAGGCGGAAACGGAAGCATTGATCTCACCGTCATCCGCTCCGTAGATGCAGGAATCCAGCGCAAGCAGGCGGTATTCTGCGTTCAAATCTACTGTATAGGAAGCAGAAGTGTCATGGCGGCTCAACGCCTCGTTATAACCGAAGTCCGCATAAATTTCACAAAATTCACTTACCGTGATATGCTTTTCATCTGCCTGCGCAGCACAGTCATGGTTGCCGTTGATCACATAAATGGGCTTTCCGCACATTTGCTCGGTCTTGCGCAGCATTTCGGCAAGAGCCTTGTGCGACTGCCGACCTCCGCCGGTCAAATCACCGGAAATCAATAAAAACTTTTCATCGGCGGCGGCAAAGTCGTCCAGCAGCTTTTGCATAATGGCGCCCGACTCGTAATTCATCTGCCCCTGGGAGGATGCGTAATAAAACACCTCGGCATCCTCTTTGGTCATGCCGTTGGTGTAAAGCGCTTCGGATGGCGCCGGTAGATCGCCCAGATCCTCAGCACATTGAAAATGCGTGTCGGTGGTGACGAGAACTTTCAGATTTTCCTCCTGCGCAAACGCACACGGCACAACTGCGCCGCCGATCAGGCACAAGCAGAGAAGCAGGCTGAGAACGGTTTTAACGGATTTAGTCATGATGATTCTCCTTTGTTACGATTTTCGGTAAGCTCCAGCGGTAATAGGCGGCGCAGAAGCGAATGATGACGATCACTGCACTGCCGGTGAGCATGGCAACATTCTGTGCAATATGCTGATTGAAAAAACGCCAGATCACCCAGCACACCAAAGCCCCCGCAAGCGAAGCGGTTGCGTAAATATGTTTGGTGAGGATGTACGGCTTTTCCCCTGCCATCATGTCACGGAACAAGCCGCCGCCGACCCCCGTGAGCACGCCGAGAAACACCGTAAAAAAAAGATTTCCGCCGTACCCTGCCGACACCGCCGCCGAAATACCCGAAACGGTGAAGACGCCGAGCCCTGCCGAATCACAGGTCAGCTGCGCCAGAATAAAAAGCTGATTATCCCGCAGCTCGCCCCGGAACTTCACCACCAGAAACACGGCAAGCGAAGCGGCAATGGCGCCGCAGGCATAGACGGGGTGTGAAAACATCATCGGCGGTGTGTGCCCGAGTAAGGCATCCCGGATCAGGCCGCCGCCGCACGCCGTCGTAAGCCCTAAAACGACCACGCCGAAAACATCCATGCTTTTTCGGATCCCGACAGCGGCACCGGAAACGGCAAAAGCGATCGTCCCGATGATTTCAAAAACGAAAAGAAAGTATTCCATTTTGTTTTTCTGCACCTGCTTTTTGCAACACAAATAATTGATCTTGATCCATTATCATTATAGTGGCTGAGCTTTTTAATTTCAAGATATATTTTTCTGATAAATGCAGATTAACAGGTATAATCCCGCAAAACGCTTGACAACTGCCGTGTTTTGTTCTAAAATTTTTGGATATACTGAGTTTGGGGATTTTTATTGCCAAGCCTTCCGGAAAGGATGTTCCTTTATGAGCAAAACTCACATTCCCGCCGGCTACCGTTCTGCCCTGAATGTGCACGACACACAGATAGCCATCGGAAAAATCAAAAGTATTTTCAATGACCGCCTTTGTGCCGCATTGAACCTCAGCCGTGTTTCCGCACCGCTTTTTGTGGGGGCTTCCACCGGCTTTAACGATGACCTCAACGGCGTTGAGCGTGCCGTTGCTTTCGATATCAAAGAAACCGGCACAATGGCGCAGGTCGTTCACTCGCTCGCCAAATGGAAACGCTACGCTCTGTACAAATACGGCTTCTCCGTCGGTGAAGGTGTCGTGACCGATATGAACGCTATCCGCCGTGATGAAGAAATGGATAATCTTCATTCCATTTATGTGGATCAGTGGGATTGGGAAAAGGTCATTTCCCGTGAACAGCGCAATGTGCAGCTGCTCAAGGACACGGTCAATGCCATTGTCGGCGTTGTGTGCGACACACTGAATGAGATCAAACAGCTTTTCCCGGCTGTTGATGTGGAGTTGAACCGGGAGGTCACATTTATTACTACTTTTGAGCTGGAGGAAAAATACCCCGAGCTGACTGCGAAGCAGCGTGAAAACGCTGCTGCCAAAGAATACGGCACTGTGTTCCTCATGCAAATCGGCGACAAGCTCAAGAGCGGCGAAAAGCACGACGGCCGTGCGCCGGATTATGATGACTGGACGCTCAACGGTGACATTCTGTTTTATAACAAAATTCTGGACTGTGCGATTGAAATTTCCTCCATGGGCATCCGTGTTGATCAAGAGGCTCTGCTTTCTCAGCTCGAAAAAGCCGGCTGCCCCGAACGAAAAGAGCTGATGTTCCATCAGCTGCTGCTCAACGGCACCCTGCCGCTGACTATGGGCGGCGGCATCGGTCAATCCCGCATTTGTATGCTGCTTTTGGGCAAGGCTCATGTCGGCGAGGTTCAGGCTTCCATTTGGGATGAGCTGACCTTGACACGCTGCCGTGAAGCCGGCGTTGAGCTTCTGTAAAACCGACCAACTCATCCAAGCACTGCCTATGCAGTGCTTTTTTATACGCCGGGGTGAAAAAATGCCAAAACGAGAAGAACGGCGGCACAAGGGCGATGCGCTCTTTCGTGTTCTGTCGCTGCTGTGGCCTGCGTGCTGCCCTGCCTGCGGAACCGTGACGCAGCTGCGGTATACCCTGTGCCCGAAATGCGCCGAAGAAAACGAAGAGCTGAAGGATGTCTGCCTTGCCTGCGGCTTGCCAAAAGGGAACTGCGCCTGCCTGAAAAATGCGCTCGATCTGAATCTTGTCGGCGTATATCCGTACAGCGGCGGGATCAGCCGGGCCATTCAGGCAATCAAGTTCGACGGGCAGCTCGATAAGCTCGACTTTTTCGCCGTGAAAATGGCAGATCGCTTCCGTGCGGTGTTCCCCGCAGCCGAAATCGACCTTGTTGTATATGTGCCGATGACCAAACGAAGCTACCTGAAAAGAAGCTATAACCAGAGTGCCGAGTTTGCCCGGCGCATTGCCCGGCAAATCGGGTCAAAATACGGGCGCAGAGCTCTGATCAAAACGAAAGAAACCGCCTGCCAGCATAATTTGACCGAAAAGCAGCGGCGAACCAATGTGAAGGGAGCCTTCGCTGTGCGCTGCGAACAGAATGTGTGCGGAAAAACCGTGCTGCTGTGCGATGATGTTAAAACTACAGGCGCAACGCTGACCGAATGTAAAAACGAACTGATGAAGGCCGGTGCAAAAGAGGTCTATTGCGTAACCGCTGCCGTAACCCTTCGTGAATAAAGATAAAAAGGTGCTTTTGCCGGGAAAACTCTGCAGCGCAAGCACCTTTTTTGATGAAATCGACGGTCACTTCAGGCGGTAACCCATGATACGCCCCATGGAATTGCCTGCCAAAATCTTAAAGCCGTTCCGCAGATAGAATTTGACGGCACGCTCATTGTCGGCATCCACACAAAGCTGAACGCCCGGGATCCCGTTTTGCCGCAAATGCTCGAACAGCGTGTTCATCAGCTCCACACCGTAGCCCTGACCGCAGTATTCCTTGAGGATATCCACATGAAGGTGCGCCGGGTAACGGCAGGCAAATGCGGAATGGAACACCATTTCCATAACCGGTTCAAACAGCACGGACTTATCTTTGTATTGCCGGAGCTTCGGGAGGTATTCCCTGCGGAAAATGCGCCGCCACTTACGGCAGCTCTTGGCGCAGATGATGTAACCGACCGGAACATCGTCATCATCCGCCAGCACAAAACAGCTCTCCGGCTCGTGCTCGGTATAATAATCATTATAGGTGATCATCAGATACGGTGCCCAGTCACTGTGATATTCGTTTTCCGGGTTGGAGGTGCGGACACAAAGCTCCTGCATACGGCTTTTATCCTCACTCCGATAGGGTCGGATGGTCGGCATGGGTCAATCCCCTTTCGTTGATTTACCTGCTTATTATATACGAAAAAACCATTTTGGTAAAGAGCAGAAATTTTTTTGGCTTTTCAAAAGTTTTTTGCCGAAAAGTCTTGACTTTTCTTTCCGGTTTCGGTATAATACCCCTTGCACTTGAGAAATGGACGTTTAGCTCAGTTGGTAGAGCACTCGCTTGACGTGCGAGTGGTCAGCGGTTCAAGTCCGTTAACGTCCACCAAAGCCTTTCGTTTCGGCGAAGGGCTTTCTTTTTTTGTCCGCTGCAGAAAATACGGAAAAGCCAAAGCCAATAAGCAAAGCCGATGCCGATAAGAAAGAGCTGCAAAGAAACGGTTCGGTTTTGGGTGCCCTTCTTTACAGCTCTTTTATTATTTCTCCCCTTTGATTTTGCTCCAATAGGCTCTGGCAGCCTGTTCGTTTTTATTATCGCCCCATTCATAATAGGTTCGGTTTTTCAACGCATCGGGCAAATACTGCTGTTTGAGCCAATGGTTCGGGTAGGTATGAGGGTATTCGTAAAACTGACCCTTGCGGCTGTTATCCTCTCCGTCAAAATGCTTGTTCTGAAGCGTTCGGGGGATCGGGCCGCTTTTGCCTTTTTTTAAGTCCTCCATGGCGGCATTGATGGCGTTATAGGCGGAATTGGATTTAGGTGCCGTAGCAACCAGAATGACGGCGTTTGCCAGCGGAATACGAGCTTCCGGCATACCGAGCTGCAAAGCGGAATCCACCGCCGCCTGCACAATGGAGATCAGCTGCGGATAAGCCAGCCCGACATCTTCGTTGGCGCACACCAGCAGCCGGCGGCACGCCGAGGGCAAATCGCCTGCCTCCAGCAGCCGTGCCAGATAGTGAATGGCGGCATCCGGGTCGGAGCCACGCATGGATTTTTGATAAGCAGAGATAATGTCGTAGTGCTCATCTCCGTCTTTGTCGTATTTGAAAGCACTTCTCTGGGTGAGCTGCCGGGCGGTTTCCAGACGCACGAAGCGGCCGTTTTCGGTCAGCTCTGCCGCCAGCCAGCACAGCTCTGCCGTGTTGACGGCTTTGCGCACATCGCCGCCGCAGCCGGAGCAAATGTGGCGCAAAACACCGTCCTCCAGCTCAAATTCTTCATGTGATCCTTCAGCCAGCGCACGGAAGGCACGCTGCACGGCAGGCTCGATTTCACGGGCGGTCACGCTCTTAAATTCAAACACCGTGGAACGGCTGAGTACCGCATTGTAAACATAAAAATAGGGGTTTTCGGTGGTGGAGGCAATGAGGGTAATGGAGCCGTTCTCAATAAATTCCAGCAGGGTCTGCTGCTGCTTTTTGTTAAAATACTGAATCTCGTCCAGGTACAGCAGTACGCCGTTCACCGCCGAAAGCGTTGCGGAGCGTGCAATGACCTCCTTGATATCGGCGGTGCTCGCCGTGGTTCCGTTGAGCTTGCAAAAATACTTGTTGCTCTGCTTTGCCAGAATTTCGGCAAGCGTGGTTTTGCCGACTCCGGACGGACCGTAAAAAATTAAATTCGGCACGGTGCCGGAATCAATGATTTTTCGCAGAGCGGTTCCCGGGGCGAGCAGATGCTGCTGTCCGACCATATCCTCAATGGTTTGCGGACGGAGCTTATCGGCAAGTGGCTGATTCATGGTGCGCACTCTCTTTCTCAATAAAAAAGCTGCACGGCTCGGTGATCACCAACGGGCACAGTGCAGCCATTTTTTGTTGTTTTGTGTCAGGCGTTTGCTTCGGCTTTTTCGGCTGCCTCGGCAGCTTCCATAGCAGCATCCTCAGCCTGATAATCCGGCAATTCTTTGTATTTGACCTTCATGGGCTTTGCCGTGAAGATGATGTTGGCAGCGATCGTCGGCAAATGAAGTGCCGCATAAACATAAACACCGAAGCCGATCGATGCGCTGATGTAAGCCGGGAAAACCACTGCAATGCCGGAAGCGAATTTGTTGAAAAGAACACAGCTTGCCGCAATGCAGAGCAGCTGAACAGCGGAAATGACGATGTTTTTGATGCAGGATTTCTTTTGCGCCGAGCAAATCAGACGGAAGAAACCGAACAGACCAAGTACGACCGTCAAAGCAAAAACGACGATCGCCAGAGCAAAGAACAGCATCGGCTGACCGAATACGCCGGACTCAAAGGTGCCGAGCAGAGCATCAAAATCAAGATTCGAGAAGAAATCGACCAGGGTCAGAACATTGGCACCGGTGGTCTTGGCGGCCATGTAGGGAGCCTCGGACAGGTTGAATTTGGCAAGCGTCAGGAACAGACCGGCAATGGGCAGAAACGCAAAAACAAGCCTTGCGATCTGCAGCGGGCCGCCGACGAGAGAGGCCTTCATGCGATCCATCTTCTTTTGGAATACGGCGTGCTCGGCCTCTGCTTTTTCGGCGTCTGCCAGCAGACGATCCTCCATACCGTAATAGACCATATTAACGCCGCAATGCGGACATTCCGGGCGCCAATCGGTGAGCTTCAGGTGAGCATTACACTTGGGACAATTAGCCATGCGTGTTTCCTCCGTTGGTGTCAAAATATAATCGCACAAATAATTGATGATTTACCTGTTTATTTTATCATAACTTTTGCACAAAATCAATAGTTTTTCTTCATGCTTTTTGTTTGTTTCCTGCTTTTTGTATCAAAATGATACGATTTTCTTTTCTTTGATGTCGTGCATCGTGTTAAAAACCACCTCAGCGCAGCCGCTTTGCAGCGTCAGCCCCATACCGGCATAGTTGATATCCCGGTCACGCTTATGCACCTCGGAGCCGATGAGCACCGTGCAGGGCTGCCCCTTGTGATCCATTTCACCGCCGACGGGGCTTATGACCTGCGAATGAGTGTGACCGCAAAGCATGAGCTGCGGCTTGACTTCGGTTTTGAGCAGCCGGCACCACTCGGTGAACCGCTCCTGCTCAATGTCAAACGGTTCGGGGAAAGTGGCGGCAAAGGGCACATGAGAAAGAATCAGGCGGTATTTTACGCCGTTTGCTTCGTATTCATTTTGTTTGTCGGCAATGACCTGCCGGATATATTCGGTTTCCTCCCGGCGGAACGTGTGGCAGCACACCATGTGACCGTATTCTTCGTGGCAGTCGTTTTTATCTTCGCCGCAGTCTACCAGCAGCCCCCAGATGCAGCCGACACGGAACGAATAATAGCTTTTTCCGTACCGGTCGGGCATATACTCCGCCAGATGCTCGGCGGCAGAGCCCCGCAAATCGTGGTTGCCCCGGGAAATGATACAGGGAATTTCACCGCCGGTGACCTCGGAGGCAATGCGGTAGGTGGTGGTGATGCTCTCAACATTTTCGGAGCTGTCGGCAATATCGCCGTTGAGAATCAGCAAATCCAAATTCCCGAATTTTTCGGCGGCACCCGCCGTTTCGGTGATGAAGCCGTGCGAATCGGCTATCTGATAAATGCGGATGTTTTCCTCTTTTTCGATCGGACGGAATGAATAGGTGATTTCGACCGGCTCCTCCGTCTGTGTGAAGTACGGCTCACGCTTTACCACCTTGCGCACCCGCAGGGTATATTGCTTCGCCCGGTCAAGCCGTTCGGCGGGAACGGTGATTTTCTGAATTTCGCAGGAGGTGAGTACGATGCCGTTGGAATGGTTGAAATATTCTTCGCCGTCAATGAGCACGGACAAAGCCATTTCATAGCGGGTCGGTACGATGATGCTGTAGGTCCGTCCGACCGGGCAAACGGTCGGGTGGCAGACAAAGCCGTTGAAAAGTTCCATGGTTTTCTCCTCAGAATCGGTTGTATTTTTTCGCCCAGCGGCGGATTTTTTCTTCATCATAATCGTGCGGAAACTGTGCGCAGAGCGTTTTTATGCGCTTGAAGCGGAATGCGTATTGAAGCAGCTTCGGGATCACCCCGGGTGTTGTCGCAACGCCGCAGATCTTGCTGCGCAGATCATGCGGCTGCGGTTCTTTATCGCCGCACAGCTCTTTGGCGGTGATGACCTTTTTGGTGAACATTTTGTTGAGCTGCCCGGCGGTCATGGAGAGCATGAGCAAACGGGTCGTTTCATCCCGCAGAATATTCCGGAGCCGTTTTTCAAAGTAAAGCGCCTCGTATTCCCATAAATCGCTTTTGGAAAAATTGCGGCGGGATCGGGCGGCGACCTGCGCCAGAAAACAGCCTGCCTCTACACTTACGGTGATACCGGAGCCGCTCAGCGGCTCAACCATGGCGGCGCAGTCACCCACAGCGGCGTAGCCGTCTGCCACAAAAACGGGTATGGTGCGGCGCATGGGAATTTTACTGCAGGAACCGCCCCGCAGCGTTCGTTCGCCGATGCCGCCGTGAAAGCTGCAAAAATCGTTTACGCCGTTTCGGATGATCGAATCGCTTGTGATTCCGAATGATGCGATCAGAATATCCACATAGTTGTCCTCGGTGATCATCCAGTCCAGAGACGGCACACCGTTGTGATAAAAACAGCAGGTAAATTTCGGCAGCGGCATTTCACGGTTGGTACGCTCATAAAACGCACGGTAGGTGTAGAGCGTTTGGGGACGGGTAAAAACACGGGTGATGCCGAACGACTCGGGCAGACTTTGCCGAACCGGTGAATCCATGCCGCACGAATCGATCAATAAGTCACAGGCAAAATCACCGATTTCCGTTTCTAACCCGATGACCCGGTTCCCGCTGACCATAGCCTGCTTGACGGAAACACCGAAGTGAAACGAAACGCCGTTTTCTTCCGCAAAGGCGATCAGCCGCGCCAAAACAGCCTTTCGTTCGGCGATTTTGCTGGATCTCACTTTTTTCTTTCCGCAAATGAGCACGCTTTTATCGGGGCTGAGGTAGCTCATTCCGTCAAAAGGCAGCAGCTCTTCGTCATCCGGCCGGGGGATTTGCAGGGCATCGAAAACCGACGGGTTGATGCAATCGTTCCAGTCGTAGCCGATTTCTTCTCTTTTCTGTTTTTCAAAAACCGTCACGGAAAAGCCTTTGCGGCTGAGCAATGCGGCGGCAGCCAGACCGCCGTGACCGGCACCGGCTACGATAATTCTGTTGCCCATGGCAAACCGTCCTTTTCAGATTTCATAGGTCATGCCGTCCTGTGTGATGACGACATTTTCACCGAAGCTCTGTTTCGCCCGTTCCAGAGCGGCAGGCACATCCCGCATGATATAGCCGCCGTGGTGGACAAAAAAGAGCCGATCCACCTGCTTGGCGGCATCCCGGATGCCCTGTGTAATATCTTCGATCTGATGGTGTCCCGTTTCGGTCAGGAACACATCGCAATGCTCGGGCAAAATGGCCGGAATATCCTCCGCACGCATATCGCCCGAATAAACGATCGTCTTTCCCTGCGCATACAACCGAAAAGCGAAAGACTGCGGCACACCGTCCTTGAACGGCATATGGTGCGTACCGACTGCTTCCACCCGGAGGTCACCGTTGTCGAACAGCTCTCCTTCATGGATCGCATGGACCGTGTGCGTGTGTGCGGTGACAAAATCGCCCTCGGTATTGCGCAGAATCTGAAAAACGCCATCAACGGTGCCGAGGTTCGGCGTAAAAATATCAATATTGTCTTTTTCGGTAAGTGACGCCTTGCGGACAAAACCGATTTTACGGATGTACCACAGCAAGTTGCCCAAACCGCCCACATGATCCATATGCGGATGAGAAAGAAAAATCGCCTTGGTTTTCAGCAGGTCAATGCCGCAAAGGTGCGCCGTGTAGGCACCACATTCACCGGCATCCAGAAAATAAAGTCCGTGTTCGGTTTCAATGGCGTGGCAGGTGTGATGAAAGCCGGCAAACGGCTGTGTGCCGGAGGAAGTGCCGAGCGTATGTAATTTCATGTTGCCTCATTCTCCTCCCGATAGTTGTGTTCAAAGTTCATCAGAGCGTCTGCATCGACACGGTCATAGGCATGGTAAGCCACGACACGCTTTTTGTCCGGGTCAACAAACAGATTCTGCCCGTGCATTCCGCCCTTGCCGAACAGATTGCCGATGTCGCTTTTGTGCAGCTCATAGGGAGCGGAAAGAGCAAGTCCGACCCATTCCTCCGAAAGGTAACGGGTCCCTTGGTAAACGCCGCCGCTGCGGTAGATTTCGCCGAGCTTCGCCGTATCATCGCTTCGCATATACAGCCCGGTCGCACCCATGCAGTGCCCTTTCGGGCAGCAGCTCCAGGCGGCCTCCCGAACGCCGAGCGGAAAGAACAGCTCGTGCCACAAAAAGGTCAGCAGATTTTCGCCTGCAAGGCGTTCCGCCAGAACACTCAGCAGATAAAACGCACCGTCTGAATAAAGACGATCCGTGCCGGGAGTGTAGGCAAAGGGCAGCGTGAACAGATATTGCAGATAATCTTCGCCGAAGGTGCGGCTGTCCAGCGCATCAATGTCCAGGCATCCGCCCGGCAGACCGGCTGAGTGCGTCAGCAGGTGATGCACCGTCACCTGTTCCCAACAGCTGTCGGTATATTGTGGGCAGTCCGACCCGAGCAGGTCAACGACCTTGTCCTGCGGCGTGATCTTGCCCCGGTCATACAGCAGCCCGATGGCGGTGACAGTAAACGCTTTCGCCACGGAATAGCCGTTCTGGCAGACATTGGCTTCGGTGACGGTGATTTCCTCGGCTTCGCCGCCGTCCTTAATTTCTCCAATAGAATAGACGCAATAATCGTTCTTCAGGCAAAACGCTTTTATATCCTCTAAAAACTTACTCATACATCCGTCTCCATATAATCCACATCCAGCGCATAGGCATAATTCTGTTCGAGCTTTGTGTTGCAGGTGAATACGGCAACATCCAGACCACGGTCACGGAATTGACGGATCATGTGCTGACTGATGACGGTCACATCGCAGTCAATGCCGAAATTGTATTCAAAGCAGACGGTGTAATCGAGCTTGCGTTCAAACTGATTGCGCCCGTAGGTGAGCATCAGCTTCTGTTCGGGATATTGCTGACGGATCTTTTTCAGGTTTTCCACATTGGAGGACTGCGGAATGATGTAGTCAAGGTCATAGATCCTTCGCCCCATTTCCATCATTTCACGCACATTTTCATCGGTAAAATCCGCTTTCAGATCCAAAAAACAGACCATCTTATATTTTTGGCAGATTTCAAAATAGCGTTCGAGGGTGCACAGATAAACCGTTTCGCCGTTGACCGGGTTGGCAATGGGCTTTGCGGTCAGCTCCCGGTAGGTGTGGTCTTTCACGACCATGGTGGTGCCGTCCGTAAAGGTGATATCTCCGTCGTGCCAGGTCACGGCAACTCCGTCCGAGGTGAAGCGGATGTCGGTTTCAATGCCGTTTTCACCGTGCTCTACGGCACCGATGAAAGAGGATTCCGTGTTTTCCAAAAATTTTGTGCAGTAACCGCTGTGGGCAACCACCTTCACCTGCGCCTGATTCGGCGAACCGGTGAGAATGGAGGACAGCCCTAAAACTCCGATCATAACATAGCGAACGGCATAATAGAGTAAGGTATAAATCTTAAATCCGAAAGTCATGGTATTTCCTCCTTTAATTTCCCTCATGGGTCGGATACAGGTTTTCGCCGTAGTATTCCAGACGGAAAAATTTCACCTGTGATTCGGCAGGGTCGATATAGCGGTGTTCGGTTTCGGTCGAACCGTCCGAACGGACGGTCAGCGTGGTGCCGCCGTTGGTTTCCCGCTCCCAATAACAGCCGTAGCCGGTTTTCATGGCGTAGGTAAGGTTGATGCCCCGAAGGGTAAGCGTGAAGCAGTTTTTGTGGTCGTGACCGCAAATCAGATTGACCGTGCTGCCCAAGTCCACGCATTTTTCAAAAAAGCCGTTGTTGAATTTCGGCGCACCGTTGGCTTCGTGCATTTTGCAAAACGGCTGTGCCTTTTGCTTTTCGTCCGCTTCGTCCCACGCATTTTGAAATTCGGGCACGGGGATATGAAAAAAGCAGGAGGATTTCACCGTGTGGCCGGTTTGAGCAGCCATGCCTTTTACTGCCCATTCATACCATGCGATCTGACTGTCATACAGGTGGTCATAGCTGCCCGGCTGCATTTCCTCCTCATGGTGCGTGTCCATCATAAACAGCAGATGAACCGGCTGACCGTTTTCGGTGATGTTGATTATGTAGTTGCCGTTGCCCATGCCTGCAGGGCCGTGCCGGTACAGGCAGTGCTTTGCCCGGGTGAGCCGGTAGCCGAGCCAGTATTCGCTGATGACGCCGGTGTGGTCGGCGTTGCCCATGACCGGTGCCCAAGGGATCGCATACTGCTCCAAAAAATCGATCAGCTTCAGATGCGCCAGCGAATCAAAGGCGTTATCACCGGTGAGCGTAATCAAATCGGGCTTCACGGTGCGGATGAGCTTGTCGATCGTTTCTTCGTAAAATTCGCCGACATGGCTGAACGCTTCGCCGTCGTGGCATTGAATATCGGCAAGGTTGAGGATGACAAAATCCTTGCCGGGCTGCTTCTTCAGCTCGATCGTGTGCCGATTGCTGTCAAAAGGCTGCGAAGGATCCCACCGCTCAAAGGCATCGGTTTCACCGGCTTCACCGGGTGTCACGGGGTGCGTGAGGATCCGGCTTAAATAAGCATCGGCAATTTTCAGGTCGGTTATCATGCGAATCCCTCCTCCGATAAAACCATTATAACGGCTTGCGGCGAAAATTTCCACCGAAACGGTGAAAAAGATAAAAAGAAAAACAAAAACGGTATTTGTGCGGTGCAGAGGCAAACTCCTCCGGGCACAAATACCGTTTGATTCTGTTGGTCAATTACTGCTCGACCGTGTAAACGCTGACCTTTTTGCGGTCACGGCCAAGACGCTCAAAGCGAACCACACCATCGGCGGTTGCGAACAGGGTGTCATCCTTGCCCTTGCCGACATTGGTGCCGGGATGAATGTGGGTACCGCGCTGTCTTACCAGGATGTTGCCGGCAAGAACAAACTGACCGTCCGCACGCTTTGCGCCGAGTCTTTTGGATTCGGAATCACGGCCGTTACGGGTGGAACCCATACCTTTTTTATGAGCGAAAAGCTGAATGTTAATTTTAAGCATTTGTGTTACCTCCGTAAATTACTTTGATGCAGTCCGGATATTGCTCCGAAAGCATTCTGATGTGATGCTCAAGCCCTTTCAGCACCTTTTGGGCAGCGGCATCGCCGCCTGCCAGGCGAAGTGTCATACGGCCGTCCGGCTCAACGGAAACGGCGGCATCGGCACCGAGAAAATCAGTCAGCGTGTTGGCGGTCAGATAAGCGGCGGAGGAAACGGCGGCGCAGACAATGTCGCTGCCCTTTTCTGCGTAACCCGCATGACCGGCAACAGCAAACCCGGTGATCGCCTCGGAGGAGCGAAAGAACTTAAAGCGAATCATGGCGATTAAGCGTTGATGGAAGCGATCTCAACCTTGGTGTACGGCTGTCTGTGACCCATCTTGCGCTTCTCGTTCTTTTTGGGTTTGTAGGTGAAAACAACGATTTTCTTGCCCTTGCCGTTCTTGATGGCTTTGGCGGTGACGGTTGCGCCCTTGACATAGGGAGCACCGACATTGATGGAATCGTCCGACCCAACGGCGATAACCTTGTCGAAAACGACTTCGCTGTCTGCTTCAACATTGAGCTTCTCAATGAAAATGGTGTCACCGGCAGATACTTTGTACTGTTTGCCGCCGGTTTCGATGATGGCGTACATACTTTTTCCCTCTTTTAATAAGTCTCGCTACTGTGGGGTACCGCCCGTGAGCAGGCGGATTTGGGCGCAAAAATTGCGCAACCCGTAATATGCGGCTTGAACAGTATAGCATAGCTGCCTATTCTTGTCAACTGTTTTTTTACCAATAAATCGGCTTTCAGTGTATGTGTTACAATGATGTGAGACAGTAAGGAAAAAAAGAGAAGCGAATAGAGCGAACCTGTGTTAAGGTAGAGTTGCAAGACAAAACCGAAAGGCAGGTACTCTAATCGCTATGAATAAGATAACACAAGATATGCGG
>JAZUJI010000159.1:0-4233 GCA_045642685.1 Acutalibacteraceae bacterium | reverse complement strand
CATTTGAGGATTTCCAAAAACAGTTAGCTGTTCGCCAACGCCAATATAATAATTTCCCCATGCGTCCTCTCAACTGGCGCTCTCCTAAACAAGTTTTATTTGCTTTCCCAAATGTGTAACACATCATTGACAAACCTACATATGGATGTGAGTTAAGAAAAATAAAATGGAGATATTGTGCCCGAAAAAACTTGAAAATGAAAAACAGACATGTTAAAATTTAAATTATTATATTTGGGAGGTGACGAAGCAAATGGGTCGAAAGCTGTGGAATGTGAAAAAAATCGACAAAGCACTTGCTGCCGGATTGGCGGAACGCAACCGGCTTTATCCGATTGCTGCTTTGATCGCTTCGTCCCGAAACATTGATTCCGATGAAAAAGTGCGTGCTTTTTTCTATGATGAAATCGAGCCGTCTTCCCCTTATGATTTGCCGGATATGGATAAGGCCGTGAAGGCCATCAACCGTGCGCTTGACCGATTTGACCGTATTGCGATTTGCGGAGATTATGATGCCGACGGTGTTACCGCAACGGCTTTGCTGTATTCCTATCTTGAAGAGCAGGGAGCCGATGTGCTGTACCGGATCCCGGAGCGCAGCGAAGGTTACGGATTAAAAAAAGAAGCGATCGACTTTTTTGCTGAACAGAATGTTAAGCTTATCGTGACGGTGGATTGCGGCATCAGCTGTATCGAAGAGGCGGAATATGCCAAAGAAAAGGGCATTGATTTGGTTGTGACCGACCACCATCGAGTCGGTGACCGGATTCCGGATTGCCTTGCCGTAGTGGATCCGTACCGTGCGGAATGTACATTGCCGTTTAAGAATCTGGCAGGAGTCGGCGTGGCGTTCAAATTGGTTTGCGCCTTAGAGGGGTGCGATTATGAAAGTGTCGCCGAACAGTATGCCGATTTGCTGGCAATGGGTACGGTCGGCGATGTCATGCCGCTGACGGATGAAAACCGTTTGTTTGTTCGCCGCGGTGTTCGTATGATCAATCAAACCGATCGACCCGGCTTGCTTGCTTTGCGCAGCTGTATCGGTTACGGTGAAAAAGCAATTACTTCTGCCGGGCTTGCATTTACACTCATTCCCCGCATCAATGCTGCCGGGCGCATGGGCAGCCCGACAAGAGCGATCCGGCTGCTGCTCAGCGAAGAACAGGAGCTTGCCGAAGATTTGGCAAATGAAATTGACCATGCCAATGTGCTGCGTCACAAGGCCGAGGCAGAGATTCTGCAGGAGATCCGGGCGTGTCTGGCAAGGCAGCCGAAGCTGAGATATGACCGTGTGATCGTGGTTGACGGTGACGGCTGGCCTCACGGTGTTATCGGTATTGTGGCATCTAAAATCGTCGATGCCTTCGGCAGACCGGCGATCGTGATTTCCCGTGACGGAGAAACGGCACGTGGTTCCGGGCGCAGCATTGACGGTTTTTCGCTGTTTGAGGCCATAAAAAGCTGCGAAGATTGTCTGACGCAGTTCGGCGGTCACACGCTTGCGGCCGGTATCGGCTTGCAAAGTGACCGGATCGACGAGTTTCGCAGCCGGATAAACGCATATGCCGCTTCGTGCGGGCAGATGCCCCGAGCGGTTTTGAACATTGACTGCCGGCTGAATCCGGCGGTGATCAATTCCGATTTGCTTACGGCGTTATCCTCTCTGGAGCCGTTCGGTTCGGGCAATCCGTCCCCGGTGTTCGGCTTGTTTGGTATGAAGATCGAAGCAGTGCAGTCCATTGGGGAAGGAAAACACATTCGCCTGATGCTCTCAAAGGGGAACACACGCATCGGTGCGGTGCGTTTCGGTGTTTCGCCGGATCAGTTTCCGTTTGTCAAGGGCGATGTGATCGATTGCGCCGTTGCGGTTGAATCGAATGAGTATTTGGGTGAAATTAAGCCGAGTATTCAGATAAAAGCGGTTCGTGCCAACGGAATGTCCGATGAGTTTGTGCTGGACGGAATGGAATTGTTTGATACGATCCAACGGGGCGAGCGGCTGTCTGCCGCTCAGATCGAAAAGGCACTGCCCACAAGAGAGTTTATGCTCAGGGTCTACAAATACATTAAGTCGCAAAACGGCTGGCACTTTGATATTGAAACGCTTTGTCATCGTTTAGGTGATAACGGTGCAAACTATTGTAAGGTTGCCGTTTCCGTGGAGGCAATGGCAGAACTCGGCACCTTGATAAAGGATGAAGCGGGGCATCTTGTATTTCCCGAACAAACCAAAAAGGCTGATTTGAATCAGTCGGTGCTTTTGACTCAAATACAAAACGGGGGTGAATATGTATGAGCACAAATAATTATGAAATAGATTCCGGCTTTGCGGAACTGAAAACGCTGATCGAAGGAAACTATTCCAAAGACAGCATTGCTCTGGTGGAGCGTGCATATAATTTGGCTCAGCAGGCTCATCAGGAGCAGAAAAGAAGATCCGGTGAGCCGTACATCATTCATCCGGTCGCCGTTGCGGTCATTCTGGCGCACATGGGCATGGATGCCGAATCCGTTGCGGCGGCATTGCTGCACGATGTGGTCGAAGATACGCCTGTGACAACGGAAGAAATCGAAGAATCCTTCGGCAAGGATATCGCTAACCTTGTTGACGGTGTTACCAAGCTCGGCAAAATCCAGCTTGCCACGAAAGAAGAACAGCAGGCGGAGAATTTGCGCAAGATGCTGATTGCCATGTCGCAGGATATCCGTGTCATCATCATTAAGCTGGCAGACCGTTTGCACAATATGCGTACACTTCGTTTTATGCCGGAACAGAAGCGCCGGGATAAGGCGCTGGAAACGCTTGAAATTTATGCGCCGATCGCACACCGTCTCGGTATTCGCCCCGTAAAAGAGGAGCTTGAGGATCTGGCTATCAGCTTTTTGGATTCGGTAGGTTATCACGAAATCGAGAATAATCTCGCCAGCCAGAGTACGCAGCGCAATGAATTTCTGACCGATATCCGTGAGCGTATCGTGAAGCGCATTGATGAAAACGGCATTAAAGCGAAAGTGGACGGAAGAATCAAGAGCGTTCACGGCATATACCGGAAAATGTATATGCAGAACAAAACATTCGATGAAATTTATGATATTTATGCTGTGCGCATTATTGTTGACAGTGTTATTGACTGTTACAACTGCCTGGGTGTTGTTCACGATATGTTCCGTCCGCTTCCCGGCAGATTCAAGGATTATATTTCAACGCCGAAGCCGAATATGTATCAGTCTTTGCACACGACCGTCATCAGCAAAGAGGGAATTCCTTTTGAGGTGCAGATTCGCACCTGGGAAATGCATTACACGGCAGAATACGGTATTGCGGCTCATTGGAAATACAAGCTGAATATGACGAAGGGCAGCAAGAGTGATTATGATAACCACCTTGCCTGGATCCGTCAGGTGCTCGAAAGCCAGAGTGATGCCGTTGGCGTTGATGAAATCGTCAGTACGATCAAAAATGATTTGGGTCATGATGTAGTTTATGTTTTCACGCCCAAGGGTGATGTGATCGATTTGCCCGTTGGCGCAACGGTGATCGACTTTGCTTATGCGATTCATTCCGCTGTCGGCAACCGAATGGTCGGCGCAAAGGTCGACGGACGCATCGTGCCGATCGATTATCAGGTAAAAAACGGCGAAATTGTTGATATTATCACCTCCTCACAGGTGGGCAAGGGTCCGAGCCGTGACTGGCTGAACATTGTCCGCACCAGTGAGGCGAGGGGAAAAATACGCAGCTGGTTCAAAAAAGAAAAGCGTGAAGAAAACATTATCGAGGGCAAGAATCAGTTTGACCGTGAAATTCGCCGTGCCTGCATCCACTTGCCGGAAGAACAGATGAACCAGTTCCTGAGCAAAATTGCCGAGCGTCAGCGCTGTAACTCGGTGGATGATTTTTATGCGGCGATCGGCTACGGCGGTATCCTTCTGAGCAAAATAATGCCCCGTATCAAAGATGATTATAACCGTATGGTGAAGGAGTCCGTCCGGGCAGAGGCACCTACGGTTATTCCGAAAATGAGGATCAAAAGCAGCGAGGGCGTTGTTGTTGAGGGTATTGATAACTGCCTGGTAAAATTCGCTCAATGCTGCAATCCCTTGCCCGGCGATGAAATTATCGGGTTTATTACCCGTGGGCATGGTGTTTCCATCCACTCACGCCATTGTTCCAATGTTCCGGAGGATATTGAAAAATCCGCCGAGCCGTATCGCTGGCTGAATGCCTATTGG
>JAZUJI010000158.1:0-8949 GCA_045642685.1 Acutalibacteraceae bacterium | reverse complement strand
CACCGTATGAATTCTATCAATACTGGCGCAACATAGATGATGCAGATGTCATCAACTGCATGAAAATGCTTACCTTCATTCCTGTGGAGCAGATTGAAGAGTATGCCAAGTGGGAAGGCAGCGAAATCAATAAAGCAAAAGAAATCCTTGCTTATGAAGTCACCAAGCTCATTCACGGTGAAGAAGAAGCAGACAAAGCTCAGTCAGCAGCCCGTGCGCTGTTTTCCAACAATGCCGACAGCGAGCATATGCCTACAACGGTGTTGACCGCCGAAGATTTTATCGATGGAAAAATCGGTATTGTACGCTGCATGGTCAAGGCCGGTCTTGCCAAGTCAAACGGTGAAGCTCGCCGCTTGATCGAACAGGGCGGCGTCAGTGTTGACGATGAAAAGCTGACTACCTTTGATTTTGAGCTTCCCGAAAGCAAATTTGATAACGGCGGTTATGTAATTATCCGTAAAGGCAAAAAAGCTTTCAATAAAATTACAAAGTAAATCATTTTCATGTTTATCAGCCGGTGCGATTTTATTCGCATCGGTTTTTTCTTTTTGTTTTGTCAACAATATATTTGAGGTGTTGCAAAATGAAATTGAAAAGAAAAGTAAATGCTTCCCGGCGTGCAGCCGCTGCCTTTATATCGCTGCTGCTTGCATTTGGCGTTATTCCGCTGAGGATGATGATGATTCTGCTCGATTCTTCTCAGCA
Source organism: Acutalibacteraceae bacterium (assembly GCA_045642685.1). Lineage (GTDB taxonomy): Bacteria > Bacillota > Clostridia > Oscillospirales > Acutalibacteraceae > UBA8612. The sequence goes on along the minus strand of JAZUJI010000158.1, from coordinate 8,241 downwards.
AACGGCACTCGGAAATGGAAACGGAAAGGTGATGACCGTGAGCGAAAGCCGGGGGATGATATACGATTGCAGGATGGAGCGTCTGGTCGGATGCGAAACGAAGAAAGTTGCCGCAATCAAGCCGACTGCAGGTGCTTTGGCTGAATTGAAAAAGCAGTTGAATACAGATATGTTTGCGCAGGTGAATCAGGTGCTTGCCACAGGTGAACCGATGCTTTTACAAACCGGCAGGCAATGCAGCCAGGAGGATATTTTAATGCTGAATACGGTAAACCGAACCGCTTCGGATACACCGGCAAGCCATTTGATCGGTTACACCGATGAAAGCGGAAACGGTGTTTGCGGGCTGGAAAAAAGTTTCAACGATTTACTCAATACCTTTCACGGTACGCTGAAAGTGCGTTTTCAATGTGATGCGACCGGTAAGGTGCTTCCGGGCGAAAAAATCGAAACGCTCAATGATGGTTATGACAGCAGCGGCGGAATCGTGTTGACTTTGAATAAATCCTTTCAGCAGGCTCTTGAAAATTCGATGGATATCTGCGGCTTGAAAACGGGTGCGGCAGTGATTCTGGATTGTTCGGACGGAGGCATCTGTGCTATGGCAAGCCGACCGGATTTTGACCCGACTTGTGTGGCAGATAGCTTGAATCGGGCGGATTCACCGTTGTTTAACCGTGCGCTCGGTGCCTACCCGGTCGGTTCGGTTTTTAAGCTGTTGATCGCTGCGGCAGCTTTGGAGCAGGGGATCGACCCTTCGGCAGAATGGAACTGCACCGGTTCGATCCATGTCGGCGATTCGGATTTCGGCTGCCTGAAAGCACACGGGAGTATGAATATGCCGCAGGCACTTGCCTATTCATGCAACTGCTATTTTATTCATCTGATGGAGCAGCTTGATACGAAAGAGGTTCTTTCGCTGGCAGAAAGCTTCGGGTTTGGTAAGAAACTGATTCTGGCAGACGGTTTGGAAGCGGCCGCCGGTTCTCTGCCGGGTCTGCAAACACTATCCGTTCCTGCCGGTCGGGCAAATTTTTCGTTCGGTCAGGGCAGCTTGACAGCTACTGTGCTGCAGATTGCTGCCCTCTATGCTACCGTTTTTTCTGACGGGGAATATCATGTGCCGTATTTGGTAAAAGGAAAAGTAGATGAAAACAGCGTTTTCACTTCCCTTCATCAAACGCAGCCACCCTTTATGCTGCTGCAAAAGAAAAATGCGCAGATGCTGTCTGATTTTTTGGGCGTTGCAGTCCGTGAGGGAACCGGAAAAACGGCGCAGGTGGACGGTGCCGATTGCAAAGGAAAAACCGCTACCGCACAAAGCGGTGATTTTTCGACCGGTAAAGAACGCCTGGTATCCTGGTTTGCCGGCGGGTTTACATGGAACAGCAAGAAATATGCAATGGTTATTCTGTGTGATGACGGCGTTTCCGGTTCGGTAGATTGTGCGCCGGTTTTTTCGGCGGCTGTGCGAAGAATTTTCGCCTGGAGTTGAAAAAATACTGCCGTACGCATATTCAGTGCGGTTCATATTCCTGCGATATTGCCTTGACATTCCTGCTTTTCGGTTGTTATAATGAATAAGCCGAACGGCAAATATTTCTTTGAGGTTGTGTTAAGATGACAAATGTTGCTTTAGTCGGAACATGGCATGTTCATTTCTGCGGTTACGCAAATGCGATCGCTGGAAATTCTGATTGTCATATTTCCGTTTTGTGGGATCCTGAAGAGGAACGAGGCAAAAAATATGCTGAGCAGTATCAATGTGATTTTGAACCGGATTACGACAAATTGCTTGCCCGGGGCGATGTTGACGCTGTTATGGTTTGCTCTTCAACCGATTCACATAAGGAGCTGATGATAAAAGCTGCTCAGGCAGGCAAGCATATTTTCACCGAAAAAGTCCTTTGCTTTAATGAAAAGGATGCTTCGGAAGTGGCGGATGCCGTGAAAAAAAGCGGGATCAAGTTTTGTATTTCTTATCCCTGGCGCAGCCGCAGCGACTTTCAGTGGGTCAAAAAAGCCTTGGATGAAAAACTGATTGGCGAAGTAAACTATTTGCGTATGCGTAATGCGCATGACGGAACGATCGCCGGCTGGCTGCCGGAAACATTTTACGATGCCAAATCCTGCGGCGGCGGTGCCATGATGGATCTGGGTGCTCATTCAATGTATTTGCTGCATTGGCTGTTGGGTGACCCGGTTTCCTGTGCCTCTGCGTTTACAAATGTGCGGGTGAAGAGCGTGGAAGACAATGCCGTTACGGTGTTCACTTACCCCAACGGAGCTATCGGTGTGAGCGAAACCGCATTTGTTGCGTGCTGTAACCCGTTTGAGCTTGAAATTGTCGGCGATAAAGGGACGATTTTGGCAGGCGGCGTATTTGACCGCCTTTGCTATAACACGGGGGACGGCTGGGTTTATCCGAATCTTCCGGCTCGTTTGCCCGAACCGATCCAAATGTGGATGGATGCTTTGAAAAACGGCGGTGATATTCCGTATACGGTGGATGACGCTGTTTCACTTTCCCGTATGATGGAACTTGCATATGCTCACAAAATATAATTGCTCCCGCTGAGAAAGACCTTTACGGTGCATCGGTGCCGTAAAGGTCTTTTCATATTTCCTATGAAAGGATGCATACAATGGGGTATCTACCGAATCGGGGTGTTGAAATGTTGATGCAGTTACTTAACACGGTTCTTTGCAATCTGATGTATTTTACGCTTCATTTGCAGAATGTCGGTTCGTTCCCCAAGCCGCTCAGTGCCAAAGAGGAGCGTACATACTTTGAACAAATGAAGGCAGGGGATACGAATGCAAAAAAGAAGCTCGTGGAACATAATCTCCGCCTGGTTGCGCACATTATCAAAAAGTATTATGCGCAATCCGGCGAAGCGGATGATTTGATTTCCATTGGAACGATCGGGCTGATCAAAGCAGTCAATTCATTTGATTACAGCAAAGGCACACGGCTTGCGACCTATGCGTCACGCTGTATAGAAAATGAGATCCTGATGTATTTCCGGGCACAGCGCAAAACCGCTCAGGATGTTTCCATGAATGAGCCGATCGACTCCGATTCCGAAGGAAACCCGTTAACGCTCAGTGATGTGATTTTTGAAGAAGAAGATATCGTGGAGCAAATTGATGATTCCATCCGCATACGGCTTTTGTATACGCTGATCGAACAGCTGGAAGATGAGCGGGAAAGGCAGATCATCGTCATGCGGTACGGGTTATATAATAAAAAACCGCTGACACAACAACAGGTTGCGCAGCGGCTTGGAATTTCACGCTCTTATGTTTCAAGAATTGAGAAAAAAGTACTCGAACGGCTCAGAAAACAATTGGAATAAGGAAAGCGATTGATCGCAGTATTCCTTTAACATTCTTTTCTTACCAGTGAGCCGTGCGGAACATCTCCCTCAAATGCTAAGCTGAACGACATCATCGGGTGCGGAACACATTCAATTCTTTCACCGTTATCATCCCGCATATCGGCTGCGCAAATGCGAATCGGAGCCTTGCCGGGGGAAAGAATTTCAACTTCATCGCCTTCAAAGAAACGGTTGCGCTGGGAAAGACGGATGCGGCCGTTTTCGCATTTTTCAACAACAGCGGCAACGCACCAGTCACGCTTGTAGCCGCCATCCGTAAAAATGTGAGCATCCTCCTTCGGGTCGTTGAAGAAAAAGCCTGTGCAATAGCCGCGGTTGCTCATTTTGACCATTTCGTCCGTGATCCATGCTTCCGGCTTATAATCGTCGGTCGGCGATGACAAAAAGCCGTCGATTGCCGCACGGTATGCGTTGGTGACAACCGCCGTGTAATAAGCAGACTTGGCTCTGCCCTCAATTTTGAATGAAGTGATGCCGGCTTTGACCAATTCCGGAATATGTTCGATCATGCACATATCGTTCGAGTTCAGAATATAGGTGCCGCCGTCTTCGTAAATCGGGAAATACTGACCCGGTCGTGTCTGTTCCATGAGTGCATACTGCCAGCGGCAGGGCTGTGCACAGTCCCCGTGGTTGGAATCCCGTCCCGTCAGATAGTTGGATAGGAGACAGCGGCCGGAAAAAGAAACGCACATTGCACCGTGTACAAAACATTCAATTTCCATGTCGTTCGGGATCTTTGCCCGGATTTCGGCTATTTCTTCCAAAGATAATTCACGAGCCAGTACGACACGCCTGACACCCATTTGATAAAGCGTATCGGCAGCCGCATAGTTGGTAATACCCATTTGAGTGGATGCGTGAAGCTCGATTTCCGGCACAAGTTTTTTGGCAAGAGAAAGGATGCCAAGATCGGAAACGATCAAAGCATCAACCTGCGCTTCTTTTGCGGTTCGGAAAAATGTTTCGATATCCGTGAGGTCACGGTTGTGCGCCAGAATGTTAGCGGTCAAATACACTTTTCTGCCGTTTTCATGGCAGAATCGAGCAGCCTGTATCAGGGCATTTTCATCAAAATTCTGCGGTGCAGAGCGCATACCGAGTCTGGTTGAGCCAAGGTATACGGCGTCAGCTCCGTAGCGTATGGCCGCTTCTAAGCGTTCTGCGTCACCGGCAGGGGCGAGTAATTCGGGTGTTTTCATTTGCTTGCCTCGTTGTCAATCAGCACCTGTGTCCAGTTGCGCTGGAATTCATCATAGTTTTTCGCAAGATAAAGCTTGCCCTTGTTGTTGTGGCAGAAGAAATAATAGTTGGTGTCATCCGGGTTCAGTGCAGCTTCGATCGCCGCAGCACCGGGGTTGCAAATCGGACCGACGGGTAAGCCGGAGTGAGTACCGTTTGTGTCATAATTGACGATGAACGGGGATGCGGCAGCCGTACCGATCGCTTTGGAAAGGTAATTGGTAACATAATTTTTTGTGGAATCACAGCCGAGCGTCGGATAAGATGCCGGGTTGTTCAGGCGGTTGTGGATGACCGAAGAAATAGCGGTCATCTGGGATTCGTCTGCCGCTTCCTTTTGAATAATGGAAGCGATGGTAATTACTTCATCCTGCGTCAAACCAAGCTCTTTGGCACGTTTATCGTAAATCTCCGTCCACTTCGATTCAAAGTTTTTGAGCAGTTTTCGAACAACGCTGCTCGGGTTTTCACCGATGCCGTTTTCCTTTTCGGCAACAAAGAAGTCATAGGTATCCGGGAACAGATAGCCCTCTAAGTCGAAATAACGGCTGCCGTCGTTGGGCAGATCGGAGATAAACTCGTTTTCAAAATCAACTTCACGCAAAGCCGTATAGATGTATTCCTTCGGACAGACATTGTTTTTGTCGAGCTTCTCAACGATTTGCTCGATCGTCCATCCTTCCGGGAAATACAAACGGATGGTTTCATCGGATGTCTGGTTTTCTCGCATGGAATTGAGCATACCTTCCACACCCATATCGGCGGTCAGGTAATAGATGCCGTTCAGGTACTTTTTCTTATCGAAACTGCGGAAGTCAGTGAAAAGCTTGCAAAACCACTTGTGCTTGACGAGCCCGCTTTTGCCGAGTGCATCAATGATATCGGCATAGTCGGAGCCTTTTTCGACCGTAACGGTGACGATTTCATCACTGCGACCGAGTGCAAGAACATCGTTGAGGCAGGAAATGGCATAAGCCGAGAGAATGACCGAACAAAGAACAATAATACAGCCAGCCAGGATTCGTTTCAAACGAAAAATCTGCTCACGGTCTTTCTTTCGCTGAGCATTTATCCTTTTTTGCTCCTCATTCCTTTTTTGAGCGGTATAGACCTGTTCTCTGCGCCTTGCAGCCTGAGAGCCGGACGGACGGCGGTTGGCAAAATAAATCGCCTTATCCTTGTGCTGCGGCTGTTCTTCCTCACCGTTTGCTTCTGTGATTGCGTTTTCATCAATATCAACATGAAAATTACGAACCACATCACGGCGGCTTATCGGAATATCACCGTTGGAATCCGCCTGATTCAAGCGGGTCTCCGGTGTTGAACCGATATCGCTTCTGCGGGACTGCATGAAAGCCTGCTGACGCTTCTGTGCTTCCAATGCCGCTCTTTTAGCCTGTTGGATTTCACGCTGGATCTGCGCTTCTTCCAGCGCTTTTTTCTGATCGTGCTCGGCAAGCCAGCGGTCAAAATCATCGCTTTCAAATTTCAGCTCATTGTTGTTTTTGTTTTCGTCCATAGCAAACTCCCGTCAGTTGTTGCAAAAATATGTATCGTTTTCCGTTACGACAAGATCGACCTTGCGGTCATACCGTCCGTGCGGAATGGCTTCTTCAATGCAGCTCTGATATACCAGCCCGATGGTAGTACCTCGGTATTCTGCCAGAAAGCGGTCATAATATCCTTTTCCGTAGCCGGTCCGATAACCTTCTCTGTCAAAGGCAAGTGCCGGAACGATGCACACACTTGCCGAAGATGTGCCCTGAAAAACAGGGCAGCCGTCTTTCGGCTCGGGAATCGAGTAAGCACCCGGCTCCAGATCATCCCACGAACGAACGATATAAAAATCCATATCGCTTGTATCGGTCACACAGCGAGGCAGAGCCACGGTTTTTCCGAGTGCCCATGCCCGTTCGATCAGATGCTTTGTGTTCACCTCAAGCGGCAGAGAGCAGTAGAGCAAAACGGTCGGACTTTCACGAAACTTCCAGAGATTGAGAACCTTGTTTTCAATCTTAAAATCCAACCGCTGTTTTTCAGCCCGGCTCATTTCTTTGCGCAAAGAAAGGGCACGCTCACGGATCTTTCTTTTTGCAGGTCGGATATCCTCATTCATGGCAAAGAGACTCCCAGAGCTTTTGCGCTTTTTCTTTGCCGATAAAGGCTTCGGCGATGGCGGTACCGAATTCAAGAGCAACACCGCAGGAGCGGCCGGTGATCACATTGCCGTCCACACAAACGGGCTTATCGGACACCTCTGCGCCGAAGAGCAGCTCTTCAAAGCCGGGGAAACAGCACGCCGTGCGCCCCTGAAGCATATTTTTCTGCCCGAGAATGCTCGGCGCAGCACAAATTGCGCAAACGAGACGGTTGTTTGCGTAAGTGAAATCGACAAATTCCATTACTTCCGCATTGTTTTGCAGGTTGATAGTGCCGGGCATACCGCCGGGCAGCACGACCGCATCCAGACGGTCATTTTTTTCAGCCTGCTCCAATGTCAAATCAGCCTGCACGGTGATTTTGTGTGAGCCTGTAACAAGCTTTCCGTTCACACCGACGGTTTGAACCTCCAGACCGGCTCTGCGAAGTACATCAACGGTTGCGAGTGCTTCAACTTCTTCAAATCCATCTGCCAAAAATACATAAATCATGTTCTTAAACCTCAACAAAACTTATTTTGAAATTCACGAAAAATCTGTTCGGCTATTGCTTCAATCGGAAGCGGCTCACCGTTTTCGGCACAGGGGATTATGTGCCAGCCGAGTTTTTCGGCGGCATACATGGCGGCGACCCGACAACGTTTGAGGTATTCGACATCGGCCTCATGCACATCTTTGACGGTGTTGGTTGCCTGACAGCGCTTTTTCATCAGCTGCTGTGACACATCGATCGGCATATCCAGATAAATCACAAGGTCGGGCTTCGGGATCCCGATCTTGCCGTATTCAAAATCCTCCAGCCAATCCAGATATGCGTCCCATTCGGCTTCCGGCATTTTTTCAAGCTGATGGTATGCGTTGGAAGTCGTATACCGGTCGGCAACGATCAGTGTGCCGTTGTTGTAGTCGTTTCCCCAATGCTGTTTATAGCTTGCAAAGCGATCCACCGCAAAAAACGCCGAAGCGGCATAGGCGCCTACATCCTCCGGCTTTTTGCCGAATGAGCCGCCCAGATACATCCGTACAAGGGTGCTTGACGGGTCTTCGTAGTCCGGCAGCTTGATTTGACGGTAAGCGCAGTTCAGCCGGTTCAATCTTTCTTTAAGCTGTTCGATTTGTGTGGACTTGCCGCTTCCGTCAAGCCCTTCAATGACGATCATTTTTCCCATGTTAGGCGGTGAAGCTGCAAAAGCGGCTTTCCTTTCTGCAATTTTGTAAAAACCCGCATAATACACAATTTAATGATAACCATATATTAACATAATAATTAGCTATATTCAATCGTTTTCGGGATTTTTTGCAAAATTCGGATTAGAAAGTGCGCCTGTAGGTTTGTCAATGATGTGTTACACATTTGGGAAAGCAAATAAAACTTGTTTAGGAGAGCGCCAGTTGAGAGGACGCATGGGGAAATTATTATATTGGCGTTGGCGAACAGC
>JAZUJI010000157.1:0-31242 GCA_045642685.1 Acutalibacteraceae bacterium | reverse complement strand
CGACATGGCTACGATCCGACTTGGTGCTGTTATCAAGAATTTTGCCATTGACGGTATGACGCTGAAGGGTTCTACACTCGGTAATTATATCGGTGCCATTGCCGATAAGGTTTATGCGCCCCAAACGGAGGGCGTTGCTCCGATTACCCTTGAGAACATTAAGCTTAATCATTTCGATTTCAGCTCCGCTGATTACATCGGCGGTTTGATTGGCGGCATTTTTGCTAATCAGGATGCACCGCAGAGCAACTCTGCGGCAGCCGTTATTCGCAGCTGCTATGTCGGCAGCAGCGGTAAAGTCGAAGAGGGGTACTACACCAGCACCATGAGGGCGGTTGCCGGTGCAGCCGGTTTGCTCGGCCACAGCAGCCAGTATCCGACTGATATTTCGGACTGCACGGTTCGTGATGTGGAAATCGTTCAGAACGATGAGAGCGGTTTTGATTACACCAACCTTGACAGCGGTGCAGCCGGTGTGGCGATGGCGTATTCCGGAACGATGCAGGATGTCGAGATCGACCACTGCTCGATTATCGGTGAGGTCGTCGGCGGTGCCGTGATGCGCTCCTACACTTCCTCCTTGCCGGATGACTTTGCCTCGGCGGGAACTTACGGCAGTTACAGCAATCAAAGCGGAAAACAGGCCGGGTGCGAATGTGTTTCACCCCTTGCTGCGGACGGTTCAGCCGGTTCGGTTCGACTGGTTCGCGTAGCTGTGAAGGATTCCGCTCTTGTCGGCACAAATGATGCAAACGCCACTACTACAGGCGGTGCATCGCCGTATTCTGCAAGCGGCGGTATTTTGGCTCGTGTCGATGCCAACACCAAAGAACACTATGTGGATGCCTGCTCTGTGGATGAAAAGACGACCATTCAGGCGGTTAACGGTATCGGCGGCATTGTCGGCTGCCTGGAGAATGTTTCTGCGATTAACCGATATTCCGTGTTTGCCGAAATCGGTGTTACAGTAACCGATTGTGCAATGAACGCATCGCTGTCCTGCTCATCCGTGGACAGAGAGAGCAGTTCTTTTAACCGTGGTATCGGCGGTATTATCGGTGTCTTTTATGCAAATTCTCCGTTGATTTTCACACGGATCAGCGGCTGTTCTGTTGGCGGAACAATTGAGACTGAGAATACGGCGGGCGGTTTAGTCGGTTCTGTGTTCTTTGTCTCAACAGAGGAAAATATGTTCAGTCGTGCAGGTGTTCCGTCCTACTTCGATTTGACAAATGCCGACGGGCACTTCATCAGCAACTGCCTGGTGACGGCGGATTTTGTAAAATACAACGGTGAGTCCTGCTTCTCAAGCCGTCTTTACGGCGTCGGTGTTGTTTTAGGTCACTACGAAACAAGGGCAGACGGGTTAGGCACCAGTTATGTTTTGCCGGATACTCTGAGCTTTGATGAAAGCAACAATCCGTTTTACCATATCCTGTTCTCATCAGCAAACTATTCACAGGATTATGTAGCTCTGTATGGTTTTGACAGTGAAAATTCAAGCCGCCAATGCTTGAACGGTGTCGATTATGCAACGGATTATTGCTACGATTTGAATCATGTCGGTGCTGCCGGTGAAGAAGGCGAGGAGGTATCTTCTCACTTTACGGTCAGCAGTGAGGGCTATCTGAATCCGGCAGAATGCACCCGTATCCATACCGATACGCCGAATGAAAGCGGTATGCTTGAGTTTTACAGCACAGCATTCAATGAAGGCAATAACTACACCATGCAGCTGAGTTGGGCTGAGGGTGCACAGGGCAATGCTTTGCTGCTCAATACGGATGTTACAGATGAGTATTATACGTTTGGTTCCGCTTCCTCTGTGGGCTCGTTTACCGCAAGTGCCGATAACGGAACCGATGAGAAAACCTATTCATTTGAGCTTTCTTCCGTAGAGCTTGACGGTTATGAAGATAAGTTTGAGCTTCGTTATGACGGTGAGCAAGATCCGGATTCATTTTCACTTACGCTCAAGGATGGTGCCTCGCTCAACGATAAGATCACCATTCGGGTGTATTTTGTCTACGCAAACGGTTTGCGTATGTCGCTGGATATTTTTATCAATGTTCGTGCGAAAGAGTACTGGCGCCTTGATCCGGAAGTCAGCGGTTTGGATTACACCTATTATCTGCTCTTTAACGCCTCTGATTTGGCGGAACTGCAGCATATCTCGACGGAAGAGGATCCCCGGGATAATGTTCGTATCATTCAGTGCTACGACCTTTTCTGGACCTTGTCCGACAGTGATTTGATCGCACAGGAACGAGCTGCTCTGAAAAACAGCTGGGGCGACTATGTGACGATCATGGATGTTCTCGGCGATGTGTATATCGACGAAACCGGTCATGCTTACACAGAGGAAGAAGCGTTGACGGCAGATTTGGATCCCTACTCCATGTTCCGTTTGTTTGACTATTTGCCTGATTTTGTTCGTCCGAATCCGGCATTCTTAGAGGATGATACGCAGGATCAGGAAATCACATTCTCGGATTATATTTGGAATTATTACGAGGATTATGCATACGGCGAGTGCTATGATGTTCCCATGTCAATTGTTGTCGGAGATATCGGCAGCATTGATTACGGTGTTTACGGCGAAGCCGGCAGTGCAGCCATTGTCAATCCGTACAGCGAAGAAGCAGGCGATTATGTTCCGTTCCGCGGTCAGTTTATCTCACTAAAGAATCATCTGATGGATTGGGATATTGAAGAAGGCGTTTCCACAGGTGCCACGGATTACGGCGAAAGCTTCGCCATTTACGGGTTGGATCTTCGTTCCGAAAACATCCTCTCAACCGCAGCCGATGCCCCGTATGCCGGTTTGTTTGCACAGTTGGGTGACGGTGCGGTCGTGTCAGATGTTCGCTTTGTCAACCCGAAGATCAGCGTGATCAATTCTCATGGCACACCTTGTTATGCCGGTGTTCTTGCCGGTGCGATTCGCTGCGACGGAAGTTCTTACGATGCATACTGGAATTTACTTCCGCCTCCCGTGATTCGCAATCTCAGCATTGAAGGCACAGGTAACGGAAAAACCAATGTCAAGGCGATTACCCGCATGAATGCCGCACCTGCCTATGCCGGTGGTGTTGCCGGTTCGATCGACGGTATGACAACCATGTATTCCGCTTCGATTTCCGGTATGGATGTCGTAGCTTCCTGTATGGCGAATGCGCAGGATGCCTCGGACGGTGTTCAGACTCTTTCCGGCGGTATTGCTGCCGAAGCGGTCGATACGCTTGGAATGGGTACCTCTTGCTTCCAAAACCTGGATGTTGCGGATTGTGAGATCCACGCCAACCGCAACACTGCCTCCATTGACAAAATCACTTCTTATGCCGGCGGTATGTTCGGCGTTATGAATGCGTCGGTGGATTGGCTTGACTCAATGGATCCCGAAACTTATGAGATCTGTTATGATCCCGAAACCGGCGAAGAAAGACTGCCGGATCGTTCCGAAGTCAGCGACACGATCGTCAGCGGTACGGTGGTAGCTACAGACTATACCTACAGCCGCAGCGAATGTAACAATGCGATGCTGGATATTGCGGGCGGTGTTGCAGCTATGGCGAGCGGCAGCTCCGATATTCGCAATGTGAATGTTTTCGGTGATACGATCGTCGGCTATGATATTTCCGGCGGTGTGGTCGGTCAGGTTGAAGATGCTGAGACCACTTCCCTGACGGTAATTGACACGGCGGTCGGTCTGCGTAAGGTTTACGATCCGGAGCAGGGCTTGTGGGTATTGTTTGACCCGAATGAAACCGATGATTCGGCTGAAACCGATATTTCGTATGAAACAGATGTTCTGGTTGTCGGTGCAAGCGGTACATCCGCCAGTCGTTTCAACACAGCCGGCGGTGTGATCGGCAATGTTCAAAATCTGAGCTCTCTGCTCATCGGCAGCATTGATGAAGGACTTGAAGGTGTTGATTTCTCAGGTACGGTCGGCACTTACGGTTATGATAACAATAACCGTGAGGCAGTCGCCGGCGGTATCATCGGTTCGATTTCCGGCTCGGATGAGGTTGATCTGGACAGCTACCTTGACAGGATTCAGATTTACGGTTCTTCGGTTCAGGGTGAGGTCAGAGGCTTCAATCGTGATTCCGTGACCGATATGCACTGTGCCGGCGGTGCCGGCGGCTTAATCGGCAAGATTGCCTGCGCAGCCCGTAAGGCGGATTTGGATTATAACAGATTGATCAGTGACTGCATTATGTCTGCAAAGATTTATCTGTATAACAGTGTTTACGGTTCCGTGGTTGACAGTGCTGATAACCAGCGTAACCGCAGCCGCAACACCAATGTTGGCAAGCTGATCGGGCGTATGGCAGACGGAGCTATTGTAGACAGTGACTGCGGAGCGGTCGTGATCGCCGATTGGTGGCAGATCATCAATCCGGTCTATGCTCATCCGGAATGGGATAATTTACCTGCATTATTTGACCTTACACTCGGTGCTCAACCCTATGACGGTGCTAATGCATTAAAAGCCGCTTTGAGGGGAACGCTTGAGGTTGACGGTGAGCTGTTGAACACGAGTAAGCTGAATATTTCCGACTATATCCAGGATGTTTACGGGTCTTCCTACCCGCAGGATATCGTTCTTTACGGTAACCGCAATCTTTCGCTCATTGATTTCCAGGAGCAGACAGATTTGGCGAACTATATGTTAGAAGTATCGGTTCCCTATATCGACTGTAACCGGATGTCACGCTTCGTTGCAGACCTTGAAGTGACAGAAGATGTATACGGTGCGGATATCGGTGATGTTCCGACGATGGTTCAGGCCTTTATGGTGTCGGAAGGTGAGGCGGACAGCGGCGATTATGAGTGGGATGACAGCGTTTTTGCCTCTCAGCAATATACGGACAATGCGTTTATTCCCCTGCAGCAGGATGAAACGGAATTTACCCCGCATTACAAGTACTTCCGCTTCAATGATCCGCAATATATCGGCACCGGTGGATTCTCCCAGTCGAAGCTGATATTCCTGGCAGATGACATCGACCTTCTCACCATGGACGGGGCACCTATTGAGGGTGCAAGTGCCGTGGCTGCCTATGACCCCGATATCGGGTTGATGTCTCAGTCGGATGAGGTCGATGTTTACAACTTCGCCGAGGGAAGCACGGATCCGGATAACGCATACTTCTACGGCTACAGTGCCAGTGTTATGACCGTTAATCTCGGCGAAAAGAAAGAGATGATCGGTGATATCGTTCTGAACTTCGGTTACGGCATTCAAATGGCTTCCTCTTTCACCAGCATTGAAATTGAAGGCACCGGCGAAGAGGATGATCCTTATCAGATCACAGCTCCCAAGCATTTCTATGTCATGCGTGCTTTGCGCAGCAATGACCGGTATTTCAAGCAAATGAACAACATTGACTTGAATTGGCTTGAGGACAACAGCGTATTGAATCGCTATACCTCGCTCAACGGCTTTGAGCCGATCGGCACAACGGCATCTCCCTTCTATGGGCATTTTGACGGTCAGGGATATGTCATCAGCAGCCTGTATATCAGCAATGAGTCTTCAAATGCAGTCGGTCTGTTCGGCTGCGTCGGCAAGAACACTTCACTTGAGAATATCCATATTGAGGTGGCAGATTCGCTCACGGTAAGAGACCTTGATGATGTTCGCACAACGGTGAACGGCGGCATCATCGGCGGTAACAATACCGGCGGGTTGGTCGGGATCATCAAGATTTCCGGCAGCTCAACAGCGACTGTTACAAATTGCTCCGTGGCAGGCAGCAGTGTAGTCGGCGGAATGAATGTCGGCGGTCTGGTCGGTGCTTCGGCAGGTGTAACGCAGTTCAATAACTGCTTTACCTCTGTTATGACGGCGTCTTATTCGGGTGTTGCAAATGTCGGCTCGCTTCTCGGCTCGGTTTCTTCCGGTTCCTGTGAGCTGAATGATTGCTACACAGCCGGTTATGCAGTGGCTGCACCTGAAGCTCCCGTTGAAACGGCAGTCGGCGGTTTGGTCGGCAGGAATTGTGACGCTTGTGATTTGTCGATGACCGGCTGCTTTGTCAGCGCAACCGCTGCCGGCAACACGGCGGATGAGGTTGGTTTGATGGTCGGTGCAAACGGCACCGGTTCCATTACGGCAGCCGGAAATACGGCAGCTGTTCTGATCCCGCAGGAGGCTTGCGACAGGGACGGCGACGGAGCCGGTGATAAGGCTCTTAACATCGTTGCTCCCGGTTTTGACGGCACAGATAACTGGTATGAAAGCCGGATGATCAGTGACGGTATAGACGGCGCAGATGCCATTGTCTATGAAGATGATGAAGCTTATCAGGCTGTGACCGATTATGCCGACAGGATCGCAAGCTATGATTACGGTTCCGATGCTTACTCCGAGGCATACCGTTTGTTGATTTCAACGGCAGTCAAGGTTGATCAGAGCCGTCAGACATCCCGGAGAGATGCAGACGGCAACTATCTGAACAATATTCAGACCGAAAGTATTATCCGAAACTGCGGTCTGCTGTATCCGCTGACCATGACCTTTACAGGTGAAACCGAATTCGGAACATCGGTCTATGATACAAGCGATACCGTTGAGTATCCGATGGGTATGGACTTGAATCTGACCGGTAACGGTTCGGATAAGAACACGGATCTTCTGTTTGAAAAAACGACCGGTGACGGCGCTGTTACCGCAAAGATCTATCGCAATATTTTCAGAACAAATGCTGAAAATGCGGCTGTTAAGTATGACGGTGAAACCTATGAAAACGGTGAGATCTATTACGATTACAGCTTGCCGTACGCAGTGGCAAAACAGACAGTCACCGTCGGCGGTGAATCCGTTACCATTGCAAGAAAGATCCTTTATCCGGTGGCTGATATCGGTTCAACACTTTATCCGGTCGCAACGGCTCGTCAGCTCAAAGCAATGACCTCTCCGGATGAATCCGCTGTTGGTACCAAGTTTGCGTTCCTGCAGAACCCGGTTGCCGATTCTGCGGCAGGTCTTCTGGAATATCAGAATCGCGATATCTATCTGGTGAGCGATATTGATTTGTCTGCTACGAAGCTGATCCCGCTTGCTGCTTACAGTGAGAATTTCTACGGCAACGGTCATGTTATCAGCAATATGAAGATCGAAGCCGCTTCCGGTTCAGCTGCGATGTTTACGAAACTCGGCAGCTCCGGTAAGGTTCTCGACCTCGGCTTAATGGGTGTAGATGTTGTCAACAAGGGCACAGACAACCGGGTTGAAGCAGCCATGCTGGTTGCTCATATGGATGGCGGCAGCGAAATCAGAAACTGTTTCGCTATCGGTTCGGTCGATGCTGCGAAGACCAAGTTTGACGCTGCATCCGTCGGCGGTTTGGTTGGCTTTGCCGAGGGCGGTAATTCCGCTTCCTCCGCTTCCTCTATTGTCAACTGTATGGTTTCCGGCACCGTAAAAGTCAGCACTTCGGATCGGGTTTCCGCAGCCGGTTTGGTCGGTCATACGACAAAGACCGTGGCGGTAAAGAATGCGACGGTTACCACAAATGTGATCGGTTACAACACTTATGCCGTTTCCGGCAGCGTGGTGGATTCCGGTTCTCTGACGGTGAAGAATGTTGTTTTTGGCGGTCAGATGGTAAACGATGCAAGCGGTCAGGGTGTTGCGGAACAGCAGTATCTGACGGCAGCAGATAAAACCACAGCGACGAATGTGTATGCGGATAAGGATCTCGGTATCCTGCTGGAGAATCATACGGTTACGACCAATGAATTGGCGGCGGCGGATTTTGCCGGTGCATCCAATTTCTCCGACGGCGGTATGACAAGCTTTGGTGACGGCTACTATCCGGTTCCCGTTTCGTTTGATGAAGAGACGAGTCACGCATTCCGTGCCGGTGCATATTTTGCCGGTGCGGCGATCCACCTGAATTATATCAGCACTTCCGATATCGTTTCGAGTGTTTCGGCTCCTTGCAGTTACGGGGAAGAAATCGGTTCGGCAAGATTGAGTACGGATGACAACCTCGGCGCTTACTTCGTAAACGGCGATACCGATGATGTAATCAAAGTGGACGCAGAGTCGATGCGTATCACCAAAAAGACCGGCTCAAACAGCTATGAAGCTGCTCCGGAGGTTTCAGGTGTGGTCGGCGCTGTATCCTACAGCCTGACTTCTCCGATTTCCAATAACTATCTGATTCGTACCGTAAACGGTGTCAAGGTTCAGAAAACCTTTAAGCTGTGCTACCAAATCGTTGATCCTCATTCCAAAATCGGTGATAAAGAAATTATCACGGTGAAGAATGTTCTCAACGGATCTGAAATGATAACCACGGGCACGGTTCAGGTGACCGGCAAGAGCGGTGTTAAGGTGATGACCGGTACGATCTGCGAGAATATGCTGATCCAGCCTGAAAGCGACACCTACAGTCTTTGGGCATACAGTGATGTCGGAGCAGGCAAAACAGTCGATTCCGTGATGGTTCAGCCGGCTTACCTGAATAACTCCGGCAGTGTTGTCAGCAATCTTGCCATTACGAAGGATTCTTCCGATCCCGCACTCAGCAGCTTCACGGCAACCTCCGGTACGATCGGTCCGGATGAGGATAACGGTATTCGTTATGCTTACCTGTTGGTGACGGTCAAAGTGAAGGATAACCCTGAATGGGGTCTTCAGAGGATGGCAGGCAACTGGGTTATGAACTGACCCCGCAAAGAATTACACGGTGAAGCGGAGTGATCCGCTTCACCGTAAACCAAAAAGCAAACCATGGAGGTAGAAACAAATGAACCAAAATGAAGACAGCAATCGCCTTCAATTCCTGCTCACGGGAATTGTTTTGGTCGTTATTGTGATCGGTGGTACATTAGCGTGGTTTGCGAGCAACTCAAAATCCAATGTCAGCGGTATTTCGCCGAATATTACCGCACCGCAGGGGAGCGGTGAAACGCAAACCGTTCAAATCGAATACCTTGTTAACGGCGAGTGGGATGATGTTGGGAGCACATTGCTGTATGTTCCCGGCAAATGTGTTACCTTCCGTATCAAGACGGTTTATGATGACTCTGTTGTTAAGCTGGTCGCCAGCGGTGCATCCGGTGGCTCATCCAAAGATCTTTTTGATCCGAAAATTGCTTCCTGCATGAGAATAGACACCTATAACATTGCAGAGGGAAGCAGTGATACAGTTAAAACCACTTACACAACGGCAGAGCTGAATGCGTTTCCGCTTATTTCTGATTTGCCGTCAGACAGCACGGCTGTTCTTCCGTGTATTTTGCCCGGAACCAAACCTTCGCTGTTGTTAAATACACACGCAAGTGCCGGTTATCAATATTTTGTGCTTTACATGATTCCGAGTGCAGGTAACGACCTGCAAAACCTGTCCATTGATTTTCAGGCATCAGTTGAGTAATCATTTTGGGGGAGCCAATGAAAAAAGTACTTTCTAAAATTGTCAGTATTTTGACATTTTCCGTTATTATTCTTCTTGCGGCATTGATCGCAACAGTGGCAGTTAATGCTCAAAAAGGAAAAATTACGACAGTGTTCGGCTATTCCTTCATGACGGTTCAGACCGGCAGCATGGAGCCGGAATACCCTATAGGCTCTTCTATTATTGCTAAAAAGACCGATGCGTCCGAGCTCAAGGTCGGCGATGTGATTAGTTTTTATTCCTCTGACCCGAGCATGAACCATTCCATTGTGACGCACCGCATCAAAGAAATTAAATCAGAAAATTCGGTCATTTGCTTTGTTACCAAGGGTGACGCAAATGATTTGGATGATAAATATGAAGTTTCCGCCGGCGATGTTGTCGGCCGTGTGGTCGGCAGGAGCAAGCTGGTTTCCGTTATTTCAAAAGTGAAGCAGGATCCCAAGCTGTTCTTCCTGATTATCGTGATTCCGATTTGTATCCTCATAACCTGGGAGTTTGTCGGTATTTCCAAGAAAGCGAAGGCTTCCGATGATGAGAAAAAAGCTTCTTGATATTCTTTTTGCAGTGGCAACAGGGCTGCTGCTTGTGCTTTGTGCCGTTGCGTGGCTGCCGCGCTGTTTCGGTTATTCCTCTTATTATATTTTGACCGACAGTATGAAGCCATCCATCCCGAAGGGGAGCATGGTGTTTGCCAGACCGATCGCCTATGAAGATATTCAAACAGGCGATGTGCTTGTGTTTGAAAACAGCCTGCACAACAAAAATTTCGCACACCGTGTGGTTTCTCTTTATGAGCCGAACCGGTGGGTTTTTACCAAGGGTGACAATAACCCGGCAGAAGACCCGCTGCCGACCGAGTATCAAAAATGCAAAGGTGCCGTTCGGTGGTATTTGCCGCTTGTGGGGTTTCTTGCGCAGTTGGTTCATTCCGTACCGGGCAGGGTCGTGATCGCAGTTTTTTATTGCCTTTGGGGTGCTGTTGAGCTGGAAATTTTCCGCTCTCGAAGAAAGAAGAAAGAGGTATGTGTATGAAAAAGAAAATTGTTTTTCTTTGCCTGTCGCTGTTGCTGATCGTCGGCATGATGAGCGCAGGGAACGCTTACGCATGGTTCCAGGATAAAGCGGGAAGCACAACCGCCAACAGCGTGCGCACCGGAAAAATCGACTATTCGATCGGCATGAGTTCTTTTCTGGTTGCATCGACGGATGGTGTGATTTATCCGGAAGAGAATTTGCTCAGCAGTACGCTTTCGTTGGCGAATGCCTCGGATATTGCAACAAGAGTGAGGGTAAAAATCGCTTTCACTTATGGAGGAGAGACCATTACCTATGATCCGACCGACACCGCATCGCCGCTGGCTGTGACCTTTGCAAGTGGCTGGCAGTATACAGAGAACGGCTATTTTTGTTACAGCAGTTCGGTTGATCCGAAAGCAGATGTTCCGGTGCTCACAAAAATCTGCTACAGCGGACCGAATACAGAGAATGATGTGATTGCTGGGCAGGATGTGCAGGTTACTCTGTTTATGGAAGTAAAGCAGAGCGACTATATGGCGGCAAATGATTGGAATGTCAGCGGAACATGACGAAGATATTTAACATTATCTATAATTTTTTTGCGATTGTGATCGTGCTGTTCTTTTTGTTCACTTCGGTTATTGCCGTGAGCGGAACAAAAGCGTATGCGGTTGCGACCGGGAGCATGGAGCCGGAGATTCCGAAGGGTTCCGTCGTCTTTGTCCGTCCGCAGCCGGCTTATCAGGAGGGCGATGTGATCACCGCTTTTCTTACCGGTGAACAGACCTTTACGCACCGCATTGTTGAAATGAATGGCGAACAGGTGTACACCAAGGGTGATGCGAACCTTACCATTGACCCGATACCGACTCCGGAAAGCCGCATTGTCGGCAAGGTGCTGTTTCATCTGCCCCTGCTCGGCTTTCTGTCACTGCACTTCAATGTGACGGGCATTTTAATTGTATTTGCCGCAGTGCTTGTTTTGCTGACGGTTCTTCGGCTTATTTTGGCGAAAAAACAAAAACACACGGAGGGAAATGCCGATGAAAAGAATCAATAAGCGCAGTATTTTTACGGTTGTTCTGACGCTTATGCTTGCACTTTCGGCAGGCTTTTATACTTGTCTGAATCCCACAACGGCATGGTTCCATGCGGAGGACAGCGATACCGCTGCCTATCAGGTGGGCACTTTTGATGTGGATTTTGATGCGTATGTCCATGAGGATATGACGCTGACCTTTGATGCCTCGACCAAGCTGTCGGAGGCACAGGCGCAAGACGATACCCTGCGCAACCGTGAGTTTGAGTACGCCGTAAAATTCCTTTATGTGACGGTTCGGAACAATGTCGTCAAAGACGGCGAAGATGTTGATTATCTGGATGCTTCGGTAAAGCTGAAATTTGATTCGGAAGCAGTCGGCAAGGGTTTGCGTTACTACTATTTTGCCTGCAGCGAACCGCAGGATATCGACGATGATAAGACCTATTACAGCAGTGTTTCAACGGATGATAACGGCACGACGGCCGGTAACGACCTTTCCTCAAAAATCAAAGCGTTTTGTACTTCGGCCGGTATCAGCTCGGACGCAGATTATATTGATTCCTCCAAGAACACCTTGATGGATTTCGATGTTGATGATGCTGCCGTTACCGTTCCGCACAATAAGCAGGTGACGATTTGCATCGCTTTGTGGGTGGATCATGACCAATATATGAACTATATCAATGCCCTTGATGCAAAGAGCCTTACCGGTCCGATGAGCTTTGACACGCAGATGGAGCTTTTTGCAAAGCAGACAAAGCAGAGCTGATTTTTTAGGGGGAGCAAGAATGAAAAAGGAAAAAAGTCCTTCCGAGAGAAAAGCATGGAATCCGGTTTTAGTGGTTGCTTTATCTCTTTGCGTTTTGTTCGGCGTGGCTGCCTTGACTTATTCCTGGCTGACGAAGTCTGCAACGGCCGTACCCTCGGCTGAGGATGATTCAACGCAGGTGGAGAGTATTCAAATTGAAGATTTCACTTATAAAGTCGAGTATTCGTTTGACGGCAGCAGCTGGAAAGATTGCGGAACAGACGGCCGTGGCGGCATAAAGGTCAATTATTCCGACTCAGATGCCGATAACTATATCGGTGATCTGCGCTTTCGCATGAATCAATCCGGCACCGTGAAGTCGGCGGTTCGTGTGAAATTTGCTTATCAATGGTATGAGACCGTTGCCGAAGCAGAGCAGGCGGCACAGGGTCCTGCAATCAACCTGACACCGTCGCTTTCAGAAGGCTGGTCTGCAGCGGATGACGGATACTGCTATTACGGTACGGCTGCAGCCTATGTGTTCCCGCAGGGAGAAAATGTTGAAATAGCGAGCGGATTTACAGTCGGAGAGGTTAACTCTCGAACGAATCTGAAAATTATTGCGCTGGTTGACGGTGTTCAGTTCAACCGTTACCGCCAGGTTTGGGATTTGGATTCTTTCCCCATTACCGCTGACTGAGCAGGAGAATGTAATGGCAAATAAGAAGAATAAGAAAAAGAAT
The DNA here is from genome assembly GCA_045642685.1 of Acutalibacteraceae bacterium. Taxonomy (GTDB): domain Bacteria; phylum Bacillota; class Clostridia; order Oscillospirales; family Acutalibacteraceae; genus UBA8612. The sequence continues at coordinate 18,270 of JAZUJI010000157.1, read as the reverse complement.
GCGGCAGCCAAACAAAAGGCTGCCGCCGCATATATGAGCAAAAAAAACGGTTCGGTGCAAAAAAACAAGGCGGTTAAGCCTACACCGGCCCCGAAAGCGGAAGCGAACGAAAAAAAAGCAGCGGCACACGCTCCGAAAGAAAAGGCGATGTCCGCTCAAACGAACCACAAGCCGGTTTCACCTTCTGCTCCGGCACCGAAAGCAACTCCCAAAAAGCCGGTTCAAAAAAAGGCTGCACACCGCAAAAAACGGGAGCCTTTGAAATGGAAGGATCTGCGCATTGACCGTTTGGTTGCAGTCGTGTTGGCATTTTGCGTTTTGCTTGCCGGGCTGACCGGCTTGATTTATTGGCTTGCGACCCGTTTTACGGTGCCGGATGAAGCCGTCATTGAATACCGCGGCACGAACTGTTCGGAGAAAGAGCTGTTTGAGATTACGGCAGATGCTTTGGAACAAAGCCGTTTAGCGGGCGAATATAAGCGCAAGGGTGATGTGGAAAAGTTTGAATATTATGCCGCTGAAAAGCTGATCATTCCCGTCAAAGGGGAACCCGGCTGGCTGAATCTTTCCAACGCCTTCAACAACAAGTGTGTTTTTATAGCGTCCGTTGTGGATGAAGCAGGTAATGTCTGCGCACACACAAGGGGGATCCCTGCCGGTTATACCCTCGGCGAAATTACGCTGGATTGGTCGGTGCCGTTCGGTGAACACGATATGCACCTGGTGGTTTGCGCCTATGATGCAAAGACCCGTGAGTTGATTGGCGTTCAGCACTCAAAGTTGACCGTACAGGTCGGAACAGAAGAGGAAATGACGGATGCCTGAAAAAACGACCGAACGAAAAAAACGGATTTCCGTTTCATCGGATTCCAATTTGAAGCTGACCGCTGTGCTTGCAGTCGTGAGCGTTGTCTTTTTGGTGTTTGCAACAGGCTTGCTTGTCCGGCTCGGCTTCTTTCATATGCTCGGCGGCTTGGCGATTCCGAAGGCGAAGCCGTATCAGGGCGTGATTGCGCAGGAGAATCAGATTACGGCCGTTCCGGACGGAGAGCTGCGTTTTCGGTTAAATGACGACATCGTGTTCAAAAACTCATACGGCAAAGGATCACTGATGTTTGAAAACCCCGAGGTCAGCGAGTATGTATTGGAATTCAGTGTTTACCGTCAAAATGACCGTAACCATGCCGTTTATGTTTCTCCGAAGCTTCAGCCGGGCGAATGTCTGGTGAATGATAAGCTTGATACTCACCTGAAAAAAGGGGCTTATCCCTGCATCTGCATCGTGCGTGCATACGATAAAAACGGCAAGTATTTCGGCTGCAATATTGTGGATGTCGGAATCCGAATCGAATCAAATTGAATCAGCTTATTTAAGGCGATACCGCGCAATTCGTACACTTGAATTGTGCGGTATCGCCCTAAAAAATCAGAAATGTATGTGCTAAAATGATATGACCCAATAAAAAAGAGAAGTAACTTCAAAATATGGTATAATGAATTCACCACAAACCATTACCCAAGAAAGAAGTACTTCTCATGAATATAATAACACAAGAAGCAAGAAAAAAGCAAGCAATAGTAAAATATGCGGAGAAAAACGGTAAAAGTTGTGCAAGTCGGATGTATGGAGTAAGTCTATCCAGCGTAAAGCGATGGTGCAAAAGATATGACGGGACATGGCAATCGTTACTTGAAAAATCACATCGACCGCACAGTCACCCAAACAGGCACACACCAAAAGAAGAAAAGCAGATAAAGAATTCATTTAAAAAATGTTATCAGCGTTATGGCTGGGACGGAGTATATAGTGACTTGTTACGCAAAGGGTATGCACGAAGCTTCTCAGGAATGGTATATGCAGCAAAAAGAATGGGTCTTTCAGAGCAGAAAAAACCGAAGAAAAAAAGCAGAACAGTTCGGCAGTATCCGGAGCTGCTTAAACCCGGAGAAAAGGTGCAAATAGATGTAAAAGAAGTGCCGTATAACTGCCTGAGAGGTGCAGTATTAAGGGACGAAAAGTGCTTATATCAATGGACAGCGATAGATGAATGTACAAGAATAAGGTTTGTATATGGCTTTGAAGAGCATACTCCCGAAAACTCAGTAAAGTTTCTGAAAATGCTGAAAAAAGCCTTTCCATTCGAGATAAAAACAATACAAACAGATAACGGAACAGAGTTCACCTACAAATACATCAGTGATGATAAGATATGTCCGTTTGATAAAGAGTTACAAGAACAAGGTATAAATCACAAACTTATACCACCGAGAACACCGTGGCATAACGGAAAGGTGGAAAGAAGTCACAGAAATGACCAGAGATATTTTTATGACTGGGAAACATTTGAGAGTGTCGAAGAGTTAAATGAAAAACTTGCACAGCATTTGATATGGAGCAACAATAAAACAATGCGAACACTTAACAGAAAAAGCCCTGTGCAGATGCTTAAAGAAAAGCTGTCGGCGTGAGCCTCGCCGTTTTCATCTGCTTTTCCACTCCGCCTACGGCTACGTTCCAAAGCAGATGAAAACATTATACCATTTAGTTCCTTCTTTTTTTAGAAAAATGGGTCACATCTATTTACAACGCAGAGAGCGAGCAATATGGAAATCATTAACAACATTGACAAAACCTTAAAAGACGATTTAATGGTTGAAATCAAAGACGGCAGCAAGCTGTCGATTGCAGCTGCTTGCTTTTCCATCTATGCTTTTCAGGCGTTGAAAAATGAACTGAAAGGCATTGATGAGTTGCGCTTTATTTTCACTTCACCGACCTTTATTGCAGAAAAGACCAAAAAAGAAAAACGTGAATTCTATATTCCCCGTCTGAACCGTGAAAGGAGCCTGTACGGTACCGAATTTGAAGTGAAGCTTCGTAATGAGCTGACACAAAAAGCGATCGCCAAAGAATGTGCCGAATGGATCAAAGAAAAAGTTCGCTTCAAATCCAATATCAGCGATAAACAAATACAGGGTCATCTTATCGTCGACGATATGGGTTATACCCCTATTAACAATTTCACAACGGTTGAGCTCGGCTGTGAAAAAGGAAACTTCATCAGTTCGACGATCGTAAAGGACCAAATGCTGGCTCAAGTGCTGATCCGTGATTTTGATGAGATATGGAAAGACGAAAAGGTTGTGCAGGAAGTGACTGACGAAGTCATTGAAAGCATCACGACGGCCTATAACGAAAACTCACCTGACTTCATATACTTTGTTACCCTCTACAATGTTTTCAATGAGTTTTTGGAAGATATTTCGGAAGACGATTTGCCGAACGAGGCAACAGGGTTCAAGGAAAGCAAGATTTGGAATATGCTTTACAACTTCCAAAAGGACGCTGCCCTTGCAATCATCAATAAACTGGAAAAGTTTAACGGCTGTATTCTTGCCGACAGCGTTGGTCTCGGTAAAACCTTCACTGCGTTGGCGGTCATAAAATATTATGAAAACCGAAACAAGTCTGTTCTTGTTCTGTGTCCGAAAAAGCTATCTAACAACTGGAATACATATAAAGATAACTATGTTAATAACCCCATTGCCACAGATCGTCTTCGCTATGATGTGCTATACCACACCGACCTGAACCGCACCTCTGGCACTTCCAACGGGCTTGATCTCAACCGACTGAACTGGGGGAACTATGATCTGGTTGTCATTGATGAGTCCCACAACTTCCGTAACGGCGGTAAGCTAACGGGAGAAGAAGACGAAAAGGAAAACCGCTACATCCGTCTGCTGAAAAAGGTAATTATGGCGGGTGTCAAGACAAAAGTTTTGATGCTTTCCGCTACGCCTGTCAACAACAAGTTTACCGATCTGCGCAACCAGATCGCTCTTGCCTATGAAGGTATAACAGATATTATAGATGAGCGCCTCAGCACGAAGAGAACCATCAATGACATTTTCAAAAATGCGCAGCGGGCTTTCAACGTCTGGAGCAAATATGATCCTGAACAGCGAACAACGGCAGAGCTGCTGAAAATGCTGGACTTTGATTTCTTTGAAGTTCTGGACTCTGTCACCATTGCCCGTTCCCGCAAACACATTCAAAAGTATTATGATACAGAAGACATCGGCACTTTCCCGCAGCGCCTTCCGCCTGTTTCTCTGCGTCCTGCATTAACCGACTTAAAAGATGCGATTGGGTACAGAGAAATATTTGAAGAGCTAATGAAGCTCACACTTTCCATTTACACACCATCCCACTTCATCCTGCCGAGCAAGCTCGCCAAGTATGCTGAGCTTTATGACGATAATAAAATCAACGTAGGCTTCACACAGGCCAACCGTGAATACGGCATCCGCCGTTTAACCGCTATCAACCTGATGAAGCGATTGGAAAGCTCAGCTTATTCGTTCAACCTCACAATGAAGAGAATCATGAATCTGATTGACAGCACAATTCAGACGATTGATTCTTACGATAAGCATTCATCCAGAGCGCTGGACATGACCGACATCACCGACTTTGATGAATTTGATGACGAAGACCAGAACAGCGAAGATATGTTTGCCTTTGGCAAGAAAATCAAAATCGACCTTGCCGATATGGATTATGTGTCATGGAGAGATAGCCTGCAAAAAGACCGTGATGTGCTGGAGCTTTTGACTCTGATGATCGGCGATATTACACCCGAACACGATACAAAGCTGCAGGAGCTCTACCGCCTGCTGGATAATAAAATAACGCATCCGATCAATGACGGAAACAAAAAGGTTATCATTTTCACGGCTTTTGCTGACACGGCGGAATACCTTTACGATAACGTGAGCCGTTTCGTTAAAACGACCCACGGGTTAAACACGGCGCTGGTAACGGGTACGATCGATGGTCGAACCACTGAACACCTGAAACAAAAAGACATCAACACGATTCTGACCTGTTTTTCACCTGTTTCAAAAGAAAAAGAACTGCTGATGCCCAACAGTCAGGCGGCCATTGACGTTCTCATTGCGACTGACTGTATTTCCGAAGGGCAGAACCTTCAGGATTGTGACTATCTGATCAACTACGATATTCACTGGAACCCCGTTCGTATTATCCAGCGCTTCGGACGAATTGATCGTATCGGCAGCCAAAACAGTTCGATTCAGCTTGTGAACTTCTGGCCGAACGTGAGCCTTGATGAATATATCAACCTGAAAGCAATCGTTGAAACCCGCATGAAGATCGTGAACATGGCTGCAACGGGCGATGAATACATCTTCAGCGATGAAGAAAAGACGGATCTGGAATACCGCAAAGTGCAGTTGAAAAAGCTGCAGGAAGAGGTTGTGGATATCGAGGAAATGTCCAGCGGTATTTCCATTATGGATTTGGGGCTGAATGAGTTCCGCCTGGATTTGCTCGAATATGTCAAGACGCATCCCGATGTTGAAAAGTCTCCGTTCGGGCTGCACGCGGTCGTTCCTGCCAGCGAAGACGCACCAGCGGGCGTGATCTATGTTTTGAAAAACAAATCCCAAAGCGTTGACAAAGATCATCAGAATCGGCTTCATCCGTTTTACATGGTTTATGTTCGCAGCGACGGTTCCGTTGTTTGCGATCATCTATCCCCAAAAACGATGCTGGATAAAATGAGGCTCCTTTGCAAGGGAAAGACGCAGGCGATTCCAGAACTCTATAAATCGTTCAACAAAGAAACCAAAGACGGCAGAAACATGGCGGAATACTCCAAGCTGCTCGGCGACGCCATTGCTTCCATTATCGAAGTGAAAGATGAAAGCGATATGGATGCGTTTCTCGGCGGCAGTCAGATCAGCTTTATCAACACCAGAATTAAAGGGCTGGATGATTTTGAACTGATCTGTTTTCTGGTGGTCAAAGACCTGCCGCAGGTGAAAAGCGACGGCAGGGAATACCGCGTTGTAGTGGCTGGCAGTCGGAGCTTCAACGACTATGCTTTATTATCCAGGGAGCTCAACCTGTTCCTGGTGGGCAAAACCAACGTTGTTATCCTCAGCGGCGCTGCCCGTGGCGCCGATACGCTGGGCGAGCGGTATGCCCGAGAGCACGGGATTACACTTGAAACCTATCCAGCGGAATGGTCGGCCTATCATCAGGGCGCTGGCGTGAGAAGGAACAAAATTATGGCGCAGCGTGCCGATGCGGTTGTCGCGTTCTGGGATGGGCATTCGGCTGGCACCAGCAATATCATTCAATGCGCCAAAGAAGAGAACATCCCCTGCAAGATCATCACCGTTTAACGGTTAAAGGCGAACGTATCAAAAAACAGGAAGGAGCAGCGGTCATGCTTGGCTTGCCGAAAGCAACGGAACTGAAAAAGCAACTGCCTAAAAAGGCCATCTATGCCAAGTTCAATATGAATGCAGCGGCGCGGGATAAGTTTGACGCGGCGATTTCAAGGATTACGATCATCAACGAAATATCGCCGAGCACGACAACCCTTTCCGCTGGCGAAACCGTTGCCGCTTTCTATGTGCTGGAAGTGTTGCTGAAAAGCAGGGATTACGAAGAGCGCACCATCATTTCGCTCACGAAGCTGATTCCGCAGAACCTTCTTTTGCTGCTCACCTTTGATAATAAAAGCAGGCTGGCTGTTTACCGCAACAAGCTGATCCAAACCGAATGGAAGCCGACGGAAGAACTGAGCATCGCCCTGCAGGGGTTAAATCTGGACGCGGTCTGGGAAAATATTATTATCCAGATTGGCAGCATCGAGCTGGAACAAAGCCACAGCCTTGACGAGCAGATCGCCCTGAATGAACAGAAAGAAAAGCTGAAAAAAGAAATCGCCCGCCTTGAAAGACAAGCACGGGCAGAAAAGCAGCCGAAGAAAAAGTTTGATTTGGTGCAAAAGATCAACAAGCGAAAAAAAGAACTGGAGGAATATATGTGTTAGATAATAAGGCGATTGAAACCCTATCTATCAATGCTGTTAGGAATAGCATTGTTGTGTCGGGCTATTTGGATCAGTTTATTCCAGATAACGATAAAGAACCTTCATGGGATGTACACGTCTATGTCTATAACGATAAGAACAAAAAGAAGGCTAACATTCGAGGAAGAGTACCTGTTCAGATTAAGGGGACGGCTGAGGATGATTTCTCAAAAGATGAAATCTCGTTTCCAGTATCGACAGTAGACTTGAAGAATTACTTGTATGATGGAGGGGCAGTATTCTTTGTTGTATATATTGGTCACAGCGGTCTCTGCACACAAATCTATTATGAAGAATTGCCTCCGATGAAACTCCGCTTCTATCTTGCTAACTCCAAGAATCAAGAGACAAAGAATATCAAGCTTAAAAAATTCCCATCTGATCCTAATGAGAAATTAATGATTTTTTATCAGTGTTTACAAAACTGCCAAAGGCAGAAGAGCTTTGCCTGTGAAAAGCTGCTTTCTCTTGAAGAGCTTGAAGAGCTGGGTGTTTTAGAGGGAATAGAAATCCCTGTTTCAACTCCCTTTGGTGTTGACCCCAAAAAGGCGTTGTTTGCAAATGAAGTATATATTTATGCAAAAATCAAAGGAAGCTCTATTCTTCAACCCCTTCAAGGAATACCTCAAAACATTGCAACAAAAGAAACTAAGAGTATTGATATAAGCGTCGCTGGCAAATTGTTTTACAATGAAGTAACTGTTGTTGAAGATGCTGAAACTGTCAAGGCATATATTGGTAAGAGCTTTTGTGTAACAACTGATAAAACTAACCATTCTATAAACGTGAAATATGAAAACTCTGATAGTGTCAGGACACTAGCTGTTGATTTGGATTTTATGCTTTCTTTTATCGAGAATGGTTCTTTTCAATTGAATCAAAGCGATTTTCAAATGGATAAGAGTACTGAAAAACGCACTAATTTTTCTGTCGAAGAACAAAAAGAAAGGCTTAAGTATACTAAAAAAACTGTTCAACTTCTTGATTTGTTTGGCTGTAAGAAGGATATCAGCTTAAAGTCTCTGAATGATGAAGATTTAAGATACCTTGATTATCTCATTACGGCATTTGTTGATAAGGAACCAATTAATAATCTCATTGGCGAAGTCCCTCCCATATTATTTTTGAATGTCGGAGACCTAAAGTTTGCTGTTTGTATGCAGAAGGTAGATGACTCCACGGATTCCTACATGATTTATGACTTTTTTAAAACAGAAATGGCTCTTTGCTATGAGAATAAAAATGGTGAGACTCTTCCAATATCACAGTTCTCAATACTTCATGCGGATGACTTGTTGAAACTTGACAATATTCGTTTTGATGCTTTGTTGCCGTCTTTCCAAGAAACCGAAAAGCATTCTGAAACATATATCAATGCAAATATGTTTTTATTGGAACTCTTGAAAGCTTATGATATAGATGCAACAAAACCAGAACTGTTAAGCACCGCAAAAGAATTTGCGGATTGGATATTCAAATCAGCAGATGGTTCTTTAGCATTTGATGTCAAACTGCTAAACAAGCTTCAAACAGTTAAGCGAATACGCCCTTTGAATATATGGGAGATCAAAGAGTTATTCAAGATTGTCAATGATCCCAACAGACCAAACTATATTTTGGTTGGCGCATATCTGCTATTGGATCAACAAGCCGAAGCGAGAGCGCATTTTGAAAAACTCGACTCACAATACCAAGAGGAATTCAAGACTTATCCTATATATCATTTTTGGGAGAGCTCGGAGGAAACATAAATGGACAAACTGAAAATGCAGACGGCGAACAAGGCGAATGAGAATTATGAAAAGCTGGCGGCGATGTTTCCGAACGCCGTGACGGAAGCCCTTGATGAAAACGGCGAGGTCGTCCGTGCGATCGACAAGGACGTTCTGATGCAGGAGATCTCGTGCAGAGTGGTGGAGGGCAGTGAGGAGCGCTACCAGTTTACGTGGCCTGATAAAAAGCAAGCGGTTTTAACAGCCAATGCACCGATCAATAAAACGCTGCGCCCCTGCCGCGAAGAGAGCGTTGATTTTGACAGCACAGAGAACCTTTACATTGAAGGCGACAATCTTGAAGTGCTCAAGCTGCTGCAGGAGACCTACCTCGGCAAAATCAAAATGATTTACATAGACCCGCCTTACAACACGGGCAACGATTTTGTTTACGAGGATGATTTCGCCGAAAACGCAGATGATTACATTGCCCGCAGCGGTCAGTTTGATGAAGAAGGCAACCGCCTTGTTCAGAACACCGAAAGCAACGGCCGTTTCCATACGGATTGGCTGAATATGATTTATCCGCGATTGAAGCTGGCGAGGGATTTACTGACCGAGGATGGCGTTATTTTTATATCTATCGATGAAAACGAAGTAACGAATTTAAGGAAAGTTTGCGATGAGATTTTTGGTGCGGTCAACTTTGTTGCTCTAATTGCTTTGTTATGTAATCCCAAAGGGCGCTCGCAAGATAAGTATATAGCAAACTGTCATGAGTATGTTGTTATATATTCAAGAACGGTATTATTACCAGGAAGTGTATCTATTCCCAAAACTCAAGAGGAAATAAGTGTTGACTATCCTTTGTCTGACGTTCAAGGGCCATATAGGGAATTAGAGTTAAGGAATACACACAGGGATTTTGGTAAATTCAATCGTCCTAAGCTATGGTATCCTATTTTCGCAAGAGATGATGGAACGGTTTCTTTAGTTGAAGAGCCTAATTGTGAAGCGATTTATCCGCTTTGGGACGATGGATTTGAAGGTTGCTGGACATGGGGAAAAGAAAAGGCTTTATCGGAATTATCCTTATTAGTGGCTAAAGAGGTTAATGGAAAAAAGAAGATTTATCGCAAAGCCTATGCGTATTCTGATGATTCTGCTCCATTGAAGCAAGTTAAATCGATTTGGAATGATAAATCCTTCTTTACTGAAAAAGGGCAGCTTGCTTTTAGTGAGTTATTTGGCAAAAAAGAGAAAGTATTTCAGGCTCCGAAATCAGTATCTATGGTTGCACAATGCGTTCAGATGTGCCAAAGAAAAGACGCTATCGTTCTGGATTTCTTCTCTGGTTCTTCGACCACAGCTCATGCGGTTATGCGATTGAATGCTGAAGATGGCGGTCATCGCAAATTCATTCTGGTTCAGTTGCCTGAAAAAACCGACGAAAAGAGCGAAGCATACAAGGCAGGCTATAAGAATATCTGCGAAATTGGCAAAGAGCGCATCCGCCGCGCTGGCGCCAAAATCAAAGCGGAACTTGAAAATCAAAATGAGGAATCGGCACAAATGACCATGGAAGACGCTGCTGCATCCGACACATCAGCCGCAAATCTCGACGTCGGCTTCCGTGTTCTCAAATGTGACTCTTCCAACATGAAGGACGTTTACTACAATCCAGCCGAATATGAACCGTCCCTGTTCAGCAGCCTTGCCGACAACATCAAAGAGGACAGAACCCCCGAGGATTTGCTGTTCCAGGTCATGCTCGACCTCGGCATTGAATTATCTGCTTCGATTCGGGAAGAAAGCATCTGCGGTAAAAAAGTGTTCTTCGTTGCCGAAGAGCTGGACAATTACCTCATCGCCTGCTTTGACGATAACGTCACCGACGACGTCATCACCGAAATCGCCAGGAAAAAGCCGTACTATTTCATCATGCGCGACAGCTCCATGGCCAGCGACAGCGTCGCCACAAACTTTGAACAAATCTTCAAAACCTACAGCCCCGAAACGGTAAGAAAGGTGCTGTGATGGATATGGCTACAGATAATGTTCCAGAATATCTGTATCACTATACCGATATTGATACGCTTGCCTTGATATTAAAGCATCATACAATACGCCTAAACTCCCTTGACAAAATGGATGATAAACAGGAGCAAATGTCGAAAGACAGACAGAACTTTGGCAAATTTGTTTTTGTCAGTTCCTGGACTGACGACGCGGTGGAGAGCATTCCCATGTGGAGAATGTACACTCCCAAGGGCAGAGGTGTCCGAATCAAGCTGAAAACCAATCCATTTGAGAGCTATCCTATGGATGCAAAAGCGGCGGCACAGGCATTAAACATATCTAATATTCAAGACAATGGGAAACCAAGTTTTAATCTAATAATACCCACCCAAACGCTGTTCAACAGCCAATATACAATCTTTAATTATTCGGAGAACCAGCAGCTTGCCAAAGTTCTATATACAGATGACGAGGAAATACTAAACCCTTCTGTTCTGTACTTGGATGAAGACGGGGCAAGAGTTGAGCTTTCGAGATTGGGTTGGTACAAGAATACATATTGGAGCTTTCAAAAGGAATGGCGTTATAGGTTGTTAATAACTCCCATCAAGTTAAATGTATTGATGAAAAAAGGAGTGTCAGGAGATTATGGTGAGCTTGCTGATTTTATTCAAACAGCAAACAGAGGCATGGCTGCATTACCATTCAATTACTATGATTTAAGGATTCGTGATGATTGTTACAAGGATATGAGCATTATGTTGTCTCCAGACATAACGGAATCTTCAAAGACCATTGTTACTACTCTTGTTGAGAAATACAACCAAACCTGCGCCATAGAGCCAAGTGAACTAACAAATCTTATTTAGTAAACGATACACAGAAATGATTGTTTTGAAACTGAAAGGGAAAGAAAATGAAGTTCAATTTCAAAATACAACAATACCAAACCGATGCGGTGAATGCTGTTGTCAGCATCTTTAACGGGCAGGGGTATCGCGCTGGCGCCATGTATCGCCGCGATATTGGCACAGCACCTGTTGAACCGCAGCAGATGCAACTCAGCGCAGAGGATGAGTTCGGTGAAAAGCTCGATGAGCTGGATGATACTGGTTACAAGAATGAACTGGTGCAGTTGACCGACGAACAGTTGCTGACCAACATCAGGCAGTTGCAACAGGATAATAACATCAAGCTGGATGATGCGCTCGTGAAAGGGCTGGGCCGTTGCCAACTGGATGTTGAAATGGAAACGGGCACGGGTAAAACATACGTCTATATCAAGACAATATTTGAGCTCAACAAACGATATGGCTGGAGCAAGTTCATCGTGGTCGTGCCGTCCATTGCGATCCGTGAGGGCGTTTACAAAACGTTTGAAATCACCGCCGATCACTTTATGGAGCATTACGGCAAAAAGGCACGGTTCTTTATTTATAACAGTTCAAATCTTACGCAGCTCGATACGTTTTCTTCCAGCGCAGGCATTAACGTGATGATCATCAACACGCAGGCCTTTGCCGCGTCGCTGAAAAAGGACGGCAGAAGCAAAGAAGCAAGAATCATCTATTCCGAGCGGGATGAATTCGGTTCCAGAATGCCAATCAACGTTGTGGCAGCCAACCGTCCGATTATTATCATGGATGAACCGCAAAAAATGGGCGGCGAAGTGACGCAGGCTGCACTGAAAAACTTTAATCCGCTGTTTACGCTCAATTATTCTGCTACGCATAAGAATAAGCATAACACGGTCTATGTGCTGGATGCGCTGGACGCTTTCAACAAAAGGTTGGTCAAGAAGATCGAGGTCAAAGGTTTTGACGTGAAGAACTTCAGAGGAACCGATCGCTATATGTTCTTGGAAAGCATTATTGTTTCACCCAAGCACCCGCCGAGAGCCAGACTTGAAATCGAAATCGGCTACAACAAATCTATTAACCGCGAAACCAGAATCCTTGAAGTCAACGATGATCTTTTCTACAAATCAGAACAGATGGAACAGTATAAGGGCTTTGTTATCACAGACATTGACCCCCTCCACAATTGCGTGACCTTTACCAACGGTGAAGTGATTCACACGGGAGAGGTTGTCGGCGACGTGTCCGAAAAGGATATGAGAAGGATCCAGATTCGTGAAACGATTATTTCTCACTTTGAAAAAGAAGAGAAGAATTACAGCAAAGGTATCAAAACTCTTTCCCTTTTCTTCATTGATGAAGTGGCAAAATACCGTCAGTATGATGAGAACGGTGATGAAACGCTCGGCGAATACGGAAGAATGTTTGAGGAAGAGTATCTTTCCGTTCTCAATGACTACCTGACAATCGAAAAAACGCCGTATCAGCAGTATCTGAGGACTATCTGTGATGATGTTAAAAAAGTACACAAAGGCTACTTCAGCATCGATAAAAAGACAGGACGGAGCATTGACAGCACGCTTAAAAAGGGCAGCGAATTCTCCGACGATATTTCTGCCTATGACCTCATTCTCAAGAATAAGGAACGGCTGCTGAGCTTTGAAGAACCGACGCGGTTTATTTTCTCGCATTCAGCGCTCCGTGAAGGCTGGGACAACCCGAATGTCTTTCAGATTTGTACTTTGAAGCACTCCGAAAGTACAACAGCAAAACGGCAGGAGGTCGGTCGCGGTCTGCGCCTTTGCGTCAACCAAAACGGCAATCGTATGGATACGGAAACCTGTGGCACCCTGGTTCATGACATTAACAAGCTAACCGTTATCGCCAGCGACAGCTATAAGGATTTCGTCAGCGGCCTGCAAGCTGAAATCAAAGAGGTTCTTTATGACAGACCGATAGCGGCAACAAGCGAATACTTCAAGGGTAAGTTTGTTCAGGTCGACGGCGTCAAAACGCAAATTGATACTCCCACAGCGAAGAAGATAGAATTCTATCTGATTAAAAACGATTATGTTGATGAAGATGGAAAAATTACCGCAAGGTATCACGAAGATATGGCGGCCAACACTTTGGCGGCGCTGCCTGAGGCTTTTGCGCCAATGACCGAAGACGTGCACAAGCTCGTTCAGGCAGTCTTTGACGAAAACATCCTGAAGCAGATGATTTCTGATGCACACGAAACCAAAGTGAAGGAAAATCCGCTGAATGATAATTTCTACAAGAAAGAATTCCAAACACTTTGGAACTATATCAACCACAAATACACATATCGTGTTGAGTTCAGCAGTGAAGAACTGATTGAGAAAGCAATCAAAGCAATCAATACGAAGCTTTATATTTCAGAGCTTCAGTACACCATTTCAATCGGTGAACAAAAGGCTGAAATGAACGAACACGAAATTAACCGCGGCGACGCCTTCAAAACCGCAAAAACAAGAACGCAAAATTTGAAACACGCCGAAACAAGCAGCGTTAAGTATGACCTCATTGGCAAAATTGCATCGGGCTGTACGCTCACAAGAAAAACCGTCAGCTTAATCCTTCAGGGGCTCGACTTGGACAAGGTTTATATGTTCAAGGTGAATCCCGAGGAATTCATATCCAAGGTTATCAAGCTCATCAACGAGCAAAAGGCTTCAACTATTGTTTGCTGTATTAACTACTATGAAGTCAGCGGTTCATACGACAATGAGATTTTCACAGTTGAAAAGAACAGCCAGAGCTTTGATAAAGCTTTCCATGCAAAAAAAGCCATTCAGGATTATGTATTCACAGATGGAACGGCAGAGGACAGCATTGAAAAAACGTTTGCAAATGACCTGGACACTGCCGAAGAGGTCTGTGTTTACGCGAAACTGCCCAAAGGCTTCCACATTCCAACCCCCGTTGGCAATTATTCTCCCGACTGGGCAATCGCTTTCAATGAAGGCTCCGTGAAACATATCTTTTTCATCGCCGAAACAAAAGGCTCGATGGAGTCCCTTAACCTGCGTCCAATCGAACAGGCGAAAATTTCATGTGCTAAAAAGCTTTTCAATGAGTTATCGACCAGCAAGGTGAAGTACCACGATGTCAGCAGCTATCAGAAACTGCTTGAAATAATGAACGATCTCTAATTCACGCTCCCACTATCATACCTTTATCTTTCCTTACCCCTCTCTTATCCAGCACTTCCTGCAGCAGGGTATTGAAGACATAGCGTTTCTCATACTGGGGGTTGGCCTGATAGACCTGTTCCAGCATGGCGTCAACTTCAAGGGTGAACTGGACGGAGCGGGTTTTGAAGCTGGCCTGCGCGATTTCCCGCGGGACGACGAGGTTAAGCCCGTTCTTATCATGAGAAACAGCGGTTGTTTGCCTTGGCGTTGCGGCTGTTCGTTTGGGCTGGTAGAACCCTTTTTCGGTGGCTTCTTTTTGAACGGCGCTCCAGGAAAAACCATGCTTTTCCTGAAATTCATTCGATGAAAGAACCTCGTGGCTTTTTACAAGGTTTCTCCATGTGTCATCGGTCGCGTTTTGTCTGAACTCGTTTAGTTTTCGGTTAATGCCCAT
This sequence comes from Acutalibacteraceae bacterium, assembly GCA_045642685.1. Lineage (GTDB taxonomy): Bacteria > Bacillota > Clostridia > Oscillospirales > Acutalibacteraceae > UBA8612. Next base: position 3,159 of record JAZUJI010000157.1, on the reverse strand, counting down.
ATGTGATTTCCTTTGTTTTCAGAGAATGGCTCTGTTGTGCTTGAAAAAAGTATAGACGAATGAAAAACGGGCGTCTGTTGTTTTTCGGCGGTGCGTGCGAATACGGTCTGACGTTTTCACAATTATTATAGAGATTGGCAAAGCACGGCGGAGGTTGTCCGCAACCAAATTGAATCAACCATGAAAAATGGCCTCACACAGCGTGGGGCCGTTTTTGTTTGTGCGGCGGAGCATGGTGCAGCGTTCAAAAAGGCGCTGGGGTGGGCCGTCTGGCCAGGGGCGTGAACCCCTGAGAAGACCCCTCGGAGAGGACCTCGTCAGAGCGCCCCCTGCGCAAGGGCGAAAAGACTCTTTGATACGAGCGAAGCGAAGTGTCAAAGGGGGCTTTGAGCCCCTCTAACGTCGGGGAGGCGTGTTGGCGTCTATATTAACGGTAAGAACAATAACGCCGAACAGACGTTAGCAGCCTGAGCGATATTCGGAAAGAGACAGGGCGAAAAGGGTTGCGATTCAGAACAGCGCTTTGAGGCAGGGCGATTGACGGGAGAGCGAAGGCTGGAAAATGGGGTAGAAATATGCAGGTAGCGGGCAGTATGAGCGTAGGACGATTGGCGCCTATGCACACGTTAGGAAAAAACGGGGTTCGGGAACTGTCCAAAAACATTACACCCGAATTGACCAAAGATAATGTGGTTCTCACAGACATACTCAAGGGCAGGACAATCGAAGAATACACCAACCAGCGATTTCAACCAGTCATTGACCAATTCAACGCAAAGCAGAAGCGCAACGACAGAAAAATCAAGACGCCGTATGTCGAGTGGCACAAGAACAACGGCAATCTGACGCAGGGAAAAGTCTCGCTCGCTTATGAATGCGTTATCCAGATTGGGGAGCATGAAACGCTCGGACGTCAGTATTACGAAGCCGAAGGGAAACAAAGAGAAGCTATCCACCGCTGGTATGAGAAGGAGTACAGGGGTCTGCTTCAGGATTTTCAAAAGCAATATCCGCATCTTCAAGTTTTATATGCCGCACTTCATTTCGATGAAAAAGACGGCACGCCTCATATGCACCTGTGCTTTCAGCCAGAAGCGGAATGTTCCAGAGGGCTGTCCTTACAGGTGTCGATTGGGAAGGCGCTGGGGCAGGACGGCATTCCGCGGCTGGAAAGCCGATATGAGTCGGAAAAGGAAGGTTACCAGATGAGCCGCATGTATCGTCAGTTTCACCACGAGTTTATCAACAAACGGATTCTGGCGGCAGGGTTCGAGCTCAAAGAAGAGGTTCACGGCAGGAAACACGATGACAAGAGTTACTTCACGGATATGATGGCGGAGCTGGATGCGAAGGCCGCGGAACAGAACAGCGAACTCGCAAAGCGGGAGGAGCAGGTCGCACAAAACGAAGCACAGGCGGCAGAGAAGGTGAAAAGCGCCGATGCGGCAGTTCAGTCCGCCAAGCGGGAACAGCAGGAGGTTGAACAGGAGATTGAGAGAAAGCAGAGCCAGGTCGAAGCGCTGGATGAAAAGATTCAGAACAAGGCCGATGTAGCCGAATTCAAAGACAAAATCAGCGAGGTGTACCGAGCGTCGGAAGACTACGGACTTTCTTATCCAGAAATCCATGGCCGTTCAAGCAAAAAAATAGACAAGAAAAAAGTTGAACTCGTTCTCGTTTCGGAAGAGGCAATCAAGCATTTGTATCAAAAAGCGAAAGCCTATGATACAGTATCCCGAAAAGCAAAAGAAATGGAGCTTCAGACTGAGTGGGCGGTTAAAGCGGTCGATAAGGATGAAAGAATCCAGAGCCTCAAAGCGAAGAATGCCGACCTGAAACAAAGATTGGAAGAGGCCAAAACCCAAGCACGACAAGAGAAAGAAAAAAAAGACAAGGCGCTCGGTCGAGCAAACAAAGCGGAAGAGTTTATTGAGGAAAAGGGACTGACAGAAGAATACAAGCGCTTAACACCGAAATGGACATGAGATGTTTTTCACACATTACCCTCCCTCTTGGCGGCGAATCGCTACAATAGTTATGGGAGCATTTGCCGCAGCCCATGCAGTCAGTGCTTAAAAGGTTAGGAAGCCATGGCTGCCAGCAACTACATTAAAAATAAAACAAGAGAGTTTTCCGTGTTGAATTGCATATGACACGGAAAACCAAAAAGAAAGGAAGTTATGCTATGTCAATTTGCAGAGTTGAAAAAGTAAAAAATTATACCGTTATGTCCAACTACCACCTGGACGACCCGAATCTGTCGCTGAAGGCTGTCGGTTTGTTGTCGAAGATGCTGCGGCTGCCAGATAATTGGGATTTCACTATCGGAGGACTGAATTGTATTTGCAAAGATGGTCCGTCCAGCATTTCGGCAACCATCAAGGAGCTTGAGAATGCGCATTACATCAAACGCGAACGTACTCGCAACGAGAAGGGCGTGATAGATGGTATCGTATATCACATCTATGAAGTCCCTTATGATATGGACAAGACTCAGCGAACGAACCCTGAATTCGTTGGTCACGCATCAATGCCTGCACCGTCAACGGAAAAGCCGTCAACGGAAAACCCACATATGGAAAATCCAGAAATGGAAAATCCACAAGTGGAAAACCCACATATGGAAAATCCATCACAATCAAATACTAATATATCAATTACGAATGAACCAAATACTAATACACCAAGTACGAATCAATCAATCTATCAAAACATTAAAAAGAAAAATAACAGTGCTGACGAAAGTGTCATCGAAGCCAATGCAAACATGAATGATAGATTGATGGAAATGAAGTCACGGATTAATTATCATTCTTTTGAAGCTGAAAACGACTTACTGCTTGAACAGCTTGAAAATGATACATTGTCTCTTGATGAATTCAACTCAAGAAGTAATCATATGAAGCTGATTAACTTACTGCTTTCTGATGTTTGTGAAATTTACGCTTCCTCGAGTCTTTCTTAAATCTTGTGTAAACCTCCGGAATGGTATAGAATAGAAATACCGGCAGTGTAAACTTAAAATGAAAGGAAAAGCTCACGAAATCATAGAAAAGCTTCACGCAACGAGCAAAAACTCCCGTTTTCTTTGTTTAGATAAATTCAAACCGGCAACCTGAGCCGGGGTAAGACCGTTTAGAGCAGAATGTGGACGAACAA
>JAZUJI010000156.1:0-19419 GCA_045642685.1 Acutalibacteraceae bacterium | reverse complement strand
CTCGGACTCTGTTCCGTCATCATAATCATTCAAACGGTTGGCAACAGTTTCGGATTGAAGGTAGGTCAGAATGACATGGTCACTGTCGGTGATGAGCACCGCACGGGTTCGTCTGCCATGGGTGGCATCAATCAGCATACCCTTTTCCTTGCTGTCCTGAATAATACGCTTTATCGGGGCAGATTCCGGGCTGACGATCGCCACAAGACGGCCTGCATTCACCAAATTGCCGAAACCGATGTTGATCAATTTCACTTGCGTTCGCTCCCTTACTCAATATTCTGAATCTGCTCACGAATCTTTTCCACTTCCGCTTTGATGTTGAGCACACGCTTGGTAATGTCAACATTCTGGCACTTGGAACCGATCGTATTTGCCTCACGGTTCATCTCCTGCGCCAAAAAGTCCAGCCGGCGGCCGACCGGCTCACTGCTGTTGAGCAGCAGGTTCAGTTGGTCAATATGGCTGCGCAGGCGGACGGTTTCCTCCGCTACGGCAACTTTATCGGCGAAAATCGCCGCTTCTGTCAGCAGACGCTGTTCATCCACATGGATATCCCCCAACAGGGTTTTCATGCGTTCGAGCAATTTGTCGTTATACTCTTTTACCGTTTCGGGGGAACGCTGCTCAATGTATTCAACATCGCCGATAATCACTTCCGCACGGGCAAGCACATCCGCTTTCAGCCGCTCACCCTCGGTTTCACGCATGGCTACGAAAACATTCGCCGCCTCCTGCGCAACAGCGGAAACAGCCGCCCAGACAGCATCCTCATCCGCCGCATTTTTACGGACAACAAAAATGTCGCTGCTGCACCGTGCCAGCGTGGACACCGAAAAATCGTCCCGCAGCTGATAGCGTTCCGCCAGTTCTTTTAAGGCGGCATAATATCCGCTCGCCAGGGAATGATTCACCTCCACCACGCAGTCATCACTGTCAAGTGCGCTGATGGAAACATAACATTCCACTTTGCCCCTTGTAATCACGCTTTGAAACAGATTTTTCAGCTTATCATCTAAAAAGCCGTAGGTACGGGGCGTTTTGCAGCTGAATTCAAAGCCGCGATGATTCACACTTTTCAGCTCAACGGAAATGCTCATGCCGTCAAGCTCCCTTTGTGCGCGACCGAAGCCTGTCATACTTCTGACCATTTTGTCAGCTCCTTTATCTCAAATCCCGATATCCCGGATATCGTATCAAAAATTGTTGAATTTTGTCAAGAAAATGACATTATTTACCATTTTGAGGCTTTTTACAGCAATGCCCTGCCAACAAGAAAGGAATTTCACCGGTTCGTTTCCCGTTCTCCTCCTCAAAGCCAAGCAAAGCCGCAACCGAAACAAAATCGTCCGGTTCATATACGCAGGTGTAGGCACCTCGATTGGCCGCCGCATTTAAGGCACTGCGAATCAGCCCTTCTGCCGTTTCGTCATCGAGTGCTTCCACATATTTTACAGCGGCAGCGGTTTTGTGAAAGGTGAGCGTAATACGCCCGACCGTTTTACCGTTTTCCACCGCCTGATACTGCACCGTTTCACCGTGGATATCCGGCTTGAATTCAATCATGCCTGCTGTTCCTTTCTGCGGCAAGCATCAGCTTGCGCACTTCATCGGGTGTTAAATCACGCCACTTGCCCTGCGGCAGCATCCCGAGCTTCACCGAACCGATCGCCGTACGCTTCAAACGGGCAACTTCGATGCCGAGTTCCTCGAACATTCGGCGGATCTGGCGGTTGCGTCCCTCATATAGCGCAACCTCCACCACCGTTCTTCCCTCCTGCTTTTCCAGCACATGGATCCCTGCCGGAGCGGTTTTGCGCCCGTCAATCACAATTCCGTCGGAAAAAGCGGAAAGCTGTTCATCGGTAATAGACGGCCGGATCGTTACCCGGTAGTATTTCGGGACATGGCGTGTCGGATGTGTCATGGCATTGGAAAATGCACCGTCATTGGTCATGAGCAGCATTCCCTCCGACTCACGGTCAAGCCGCCCGACCGGATACACCCGCACGCCGACATCCTGCACAAGCTCCGCAACACAGCGGCGCCCCTGCTCGTCCTGCATGGTCGTGATAAACCCTCTCGGCTTATGCAGCATGATATAGCGCAGATCCTCCTGCGCCGCTATCTTGCGACCCTGTACGGAAACACGGTCATGCTTCGGGTCAACTTTGTCACCGATCGAGGCTTTAACCCCGTTGACCTTGACCAGACCGTCGGCGATCATCTCCTCACACTTTCTGCGGGAGGCAATGCCACTGTCTGCCATGAATTTTTGTAATCTTACTTTATTATCCGGCATAATGAATACGCTTGACCCTATTCCGGGTCATTGCCCTTTCTGAATCGTTTCTGAAAAAATCGGGCGATGTGCCCGAATGCACGGTTTGTTTCTTTTTCTTCGGTCACCGCCTGTACGGTTTCCTGCGCCACAAGCGCCGTGCTCGCCACAATGCGGTTACCTAAACGCACTTCGACACGCCCGAGCACATCCCCTTTTTGAACGGGTGCAAAACAATATGGAGCAAGCAGAACCCGCTGTGTAACGGCAGCAGAACGGTCTGTCACGGGGACACACAGCTCTTCTGCAGCACGAACCGCCACACGGGACACCGAGGCACCGAACACGCATACGGAACCCGGCGCAGTTGTTTCGACTTTTTTGTTTTGAACCACGGAAAAACCGTACTCATAGAGATTTTCATGGTCTGTCCAGTCGTTCGGGTCACAGAGCGTAACGCAAACAAGGGTCATTCCGCTGCGCTGCACCGCCGAAACCAGACAGCGGCCGCTCTTTTTTGTAAACCCGGTTTTGATGCCGAAAGCACCCGGAAGACTCCGTAAAAGCCGGTTGTGGTTCGTCAGGCAGCGGCGGCACGGCTCTTTTCCGTAAGAAAGTATTGCTTTCTGCGCTGAGCAGGCTTCGGCAAACAACGGGTTTTTCAACGCATAACAACCGAGCAGAGCCATATCGTATGCCGTGGAATAATGCGCTTTATCATCCAGACCGGACGGTGTCACGAAGTGCGTATCTTTCATGCCGATTTCCTTCGCCTTCCGGTTCATCAAAGCGGCAAAAGCCTTGACGGAACCGCTCACGGAAATTGCCGCCGTGTTGGCGGCATCGTTCCCCGAGGACAAGAGCATTCCGTAAACCAGCGCATAAAAACTGACCGAATCGCCAACCTTCAGCCCCATGGAGGTTCCCTCCACATTCACCATTTCGGGTGTTGTCTGCACCACACGGTCGGGCGTTGCCTGTTCCAACGTGAGCAGAGCCGTCATGATTTTGGTCGTGCTGGCAATGCCGAGGCGTTCTTTTTCGTTTTGGGCAAAAAGGACTTCCCCTGTGTCTGCCACCATCAGCACCGCTCCCTTAGCGGAAACCTCCGGCTTCTCCTGCGCAAAGGCGCAAAAACCCAACACAGCCAAAAACAACGCTGTGCAGAAAATCCTTTTCACCATTTCACAGCACCTGCCACATTTAATGTAATAAAATATATGCAGGTGAGTTTACGGAATTGCGTTTTTATTCGCTGATAACTTCGGCGCCGTCGTCCTTCTTCTTGTTGATCAAGCCGTTGACGGTATCGACCATTTCGGGAATCAGGCTGACAAGCTTTTCCGCTGTTCCGTCAGCCGTGGGAACCGACTTGACGGTAACATTGTCTTTGTTGATAACCACAAAAGCGACCGGTGTGATGGTGATGCCGGCACCGCCGCCGCCGCCGAAAATATCGGCATTGGCCTTCGACGGAAAATCAGAGCCGCCCGAAGCAAAGCCGTAGGTGACTTTGGAAACCGGAATAACGGTGATGCCGTTAGCGGAATACACGGGTTCGCCGACAATAGTACTGACATCGACAAGGTCACGGATTTTTTCGATAGCAGTTGCAAGGATACCGGATGCTGATTGTTCTTTCATTATTTTTGTTCCTCCTTGGAATTATTAACAGTTGATGTGTTTGCAGCTTTGGGTGCTTTTGCGCCATTCATAAATTTGAGAATGACACGGAAGAAGAGCTTCACACCGCAGACCAACAGCGCATTTATGTAAAAAATCGGACGCACGGAAAAAACAGCCCGCACAACAGCCGATTTTTCACCTTTGATAAAATCGGGACGAACCGCACAGTCATATTCTTTGACATGGCAGGTACTGGTGATCAGACCCATGACCGGGAACACGGCAGCACAGGTTTTGCCGTAGAGCATAGAAGTTTGAGCGGCATCATCACCGGCACCGACTGTAAAGTAGCATTTCAGCTCACGGAACACAAAGTGACGCCCCATGGAAGAAAACATACCACCCAGGGCACGCTTGACATTTCCGAGCAATTCCATAATGCCGTAAAAGCCCTGATTTTTGTAAAAAGCGGCAAACATATTTTCTTTTTTGGGCTTGGGTTCTTCTTTCTTTTTTTCTTCGGGTTTTTCTTCCTTTTCCTTTTTCGGCTTCTTCTTTTTCGGCTTGGACGGGTAAACGGGAATGTTCAGCAGCAACCATCGAACATCCAGTTTCAACTGCTCGTTATAATCAAAAAGCACCGTGACCCGAACAGAAAGCACAACAACAAAAAACAGAATAATACCGAGTATGATCCAAAGTGCAGTCAAACGCTTTCACCTCTTTTTTTGATATCAGGTAAACGCTTCGTTAAAAGCAGTATCCTCTGCCTCTGAGATTCGCTCATCCTCATCGGGCAAAACGACCGTTTCCATCCCTCCGGTGTTTTGCTTTTCCAAACGGTTTCGTTCGTTATTTTCAATCGTTTCTTTCAGCTTATCATCGCTTTTTTCGGGCAGCGGCGGAAGCTCGTCCAGCTCCGACACGCAAAAGCAGCGCAAAAAGTGAGCCGTCGTTCCGTAAATCAGCGGACGGCCGGGCAGCTCCAACCGCCCCTTTTCCTCAATCAAACCGCGCTGACACAATGTCGAAATAACGCCTGAACAATCCACACCTCTCACCTGCTCAACAAAAGACTTAGTGACCGGCTGATTATAGGCTACAACGGCAAGCACCTCAAACGCCGCCGGCGAAAGCGGCGTGTTGCGCTTGAGGTCAAGCAGCTCACGCAAAAGCGGAGCGTACTGAGAACGGGAACACATCTGATATTTGTCGCCTAACTTGCACACGCAAAGGCCACTGCCCCGTTCATTCAATTCATTTGACAAACCAAGCAGGAGGTTTTCGATCTGCCCGATGTCACATTCAAGCACCTGAGCCATGCGGGATATTTCAAGCGGTTCCCCCGAAGCAAAAAGCATTGCCTCCAACGCCGCAGTCATTTCTTTTGCGTTCATTCGCTTTCCCCCTGTTCGATCAATTCTATGGTAGCGGAATCCTTTTCACCGTCAATGTAAATCTGTTTGGATTTCACCAACGAAAGCAAAGCTAAAAAGGTTGCCACCATTTCCGAACGGGAAACGCTCGCCGAGAAGAACTCGTAAAAGCTCCGTTTTTGCCCGATGGTCAGCGAATGAAGAATGGCGCTGACCCGGGAACCGACGGAAACGATCTTCGATGCAACGATTTTGGTGAAAGCCTCTACAGGCGGAGGAAGCCTTCTGGCACCCTTACCGATAGCGGAAATGTACGCCTGAAGCAGCTCCTGCGGAGCGTGTGTACGGGCGTAGGTCATATCTGCCTCAATTTTTTCCGGCGGCGACGGCAGCAGGTCAAAGCCGTTGGCAATTTTGGCAAGCTTCCCTGCCATGAGCTGACAATCGGCATACTCGCTTAATTCGCCCCGCAGCTCCTCCTGCAATTTTTCTCCCTCGTCATACACCGGCAAAAGGGAAACGGTTTTGATATAAACCAATCTTGCTGCCATTTCCAAAAACTCACTGGCAACATCCATATTTTCCAGCTGCATTTGCCGGATATAGGCGATATACTGGTCAATCAAATCCGTAATGACCACATCATTGATGCTGACCTTATGCTTGCTGATCAGATGCAGCAGCAAATCCAGCGGACCCTCAAAAACTTCGGTTTTGTACTGTATGCTTTCCAATGCGGTATTCTCCCTTAAAGCAGTTTGAACGGCAGACTGACCAGTGCATCCAGACCGCCGACTACGACCTGCTGCAGCCAGCTCAGCGGAGCATCCAGCGCACCGGTAAGAATCAGGACAAACACGCCGATCATAATATAGCGTTCATATTTCATCAGGTTGTAATATGCACGGTCGGGCAAAACCACATTCAAAATGCGGGAGCCGTCCAGCGGCGGAATCGGAAGAAAATTAAACAACGCCAGTGCAACATTAACCGAAGCGCAGTAATAGAAAAACCAATAGAGTACCGCCGAAACGGCCGTAACGGGAAGCACATAGCGAATCACATTTTGAAACAGCAGGGACACCATTGCCATGAGCAAATTCGATACGGGACCTGCCAGCGCAACCAAAGCCATACACTTTTTTGCATACTTGGAATCATAGGTCATATCGGAACCCATATAGTAGACATTCCCGGCGGCACCGTCCCGGCGTTTACGGCGAAAGTTGCGCATATTCACCGGCACCGGCTTGGCGTAGCCGAAACCGACCAGAAAAATCATCAGTGCACCGATCGGATCAATGTGCGCCATGGGTGCAATGGTCATGCGCCCTTTCAGGCGCGCCGTATCATCCCCCAGCTTGTGAGCCACCAGAGCGTGTGCATATTCGTGAATGGGAAGCACGCAGAAAATGACGAAAACCCTTGCGCAGGCACTCATCAAAAGCGCAATTCTCGCTTCTCTTGTCATACTGCCCATGCGAAATAAATCAAAAAGCATCCCTTTTCTCCTTCCTGTGTTGAGCCAACACCATGCGATCCTGTCCGCTGTAATCCGGCAAAACCGTTACATCAAAAAAGACCTGTCCGAGAATCTCCGACACCGCCTTGCCCTGATCTTCGCCGATTTCAACGGCAAGAAACCCGTCCTCTTTCAGGAGCGGCGTATACTGTCCGGCAATCGCACGGTAAAACATCAAGCCGTCCTCACCGCCATCCAGCGCCATGTTCGGTTCACGCTGAACCTCACGCTGCAGCATGGCAAGCTCATCGGTTCTGATATAAGGCGGATTGGACACGATCGCATCAAACCGGTTTGAAAAACGGTTCGTTGCGGTAAACAAATCGCCTTGAATTGCCGTAATATTGTTGACTTTGTTTTTTTCAATATTCTTTTGCAGATAAGCAAAAGCCTGTTCGGACTTTTCGAGCAGCGTCACCGCCGCATCGGTACGCTGAGCGGCAATCGCAATGCCGATACAGCCGCTTCCGGCGCACAAGTCCAGCACCTGCGGATTTTTTCGGTTCTTCAGGTGTTCCAAAACCAGTTCAACAAGCTGTTCGGTTTCGGGTCTCGGAATTAAAACACCTTCTCCGACCGAAAACGGAAGCCCGAAAAACTCCCACTCCCCTAAAATATATTGGAGCGGCTCACCGTTCAGCCGACGGAGAAGCTTTTCGTTCACCGCCTGCACGGCGGCAGAATCCAGCTCCTGTTTTGCCAGTGCAGGCAGCAGCGAATTGCCGCAGCCGAGTGTATCGGCAAGCAAACAGTCTGCCTCAAACCCGGCATCCTCCTGCGAAACGGGAAGCAGCCGTTCCGTTACAGATTTGCGAAACTCATTCAGCTTCATCGGTGTTCGGTTCTTCCTCATCCGGGTCATCAATGACCACTTTAATGGCGGCAATGGCAACCTCAATAATATCATCCGTGGGTTCTTTGGTCGTAATACGCTGCATGAACAGACCGGGTGCCGAAAGAATATGCGTAAAAACATTGTCGTGTTTGCCTGCAAGGCGGATGCACTCATAGCCCAGGCTCATGATCAACGGCAAAAGTAAAATCTTAATGCCGATCCACAGCAGACGAACATCACGCACACCGGGTGCGATAACAACCACGAGGGATGAAACAACAATGCTGAGGATGATGGTTATGAAAATAAAGCTGGTACCGCAGCGGGGATGAAAACGAATCTGCTTTCGGACATTTTCAACGGTGAGCTCAAGTCCGTGCTCGACGCAGAAAATGGATTTATGCTCCGCACCGTGGTACTGAAACACCCTCTTGATATCTTTCATCTGAGATACTGCCCACATATAGACCACAAAAATGATCATGCGCATGATACCCTCGATCAGCGGTCGGATGCGGGTAAGCGTGTCATGTGCCAGATATTTATTGATCATATCGGTCAAAAAGGTCGGAAGCCAAAAGAAAATGACAAATGCCAGACCGAAGCCGAGTACCATGGCGATTGCGCCGATGACTGCCATCATCTTCGGCCCGAAGTGATCACTGAGCCACTTATCGAGCTTGGACATTTCCTCCTCATTGAGGTCAGAGGTATCAAAGCTTGTTTTCTCCGCCGATTCCATCATGCACTTGTAGCCGAAAATCATCTGTTCCACAAAAGCGATCGGTCCGCGGATGAACGGAGTTTTGAGAACCGGATGCTTATCAAGCACCGAATGAAACTCTTTTTCGGTCACATCAATGCTTCCGTCCGGCATACGGCACGCCATGGATGCACCTTTGGGACCTTTCATCATGATACCCTCGATCAGCGCCTCGCCGCCGACACCCGAGTACTTGATTTTTTCTTTACTGCTCATTTGTTTCTGTCCTTTCCGGCAGCGGCGATTCGGGCAGCTCCACCGGGTCAACCGGGAGCGTAACCGTAACCGTAGTTCCGTCACCTACCACACTGTTTATTTCAAGCGTTCCGCCGTGCATTTGAATCACTTCATCCGCAACCGCCAGACCGATGCCGGTGCCGTGAACCGAAGAATTCGCACGGAAGAACTTGTTTTTGACCTTTGAAATGTTTTCGGGAGCGATCCCGCAGCCCGTATCAGTGAAAAAGATGACCAGATTTTCATTGCGCATTTCCGCTAAAATGATCACTTTTCCGCCATGCTCATTGTATTTGACGGCATTGTCGATCAGATTCACAAAAACCTGACGGATCCTTGCCGGATCACCCTGCATGGGAATCGGATAATGCGGAACATTGTAAATCAGCTCCAGACCTTCCCGCAGGATACGGTCTTTCAAAGTGAATACCGCATCGTCCAATTCGGCAAGCACATCCATTTTGGTCAGATTCACCTGCATCTGACCGTTCTGCATCCGTGAAAAATCAAGCAGCTCCTCGACCATATCGGAAAGACGCTGCGATTCGCTGACGATAACGCTCATGCCCTTGGAGGTCGTTTCCGGGTCGGTGTCCGCCAGCTGAATAATCGTTTCGCCCCAGCCCTTGATGGCGGTCAGCGGTGTGCGAAGCTCATGAGAAATCGTGGAAATAAAGTCATTCTTCAGACTCTCTGTCTGACCGAGCTCTGCCGCCATATTGTTAAAGCTCTGCCCGAGCTCACTGACCTCATCGTGCATCCCCTTGGTGTCAACACGAGCCGACCAGTCACCCTTGCCGAGCAAAGTTGCCGTTGTGTTGATCGAGTGAACCGACGAAACCACCATGCGGATAAAGCGGTAATTCAACAGCCAGACTACAAACAGCATAACCGCAACAAAAGCAAGAATGACGGCGGCAAAGCCAATAAGCTGGCGGTCAATATTTTTCATGGAGCTGATATACCGCACCGCACCGACACGGTCGGGCAGCAGCATCGTAATTGCCATGACTTTTTCGCCGTTTGGGTTGCGCCCCGTCCACCTGCCTTTTTCGGTGGTGGAATTCACCGCCCGGGTGTAATCGGGCATTTCGGTTTTCGGATCGACCAGGAATCCGGAGGAAGAAATAACGGGCTGACCGTTTTTGTCAAGTACCCACACCTCCATCATGCTCTTATCCGAAAAATCCTCAATAAAGCTGACCGCTCCGGCAATGAAATTTTCCTCTGAGCCATCGAGATAAGGTGAAAAATAGCTGCTGACCAGGTCATTGGCACGCTCATTCATCACCGTGTAAGCATAATCATAGTGATAATCCACAATAAAGAGAAACAGACCGGTGAAAAGAACGATCAGCAAACCTGCAAAAACGCAGAAAGAGGAAAAAAACCATCTTCGGCTCATTCCACGAATTTTCATGCTTTGTTCACCGCCTTTCACGAGCTTTGTTTCTGTTACGGGATCCACTTATAACCCATACCCCAAACCGTAGTCAGATGAACCGGGGTTGAGGGAATATCTTCGATTTTCATGCGCAAACGGCGAATGTTCACATCCACCACTTTATCTTCGCCAAAATAATTTTCGCCCCAGACCCGTGTCAGAATATCGTTTCGGTCAAGAGCCGCCCCCTGATTGGAAAGAAAATATTCCATGATTTGAAATTCAACCTGAGTCAGCTCGATCGGCACGCCGTTTTTGGTCAGCGTGCGGTTACGCAAATTGAGCGAAAAACCGCCGCTCGTCAAAATATAACGGTCTTCCTGCGGCTTTTCCGCATAGGCTTTGTTCAGCGAAACACGGCGATAGATCGCATCCACTCTCGCCATCAGCTCCGACGGAGAAAACGGCTTGGTCACATAATCGTCGGCGCCCATCATCAGCCCCGTGATTTTGTCCATTTCCTGCGTTTTGGCGGTAAGCATGATAATACCGATGTTCTTGTCTTTTTCACGCAGCGTTCTGCACACAGTCAGACCATCGGTTTCGGGCATCATGATATCCAGAATTGCTATGTCGATTTCTTCCCCGTTTTCCTGATATATGTCAAGCGCAGCGGAACCGTTTTCCGCTTCAAGCACTTCGTATCCGCTTCGTTTCAGGTTGATAACGATAAACTCACGGATCGCCGCCTCATCTTCGGCTACCAACACCTTTTTCACTTTACATTTCCTCCCGAAGTATATTCAAAGTATGCTTTCAGACTTTCCTCCGTTACGCCGAACGCTTCGCCTTTTTTCGTCACCCGGCAATAATAGGTCATTCCGGGTTCCGAAGTATCATCAAGCACGGTAACAGAATCTTTTGTTTCGCTGAGCAGAGATGTTTCCCGTGCCGTGATGGAAAACAGCTCCTCGTTTCGGTTGTTTACAAAGCTCCAATGCGATGCATCGGTGTAATGAACGGAAATTTTTCCGATCCATTCCTTCGGCAGAAAAACCTTATAATTCAGTGCAATGTTGACCGCATAATAGATTTTGGGCACCGGAGTTTTGCCCTGCAGACCGGACCATTCCAGCACATAACCCATTGCCACTTCACCCGCCTTACTCTGCCTGAGCTCTTTACGAAGCGGTATTTCGATCAAACCGTCGTTGTCAACATCGGCACAGCGAAGCGTATTCCCCCGTTGGGTCAGGGTGTTAAGGCCGCTGCCTTTTTCATGGAACAGACAATAGAAATTGCTGCGTTCATCCGACCAGAGAAGCACTTCGGTAATCATCTGATTTTCCGAAAGCTGCGCATCGACAAAAATGCGGGGATATCTGCTCTCTTTCGGTTGGTCGAAAGCAAGTGAATCAATGCGCACAATGCGTGAATCCATCGGAACGCTTCCTGCGGTGAGCACCCGGCCGGAAGCATCCAGCTCAATGCGTTTGAAAGCGGTAACGGTCTGCGCCCCGGATGCATCGGCATATGCCAAAAGCAGCTGTTTACCGCCATTGTTCAGCACATCCGCCAGAGCATAGCAATCGTAAGATTCCGATGTGCAAACCGCAACCGAGAGATGTTTGTTTTCTTCGGTGCAGGAATACACCGTCATGGATTTTTTTGATTTATCGTTAAACAGATACCAGCCGACAAAAATTTCGCTGCAGCCGTCGCCGTTCATGTCGTCAAAATCCAGGCAATAGATGCCGCTGCCGTCTCCGGCAAAATCGTTGACCTTTTGCCACTCATCCCCGTTTTGCCGCAGCACGCACATCCGAATGGAAGCCGAAGCACGGCTGTAAAACACAACGGCTTCCTCCTGCCCGTCGCCGTTAAGGTCGTGCAGCGTAACCGCCGTGTGGCACGACCCGGACTGCGGGGAATGAAGTGAAACACCGCTGCCCAACAGGGAGCTGAGTGCTTTTTCAAGCTCCTGTCCGCTTGCGGCATGAGGCGGACGCATTAAGCTTTCGATGGAATTCGGACCGATTTCACAGCCGCACAGCAGAGAAGACAACAGCACCCAAAGGCAAAGAAGGCACAAAACGGTTTTTGATTTTTTCATGGGCTGTCATCTCCTTTTCAGATTATTTTTTCATCAATGTTACGGAATAAGTTCCGTATACCCAGCAGTCATCGTTGTCTTTAATGCTCATGACCGCCTCAAAGGTCTGCTCGGCTGCATCGGGGTCGGCATCGGTCAGATCCAGCACAGCGATTATATCCTGCGCCTTAACGGACTGAACCGAAGCGGCAGGGCCGACCAGCGTGACCTCGTCAATGCCTTTGCTGATCCGACCGACCTCGTAACCCTTCGGCACATTGGTGCAGTTGATGTTGCTTTGCGTCAGTCTGCGTGAAGCGGTCGTGCAATCCGGCACCGAAACAGTCACCTGAATAGCTTCTGTTTGGGAAATCACCTTAACGCCGTTGATCTCGTTGACCGGAATTGTAAACTCATTTGTGCCGGGCTTCAGCGCAGCGAAATCAATCGTAGCAACCGAAATCGTGTCTGTTTCATCCTCATCTTCGATGCCCTGCACGCCGGCCTTCAGCACCGTTGGTGAAATCTGATAGGCAGGCGGTGAAGTGTGGTAACGCAGCGGCGCATTTATAAATTCCACTGAGGTCGGTTTTTCGGTCACCAAATAAACCGGCACCGTGACCGAAACAACGGAATTATCCTTATCAAAAGTGAGGTAATGAGCGGTTCCCCCGTTTTCATTCTGAGCAACCATTTCCGCATCAAAGGTTTTTGTTTGCGTCAGGGGCTTTTCAAGCTCCACCCTCGCCTCAACACGGACAATGCTGTTGACCTCGGTGGCAGGACCGGATACATTGACCACTTTTTCGGACAAAATCGGTTCCGAGGTAATATAGCCCTCTTCCGCAACGCCATCGGGAGCTTCCATGCTCACCTCCAGCGGGAAATCCTTTTCAACATAGGTGTCAAAGTACACCTCAATCGCATCGGCGGAAAGTGAAACGATTTCAAACTCATCGTCCTCATGAACTTTGGTCGCCTTCAAATCCAGTCGGCTTTTTCCCGCCGAATCAACATATTGAGTTTGTGCGATCACCTTAACAGCCTTGGAATCGGAGGTCAGACCGCCGATGACATAACGCTTGCCGGTTATTTCAACATCAACCGTATAATCACGCTGCCCGAACACCTCCAGACCGAATTGTGCCGGAACACTGTTCGCCAGCTCAAGCTCAACCGGAACATCCTTGAGCACCACCGTATCGGTAGGGCTGAGCCAAATGGTGACAAACAGCCACACAAAAACGGAAACGGCAAGGGAAACGATCATCAGCAGCTTATTGTCGTAAATAAGGCGGTGCGCCAATTTCGCCAAACGCTTCATCTTTTTTCTCCTCCCTTTATCCGTTCGGCAATGCGTGAAAAAACAGAAGACTTCCGGCTGTTAAAATCACCGATAAGCTCTGTCTGGAGCCTTTCATGCAATTCGGCAGCGGTGATATCACGCTGGATCGTGCCGTGTTCAATAATTGAGATATAACCGGTTTCCTCCGACACCACCACAACGATCGCATCGCTTTCCTCCGAGATGCCTATGGCTGCACGGTGCCTGGTGCCGAGTTCTTTGTTGATTTCGTTATTCTTGGTCAGCGGCAAAATACAGCCTGCCGCAATCACACGGTCGTTTCGGATAATGGCTGCGCCGTCATGCAGCGGCGTTTTCGGAAAAAAGATCGTGCCGATAAGTTCCTGCGTAGTGGCCGCATCGACCGTCGTGCCCGTTTCGATGATCGAGCCGAGCAGCGTACTGCGCTCAAAAACAATCAAGGCACCGATTTTCTTTTCGCTCATGGAGCTGACGGAACGGCACACCTGCGTGATCATACTGTTGATTTTTTCGCTGTTCTTCTCCCGTTCCCTGCGGCCGAAGCTGACGACCGGCCCCAGACCGCTGCGCCCCATGCTTTCAAGGGCATGGCGGATCTCCGGCGTGAAAATGATAACGATGAAGAGCAGCGCATTGGATGCAACGGAATGAAACAGGTAAGTGCTCGCCTGCATCTCAAACAGAGAGATAAAAAAGTAAACTACGACAAACAAAACGATGCCCTTGAGCAGCTGGATGGCACGGGTCTCACGCACGAGCTTCATGGCACTGTAAAACACAAACGCAACCAGCAGAATATCTAATAAATCCGACACACGGAACGAAGAAATCACGCCGCCTGCCTGAGTAAAAAAGTCTTTGATTTGGTTCAAATACTCCATTTGGTCTTCTCCTCCATTCTGAACACCAATTGTAACACATTTCTCGTAATAAATCAATTAAAAAAAGAATTTTTGTATTTTTTTAATATACAGAAAAGCCCCGGCTGAAAAAGCCGGGGCTCTCGTGTCAGAATATTAGAGGCAGAGAATTAAAAGGCAAAATATTTTTCTCTCTGCTTTTTCATGCGCCCGTAAATCGCATCGAGCATACGCGCCGCATCCTCATCTCCGCAGGCGTACTCACGCATCAAACGGCCTTCCTCATAGCACAGTTCATCATGCAGGGGCAGGAAATGGTTGTAGATAAAGTCGGCATAACGCACCAAACGCAGCTCACCCACCAGGCGGTACTCGGTGCTGATGGTATCCACCGCAACGCTGTACATATCGCTGACGGAAGCAACCAGTGCCTCTCTTGTGTTCTCGGGTGCAAAAACGATGGTTGAACAAATACGGGCATTGCGGTTGTTGATGCTGCTGTGACTGTCGGTGCTGCCGACGACCGGGCACTTGAACCCCTTGGCGCACTGCTCATAGTAGAATATGGATTGAAAGCCGTTCTGCTCAAAGTAATTCTCACCGCCGAGGACTTCAAATGCACTGAATTTGCGATCGGCAAACAGCGCCTCGCTGAGCTTGACCGGCACATGGTAAACATCGTTGATCCAGAACGGGTGCGCAAAAATCGCCAGACCACCGGCTTTTTTGATCTGCTCAAACTCCCATTGGCAGGCAGCGTAGGAAAAGCGTTCCACACCCTCGGGAATTTTAATGGTGTCGGCATAAGCATCCACCGTGCGGTAAAACTCCTCCTCGCTCATCTGCTCCGGGCAGTTTTCCACAGTAGAGCGGTTTTCTTTGAGGTTGCAGATTTCCATACCCGCATCATCAGCACGCTCACGGCGCACCAGAGCATTCACGCTGTAGGTGCCGCCGAAGTTGACGATATGAACATCGTTGATGTGATTCTCATCGCCCTTCGGCATATGAACTTCTTCACCGGGGACAAGAGTATATTCGATATTCACCTTTTCGTAGGCCTTGATTGCCTCCAGGGACGGATAATATCTGCGATGATCCGTAATGGCAAGGAAATCATAACCGTAACGGCGGTAATTTGCCGCCACCACGGCAGGAGACTGTCTTCCGTCCGAACGGAATGTATGCATATGCAAATCACCCACAAACGGATAACGGCCGCACAAATCCTCAGCTACGGCAAAAACCGAAAGCTGAACAAGGCGTTTATCGTTCACCTTCAGGCGAATAAAATACTCCTGCTCGGTTTCAAAGGTATGCGTGAAACGGATACATCCGTCCGCCTCCGGGCTGACAGTATGGTATTCATAGCCGGACAGATGCGGATAGTCACGGTCGATGCCTTCATCCAGCGGACAAATCACCATGCAGTAGCTTTCTTCCGTGAAGGCCGCATGAAGCCCCATGGGCTTAATGGTGATGTTCACTTCTTTTCCTACCGGAAAAACTTTCGGAAAAATGTCATAATCATGCAGTTCTGTTTTCATCTGTTTCACTTGATTTATTTCTCCTTTGCAAAGCCGGACGGAATATCCTGGCTAAAAATATCATAGGGCAGCTCAGACAAATCACCCCGGCGAAGAGCCGAACCGCCTTTTTCATTAAATTTCACTTCGGCATAATCGAGGTAATCGGGGGAAAGGAACTGAAGATAATACCGATTCCCTTTTTGGGTGAAGATCGCAATAAATTCGATACGGTCTTCGGAAACATCGCTTTGGTGCATCGTGATTTTCATGGCAGGTTTTTCTTTGCTGAACTCCACAACCTGCCGGAAAGTGCCGAAGGCATAGGTGTACACACCGTTTTCTTCTGTGATTTCGGCGGCAACCGGCTTTGTGCCGTCTTTCATAAAACGGAAAATTTCTTTCACATAATCATCGGATGCAATCAAAAGCGAAAGGCTGGACGAAGGAGCATTTTCGGCTTTTCCGCTTGCAATATAGCCGGCATAAGCAGGCTCAACGCCGTTCACAAACCACTCTTCGTAGTCGTTCTGCCCGATTTTTTTCTCCGAACAGCCGGACAGGCAAAACAGAATGGCGGCGATCAATAAAAATGCGCTGATTTTCTGAATCATCTTCATAACAAGACCTCCTTTTGCAGCCATTATAACACAAGCGCCCCGGAAATCCAACATAAAAATGCCACAGCATTGCCAAATTTTCAAAATGCTTGCAATTTACACTGATTTTTGATAACATATTTTATTACAAACTTTGAGAAGAAACCGGTCATGGTGTTTGTGCACCTCCCGACCGCAAAGGAAAGCAAGAGATAAAATGGAAAAAGCTTTTATGCGCTCCGCCATGCTCATGGGCGAAGACGCCATCCGAAAACTGCAAAAAAGCCGTGTTCTGTTGTTCGGTGTCGGCGGTGTCGGCTCCTTTGCGGCGGAGGCATTGGCACGCTCCGGGGTCGGTTGGGTCGGCCTTTGCGACAACGACACCGTTTCGGTTTCCAACCTGAACCGTCAGCTTGTCGCTTTACATTCTACGCTCGGGCAAGCCAAGATCCGTGTGGCTGCCGAACGGATGCACGACATCAACCCGGCTATGACCGTTGTCGAATACCCGTTCTTTTTCGGAGCGGAAACCGCCGAAAAAATTCCGTTTGGCGAATACGATTACATCATTGATGCCATTGATACGGTGTCGGCAAAGCTGCTGCTGATCGAAAAAGCGAAAAAATTAAACATTCCCGTTATCAGCTGCATGGGAACAGGCAACAAGCTTGACCCGACTGCGCTTTGTGTCACCGACATCAAAAAGACAAGCGGCTGCCCGCTGGCAAAGGTCATGCGCTGCGAATTGCGTAAACGGGGCATTGATTCGCTCAAGGTCGTCTTTTCCGCTGAGTCGGCTCAAAAGCCGTTATTTCAGCCGAACGAAGGCGATACACGCCGGGCAATACCGGGCAGTGTACCGTTTGTGCCGCCGGTCGCCGGCATGATCGCCGCCGGTGAAGCAATCAAATATTTATGCAATGCGGAGGATTGACCCATGAAATCCAGATATCCTCAAATGAATACGACCCGGCTGATCGTTCTGTTTTTTTTCGGCACGATCCTGCTCGGTGCTTTTCTGCTCTGCCTGCCTTTTTCCGCAAGACAGGGCGAATGGACGCCGTTTTTAGGCAGTCTGTTCACTGCAACAAGTGCCACCTGTGTCACGGGGCTTACGGTGTTTGACACCTACTCGCACTGGTCACTGTTCGGTCAGCTCGTGATCCTTCTGCTGATTCAATGCGGCGGTCTGGGCATTATGACCACGATCACCATGTTCAGCATTTTCACCAAACGGCGCATCAGCCTCTATGAGCGAAAGCTCCTGATGCAATCCGAGGGCACCATGCGCACCGGCGGTGTGTTCAAGCTGCTCAAGCGCATTATGGCAGGCACCTTCTGCATAGAGGGCATCGGTGCGGTTTTGCTCGCCGTCCGGTTCTGCCCCAGGTTCGGTCTGCTCCGGGGCATTTATTACGCTGTTTTTCACTCGGTTTCGTCCTTTTGCAACGCAGGCTTTGACCTGATGGGGCGGCTGAGCCCCGGCTCCTCGCTGACACTGTTTGCCGACGATGTTTTAGTCAACCTGACCGTATCGGCTTTAATTGCCATCGGCGGAATCGGCTTTTTGGTGTGGGATGACATCCTTGAAAAAAAGCATCATTTCAAAGAATATACCCTGCAAACCAAGATCGTACTTTCGTTTTCTGCTTTTCTGATCGTGTTCGGCTGGGTTTTCCTCTTTTTGTTTGAAGGCTCCGCTTCCATGCAGGGCATGAGTGTTCCGCAGCGTCTGCTCGCTTCCCTCTTTCAATCCGTATCGGCACGCACCGCCGGATTCTACACAGTGGATATGAGCAAGCTGTCGGTTCCCGGCAACCTGCTGATGACCGCCCTGATGTTCATCGGCGGCAGCCCCGGCTCAACGGCAGGCGGTGTCAAAACCACGACTGTTGCCGTACTGCTGCTGCAATTATTCGCCTCTGCCAGAGGGAACAAAAACCCGACCGTATTCAAACGCTGCATTGATGACGAAACCGTAAAGCGGGCTGCTTCCATTGCGGTGATCTATGTGCTGCTTGATTTGTTCGGCACCATGTTCATCGCCGCAGCCGACCGTTTTTCGCTTTCCGCCATTCTGTTTGAAACCGTCTCCGCCGCAGGCACTGTCGGGCTTTCCACCGGCATCACCGCTCAATTCAGCCACGCCTCTCAGCTTGTTCTGACCGGGCTGATGTTCTGCGGACGAATCGGTGGACTGACCATGATGGTAACATTTGCCGAAAAACGGAAGAACATCCCGCTTCGCCGCCCCAACGAAAAAATCCTCATCGGTTGAGTTGAATTTTTCTTTTCCGGCAGTTTCCCCTATGCCGCCGTTCGTGCGGTTTGGGAACAATGTGTTTACAGCACAAAATATTTATCTTCAGCCCATTGTTTGATAGCACAGAAAATCGTAGGGGAGCGCATTGCGCTCCCGCTTACTGCATTGTCCTCACCGCTTTTTAATTATTAAATGCAAGTGAATTGATTTGATTCTTCAACGATTTTGCCGTAATTCGATCACTCAATTTTCGGGAGCGCATTGCGCTCCCCTACGATATTACCGGATAATTTTGTCGGTTTTGGCTTTTGCAGTTCCATTTCATCACCCGAGGAATAATAAGCTTTTTCAATAATAAAACTTGTTTGTTGTGCCTCTTCACAGCACAAAATATTTATCTTCCACCCATTTTGCCGGGTTGTTTTCGATATATTCACATATCCGCAAATAATCCTTTTCGTCACGGATAATGTGGTCGTAATATGAGCGTTGGAAAATGCTTTTTCCGCAAGCTTTATTTACAAACCGTTTCAATGTCGAAACAAAATGCGGAATTGTATTATTTGTAGGGGACGGCACCCTCGACATCCCGTTATTACCGCTGTTTTTGACATTTACCAAAATATGAATATGATTCGGCATTATTACATACTTGCAAATACCGATATTCGAAATATTGTTTGAACTTTCGATGTATTTTTCAACAATTCTTCCGTTATCGGACAAAA
>JAZUJI010000155.1:0-10077 GCA_045642685.1 Acutalibacteraceae bacterium | reverse complement strand
GCTCGGAGGAATCGGCAGAGCGGCGGTCAGCGGCTGTACGCTTGGTTTTTCACTGGGTATTTTTGAAAAAATACCGTTTCTCGGCGGCGTGTATGCCTTCGGTGCACTCTTTGCCGGGTTGGCAAAGGGCAGAAACCGTTACCCGAAGGCGTTCGGATTTTTTCTGTCGAGCGGAGTCTTTTTGCTGCTCGGCGAAAGCGGACAGACGCAGATCGTGCCGATCCTTCTGGAAAATGCGTTGGCAAGTATTCTGTTTTTGCTTGCGCCGGAATCCGTTTGGACAAGAATAAAAGAAACGGTGCGGATCGGAAACGATTTGCCGCAGGCCGAGGCGATGAAGCATTTGCTGCTCATGCGGGTCGGTCATGTAAAAAAAGCGATGGGAGAGGTGTCAACGGCAATGGAACGGATCACCGATGAAATCGGACGATATGAGGAAACCGAACGAATCAATGAAAAGGGTGCGCTGGTGTGTGACCAGTTTCGTCACATGGCAGGCGTACTGGATGATGTGGTTTTGCGCCTGGAGGAGGATATCACCTTTGATACGGCGGCGGCTCAGCGTGTGGAGGCGGTTTTGCTTTCATTCGGAATCACTCCGAAGCAGGTGGTCTGCACCCGAACCGACGGCAGAGGCCGGGTGGAGATCAACGCAGAAAAAATCAAAGGCGGTATCAGCCGGGCGGCTCTGCTCGGCGAATTGGAAAAGGCGTGCGGCTATCCGCTCAACAGCCCGACCGTGACCGAACGGGAGGACGGAACGAGCCTGCTGTTTGATGAAAAGCCTGCGCTGAGCCTGCGCATCGGGCACGCACAGCATATCTGTGACGCCTCCGGCTTATGCGGGGATCGCTTTGAACGCTTTGCCGACCGGGAGGGAAGGCAGGTGGTGCTGGTCAGCGACGGCATGGGCACCGGCGCAAGGGCGGCGATCGACGGGGCGGTTGCCTCATGGCTGTTTGCCCGGCTGCTGGTGGCAGGGCTGAACACCGACAGCGCATTTCGCTTGACCAATTCGGCTCTGATCGCAAAATCGGCAGAGGAAACGCTGTCGACCGTGGATGCCGTGCGGTTTGATTTGCACGAAAAGAAAGCGGAATTTTTTAAGGCAGGGGCAAATTTCAGCCTGATCCGGCACGGCCGCCGTGTGGCGGTGGTCGGCAAAAGCTCCATGCCTCTGGGCATTTTGAGGGAAACACAGGTGGATGAAACCAAAGTGCCTGTTTGTGCCGGTGATATCGTGCTGGTGATGTCGGACGGTGTCGGCGCAGAGTGTATGGAGCAGGTGAAAAGTGAACTGGTTCGATACAGAAAAAAAGACCCGACCGCCTTAGCGGAAAGGGTCGTAAAAATTGCAAAGGAAAGCTGCCCGGAGGCGCATTGCGATGATATTACGGTGGTTGCCGTTATTTTAGGGTAGTCTTTTCGGCTTGGTGCGCATAGTAAAAATCGGAATGAAAATCCGTCGGCATACGGTTGTAGTCCTCGGTGTGGACATATTCATGCACCACAACAAAGCTGCCGTCCGGATTGTATTTGATACCCGACAGGATCGGGATAAAATTCGCTCCGACCTGCTGGCGGTGGTAAATCAACGCCTTGGCGGGGAAATCGGAAGATTCCGATGTGATGATCTGAGCGTATTCATAATCGGGGCAGCCGTCATAATCTTCAGCGGAATAGTGCATCGGTCCGACCTTTTGCCCCCGGGTGTAGTAGGTGGCGGTCGATTTTGTGAACTTAAAGGTGTTCTGATTGGTTTCGTTCCCGATTTCTTTCCATTCGCCGGAAAGGTTCATAATATTGCCGGTGTAGGTCGGGTCGTATTTGTCGGAGGCAAAGCGGTCACGGGAGAAAAACAGGAACACGCCGATAAAAACGACAAACAGCACCGCTATCACGAGGATGAGCTTTTTTCTTTCTTTCAGGGCATTGATATTAAGCTTCATCGGAAATCCCTTCTTTCAGTTGATTGGCAAAGGCGGCGAGCACAGGCAAATCAAAGCTCTCGGCTCGTGCGGTTTCGGGCTGACCGATAGCGGCCAGAGCTTCGTAAACCACGCTTTTGGGGATCCCCATACCGGCGCTCACGGAATTGGCGGCGGTTTTGCGCCGTTGAGCAAAGACGGCTTTTACCATGCGGAAAAACAGCTTTTCGTCCGCTAAAGCAACGGGCGGTTCGGGGCGCACGGTCAGGCGGATGACGCTGCTGTCCACCTTCGGGGCAGGCATAAACGACCCGGCGGAAACATCGAACAGCTTTTCGGCTTTTGCGTAATAGTTGACCGCCACGGTGACGGCTCCGGCTTCCCGGCTGCCGACCTCGGCGCAAAGGCGGTCTGCCGCTTCCTTTTGCACCATAACGGTAATACTCTCGATCGGCAAACGGCTTTCGAGCAGATACATGATAACGGGCGAGGTGATGTAGTAGGGCAGATTGGCGCAAACGGCGACCTTCAGCCCGAAAAAGTTTTCTTCGATGAGTCTGTGCAGGTCGGTTTTGAGCACATCACCGTGAATGACACGCACATTGTCAAATTCACCGAGTGTTTCGTCCAGCACCGGCAGCAGCCGTTCGTCCAGTTCAACGGCGACCACCTTTTCGGCTCGCTGCGCCAGCTGCTCGGTCAGTACGCCGATGCCGGGTCCGATCTCCAGCACGCCGACGCCGTTTCCGGCACCGCATTCCTCAGCCATACGGGGACACACATTCGGGTTAATGATAAAGTTTTGCCCCAGTGCTTTGGAAAAGCGAAAGCCGTGGCGGCTGAGCAGCTCTTTGATTCTTCCGATATCCGATAAATCGTTCATGGTTTCACTCCGAAAAAATTTTCCTTTACTTAAAAGCGGATTCGCTATATAATGTAGATAATAACGCATACACCTGCGAATAGTGAGGGATTTCAAATGACGGTTTTGGTGACGGGCGGTGCCGGTTATATCGGTTCCCACACCTGCATTGAGTTGATCCAAAAGGGATATAATGTTATTATACTCGATAATTTTTATAACAGCAAGCCCGAAGCGTTGAATCGTATTCGTAAAATTTCGGGCGGTGACTTCA
The DNA here is from genome assembly GCA_045642685.1 of Acutalibacteraceae bacterium. GTDB lineage: Bacteria > Bacillota > Clostridia > Oscillospirales > Acutalibacteraceae > UBA8612. The sequence goes on along the minus strand of JAZUJI010000155.1, from coordinate 7,013 downwards.
AATTCTGCGAATGTGATATTCGGAACCGTGCCGGGCTGGATAAAGTTTTTGCCGAAAACAAAATTGATGCCGTGATTCATTTTGCCGGTTTGAAAGCGGTCGGTGAAAGCTGCCGCAAGCCGCTGGAATACTATGAAAACAACATCGGCGGCACGGTGACGCTGTGCGAAGCCATGCGGGATGCGGGTGTGAAAAAAATCGTTTTTTCGTCCTCGGCTACCGTTTACGGTTCGACCAATCCCTCTCCGCTGAAAGAGAATATGCCGGCAGGCGGCACAACGAACCCGTACGGCACCACAAAGCTTTATATTGAAACGATCCTGAAGGATGTCTTTGCCTCCGACCCAGAATGGAGCGTTGTGATTCTGCGCTATTTCAATCCCATCGGCGCACACAGCAGCGGCCTGATCGGGGAGGATCCCAACGGCATCCCGAACAACCTCATGCCTTATATCACACAGGTTGCCATCGGCAAGCTGGAATGTCTGAGCGTGTTCGGCAACGATTATCCGACTGCGGACGGCACCGGCGTAAGAGATTATATTCATGTGGTGGATTTGGCGAAAGGTCATCTCTGTGCGGTGGATAAGGCTCTGAGCGGCACCGGGCTGAACATTTATAACCTTGGCACCGGCAAGGGCTACAGCGTGCTCGAGGTGGTGAAGGCATTTGAAAAGGCGAGCGGCAAAAAGGTCAATTACCGCATCGCTCCCCGCCGTGACGGCGATATTGCCGTTTGCTATTCCGACCCGTCCAAAGCCAAAAAAGAGCTTGGGTGGGAAGCGCAGTACGGCATCGAGCAGATGTGCGCCGACAGCTGGAACTGGCAGAAAAACAATCCGCAGGGGCTGTGATAAAATCGAAATCAAAACCACCCGTTAAACGGGTGGTTTGCACAGACCCTATAAGGGTCTAATGCCAGCAACATCTAAAGATGTATGAAAAGATTCACCAATCGCACTTATTTTTCAGGCCGCCGCTAAAGCGGCCTCTTTTTATGCCTTGGTATTCTTTTCACCCGTAAACGGGTCCAAATATTCTTTGAAGCTTATTTGGTCCTCCATTTGATCCTCTTGCAGCTGATTCTTTATGTAATCCGCTATTTTCTTCTCGTTCTTTCCAACAGTATCCACGTAATACCCTCTGCACCAGAAATGTCTATTGCCATACTTGTACTTTAGGTTTGCGTGTCTGTCGAATATCATCAAACTGCTTTTGCCCTTCAAATACCCAACAAATTGTGAAACACTCAAATTCGGCGGTATACTAACCAGCATATGTACATGGTCTTGACACAGCTCCGCCTCTACTATTTCTACTTTTTTGTGTTCACACAATGTTCTCAATATTACTCCAATATCCTTTCGGATATCTCCGTAAATTGCCATCCTTCTGTACTTTGGTGCGAATACTATATGGTATTTGCATCTCCAGCTCGAATGTGATAAACTGTTTATGTCATCCTTCACGATGATGCCTCCTTTGTTAGTTGTGCGGTTGGCGAACCTTCACTATTCTACCATTGGAGGACTTTTTTTCGCTATAAGCGTTTTATTTCCACCAGCATAGCTGGTGGTTTTTTGTCTCTTAAGAGCCAAAACAACGGCTTGATGTGTTCCCGCCCGGGACATCAAGCCGTTTTCTTTTGGTGTGCTCGGCAGGCATATTCACTTGGCAGCAGGAATTGCCGGCGAAGACAAGGGCGTCCTCCGTGAGGGTGAACCTGAAAGAAGCCGGATCCGGTGGCTGAAAAGCGAAAAATTAAAAAATGAACGGCTTGACTTTTGTGTTGATTTTTGAGACAATGAAAAATGTGGTTTACGGATCCAAGCGATGTTTTGGATGTCAGAAATCGCAGCAAAAATATACTCAAAAAGGCAGCGGCAGCTGTTTTTTTCAAGAGATGCGGAAACATCCATGCTGTTTTTTTCAGCCATTTTTATGTATTTGCCGAAAAATGAGAGCGATCCTTCCTGATTGTATTCCCGGCATTATATCGGGTGCGGAGTCTGTCGGATACACATGAAAAAACTCTCGCAACGGTGAGTTTCTTACGATCGGTAAAACATTCGACCTGGAGCGGTATGCAGAGATCGTAAAAGCTTCCGGTCAACGGTTATCTTTTAAACTATTATATAAATGCAAATTTTGGAAAAATCCCAAAGCTTTAAGGAGGATAAAGAATGCTTTTTAATTCATACATCTTTATTTTACTTTTTCTTCCGCTTTCCTTGTCCGGATGGTTTCTGCTCAATAAAACAAAATCTGAAAAACTGCCGAAAATCTTTCTTCTCGGAATGTCGCTTTGGTTTTATGCGTATTTCAATATAAAATATCTTCCGATCATTGTAATAAGCATGGTCGTAAACTATCTTCTTTATCTCGGAATGAGCAAAACAACTAAAACCGTTCTTCGTAAATTCCTTTTTGCTTTCGGGATTATAATGAATATCGGCATACTTTTTTACTACAAATATCTCGGATTTTTTACCGAAAATATAAACGAAGTTTTCAAATCTGATTTTACGGTCGTAAATCTTGTTCTGCCTTTAGGTATCAGCTTCTTCACATTCCAGCAGGTATCGTTTGTCATAGACAGCTACAAAAGGGAAGTGCCGCATTATTCAATTCTTGACTATGCCTTGTTTGTCAGTTATTTTCCTCAGCTGATTGCCGGACCGATCGTTCTCCATGATGAGATCATTCCTCAGTTCGCAGATAAAAGCAACAAAACTCTTAATCCCGAGAATTTTTCAAAGGGTATTTATGCTTTTGCTTTCGGACTCGCAAAAAAAGTTATTGTTGCCGACACGGTAGGCAGGTTTGTCAGCGCGGGATTCAAAGATATTCCGTCACTTAATTCAACAAGTGCTTTCCTGACAATGCTTGCATATACGATTCAGATTTATTATGATTTCAGCGGCTACTGCGACATGGCAACCGGCATCGGATATATGTTCAACATAAAGCTTCCGATAAACTTCAACTCGCCGTACAAAGCTCTTGATATGGAAGATTTCTGGAAAAGATGGCACATCACACTAACGCGTTTTCTGACAAAAAATCTTTACATTCCGCTCGGAGGCAACCGGAAAGGAAAATTCCGCACATACATAAATCAGTTTATTGTTTTTGTTGTCAGCGGAATATGGCACGGGGCAAACTGGACCTTTATTCTTTGGGGTGCGCTTAACGGTCTTGCCGTTATTTTTTCAAAAATCGTAAATCCTAAAGTGAAAAAAGCCAAGAAAAAATTTCCTGCGATTTTCTGGCTTATAACCTTCCTGTTTATAAACCTTTCATGGATTTATTTCAGAGCGGATTCTATCTCTCTGGCTAATCAGATGATTCTGAAAATTTTTTCATTCGACTTCGGCCCGATACAAGATTCGCTGCTCCTCTCGGTAAAGACTTCAGAATTCTTATTGATCGACAGAGTGGCGAGCAATTTTATCCCGAACTTCAGCAAAATTTACAACTACGCACTTATGATCGGTATTTTCGGATTTGCTGTTTTTGCAAGTGCAAAAATGAAAAACACAAATGAACGGATTGAGAAATTCAGACCGACAGTAAAAAACTGTATTCTTGCATGCATACTGGTCGTCTGGTCCGTAATTTCACTTTCAGGCGTAAGTACATTCCTTTATTTCAATTTTTAGAGGGGATTATTTATGTTCAAAAAATTCATCGTATGCTTCATTAGCCTGACACTCGCCGCTCTTATAGGGATCGGCAGTATTATTTATGCATTTGACCCGTTCAATGTTTACCGAGCGGACAAGGATATGAGAAAAATAATATATCAGAGTCCGTATTATCAAAATGTCGGCATTGCAAAGTACACAGAGTACGATACGCTCATCACCGGAACATCGATGACACAGAATTTCAGGGCATGGTGGTTCGATGAAAAATTTGGATGCAAAGCAATACGGCTTTCATTTGACGGAGGAATTATCAGCGATTTCAAATCATTGCTTGACGCAGCAGTAACAAATAACAAGCAGCTTAAAACGGTGTATTTCGGTCTTGATAACTATCTTATTACCGATGACAGCGATCTGAAAAAAAACACGGAAAGAATCCCGGGATATATGCTCGATAACAACCCGTTTTCAAACATAAAATACCTTTTGAACAAGGATGTTTTATTTGATAATCTGGCCACATATCATTCTTACAGGAAACTGGATACATACGATTTTTATGATATGCATTCATGGGATATGCTTAACCCGGTATACGGTCGTGAAGTAGTGCTGAAAACGAATATTCGCCTTAAAGCAGAGGAGAAAAAACCAAACGACTATTTTATTAAACCCTGTAACAGACTGCTTGAAACGCTGGAACCGATCATTTCAGGAAATAAAAATACAGAGTTTATTCTCTTTGCTCCGCCGTACAGCATCCTGTACTGGTACACACAGAAACAGGCTGGAACACTCGATGCCACCCTTTATTCTCTGGAATATGTTTACGGCAAGCTTCTCCAATATGATAATGTCAGGATGTATTATTTTCAAAACGATTTTGAACGGATAACCGATCTGGACAATTACAAGGATAATAATCACTACAGCACAGACTATAACAAGTTCATGCTCGAATGTTTTGTAAACGGAGAGCATGAAGTTGATGAAAGCAATTATAAAAATGCGCTTAATGAAATGAAGGCTTTTGCGAAGAGCTACGATTACGATAAGTTAATAGCTCAATAAGGTGAATATGCTCACCCGAGGAGGTCTTGCAGGTGTGGCGGGAATAGCGATTCCATAGCCGGCACAGTGACAAAGAACTGCAAAAAGTCAGCAGAGATCGGCTGCTCAACCAATGGGCGGCATCCGATTCGATTGCTTTTGAAACATCCGGCGCAGAATATTTTTTCAAATGTCCGGTCAGTAATGTTCGCATCCGTCACCGATCCCCCACCGGTCGATACGCTTGTCCTGCATGGCGTAAATGATTTTGGAACGAATGTCACCGTAATCCTTTTCCAGCCCGGTGAGCATTTCCTTGATGTGCTGCCGTTCGGTTACGCCGTCCGCCGGGCATTTGCTTTTGACCACCGGCAGGTTTTGATTGCGGCACACACGGCTCGGTTCGCTTTCCCGGCAGAAAATCATCGGGCGGATCACATAAATATCCTTGCGGGACATATAGGTCACGGGTGAAAAGCACCCGATGTGGCCGCCGTTGAGCAGGTTCATCATAAAGGTTTCGGCGGCATCATCCATGTGGTGCCCCAAAGCAAGGCGATTGCAGCCGGCTTCTTTAGCGGCATCGTGCAGTGCACCCCGGCGCATACGGGCGCACAGGCTGCACGGATTCTTTTCTTTTCTCATTTCAAAAATGACCTTGCCCAGTTCCGTGCGCTTGAGGATATAGGGAACCTCCAGCTCCTCACACAGCGTTTGCAAAGCGGAATAGTCGCCCGGCTCATCGTTGAAGCAGGGGTCAAGCGTAATGGCAACCAGCTCAAACGGCTTCGGGTAAAAGCGGCGCAGGTTTGCCAGAGCCGCCAGCATGGCAACGCTGTCCTTTCCGCCGGAAAGCCCCACAGCGACCCGGTCACCGGACTCGATCATATTATATTTTTCCATGGCAGAGCGCATATGGCTCATCATTTTTTGCATGGTGTTATCCTTCAAGCAGGCTCAGAATTTCATCGCTCAGCCGCAGGTATTCCTCCTGCGAAGCAATGATTTTATCCCGGATGAATTTCCACGAAAAGCGTTCGCTGTAGCTTTCCGAGGTGTCATCCCGATAAGGATTGTGTTTGATCAAGTCAAGCAGTTCGGCACTCAATACGGCGTCACCCTTGCGCAGGACTCTTTTTGCCACAAACACAAGTGAATATTTGTAAGTATTGAGTTTGCCGAAATAAACGGTGCGCAAATAGTCGTTTTGCGCAATCATGCCCACCATGTTGTCCTTGTTTTTGCGGTGCATCAGAAAGCGGCTGACCAGCCGGGCAAGAGCCGCACTCGGTGCACGGTTCGGCTCAAAAAGGTTTTCGTTTTCCCGCAGCAGGGCTTCGACAAATTGCAGTGCCTCCTGCGGATTTTCCGCTGTCATGGCATCGATCGTTAAGCCGATTTCTTTTTCATTTTCCAAAAGCTGCTCAGCTGTCATGATCCAACACCAGCTTTTTGAAAGCATTGCCCTTTTCTTCAAAGTTTTTATATCGGTTGTAGCTCGCCGCCGCCGGGGACAGCAGACAGCTTTTGCCCGGCTTCGTCAGCGCAAAGCTGCGCTCCACGGCAAGCTCCAGCGTTTCACACTTTTCCACATGAACGGGGGAAGAATACCGGGCGATTTCATCGGCGATCGCATAGCCGGTCTCGGGCATACAAAGCAGGTTGTCGATCCCGCTTTCGGCAAGGTCACGCACAAACTGTGTGTAATCCAGTCCCCGATCCAGCCCGCCGATGATCAGCGTGCCGACATTGCCCAGCGCACGCACATTGCCCATGGCGGCGGTGGGAATGGTGGCAATGGCATCATCGTAAAAAGCAATGCCGTTCTTTACGGCAAATTTATCAAGGCGGTGCTCGATGCCGCCGAACGAATCGATCGCTTGGCGGATCTCCTCATCGCTTACGCCGTATTCCCGCACGGCAGCGGCGGCAAAAAAGATGTCCTGCCATTGCTGTTCGCCGGGGAGATGCTCGTTATGCCCGACTAAACCGGCAAAAAATGCATCGGTCTTGTATTCGTTTTTGCTGACCCTTCTGCGCCGGGAACGGATGAAGCTTTCATCCCCGATGATGTCCCCGAGCGGCTGGTCGGCGTTGGAGATAAAAAGATCGGTTTCATTCTGATAGCGGACGATGTTCAGCTTGGCGTCGGCATAGCCGGCAAAGCCGTTATAGTGGTCAAGATGTTCGGGGTAAAGATTGGTCAGCACGGCAATATCGGGCGAAGCGTGCGCAAATTCAAGCTGATGACAGCTCATTTCGATCACGGCGGTCTTGCCCTCGATTTCATCCAGACTTTCAAAAACCGGTGTG
>JAZUJI010000154.1:0-6336 GCA_045642685.1 Acutalibacteraceae bacterium | reverse complement strand
CACGAGCAGCCGAAGGTTATTGCTGATACTATTAATTCAGTAGTAAAAGACGGAAAGATTGATTTCAGCAATATCGGCCTTACTGATGAAGAAATGAACAGTATCAGTCAGATATACATTGTAGCCTGCGGTTCGGCTTACCATGTGGGTGAAGCAGCTCGTTTTGTCTGGGAGGAGTGGCTTCGGATTCCCGTTGAGGTGACGATCGCATCGGAATTTCGCAGCCGGAGATTGCCGCTGCCGGGCAATTCGCTGGTCGTGATCATCAGCCAGAGCGGAGAAACGGCAGACTCGCTGGCGGCTTTGCGTGCGGCGAAAAAACAAGGTATCCCGGTGCTGTCGATCGTCAATGTGCCTAACAGCACCATTGCCGTGGAAAGTGACTATGTGTTTTACACCAAGGCCGGTACGGAGGTGGCGGTCGCCACGACCAAAGCATATGAGGCACAGCTGGCGGCGGTGTATGCCATCGGCATTGCATTCGCCGAACGGTGGAAAACGCTTTCACATGACTGCCTGGAACAGCAAAAAAGAGAACTGCATCGGCTTGCTTCGGCAGCGGAGGAAGCACTGAAAACAGAAACACAGATGCAAGCTATTGCCGAACGGCTGCCGGGTGATGCTCCCGTCTTTTTCATCGGTCGTGGTCAGGGTTATGCAGCTGCGATGGAAGCGGCACTGAAGCTCAAGGAGGTCAGCTACCTCTCGGCACAGAGCTGCCCGGCAGGGGAGATGAAGCACGGAACGATTTCACTCATTCGCCGAAACACCCCTGTTTTTGCGTTTTGCCTGAACGAAGAATCAAACGCCAAAATGCAGTGCAATATGGATGAGCTGGCGGCACGGGGCGCAAAGGTTACGGCGGTTTCGTTTGCGGAGGATTTTCGTGCCGGTGAGCAAATCCTTTTGCCGAAGGTTCCGGAGGAGTTCGCTGTGAGTGCAGCGGTTATTCCGATGCAGCTGCTCAGTTACTATACGGCACGGCGGCTGGGCTGTGATATTGATAAGCCACGCAATCTGGCAAAATCCGTGACCGTTGAGTGAAACAGAAAGGGCACCGCATCTTCTGCGGTGCCCGAAGCGTTTTTCGGCTGTTAAAAAATGGCGGACGGCGAAATTTCGCTGAACATGACCGCTGCGGCAATGATGATGCTCATAACGGCAGATGCAATACCGAGCGGAAAAATGGTCTCCCTGTTCCTTTTTACATAGCTCCTCATATGCTTCTCTCTCCTTCCTTTGCCCTTATTTTACGAAAATTTTTCGATGAAGTGTACCACAAATCCATGACAAAAGGCTACAGTTTTGTAACGATGCGGCGGCTTGATTGCAAAATGGTTACACAACGGCAAATGTTTCTTACAAATAATTGCAATTCGGTTGGCTTTCTGTTATAATGTCAACAACAGTTTGGAAATGGCACGGAGTAATGAACGATGAAAGAAACTGAAAAGGACAGCAAAAAAGGGCTGAAAGAAACGCTGGTTCAATTCATTAAATTCGGCTTGGTCGGCGTGTCGAACACGGCGATCTCTTACGGAATCGACCAGCTTTTTTACTATGTCGTGTTCCGCAATTCCACTATGGATGAAAAACTGAAAATTACGCTGGTGTCGGCTTTGGCGTTTTTTGTCAGCGTTACAAACTCTTATTTTTGGAACAACCGTTTTGTGTTCAAAAGCGAAAACAAAAAAAGTATCGGGCAGCATCTTTATGCTTATTTCAAGACCGTTATTTGTTATGCGCTGACCGGTCTGGTGCTCTCGCCTGCCATTAAGGTTGCACTGAGTGATGTTGCCATGCCGATGCGTGTAGTGAGCCGTTTGCCGTCATTTTTATTCGCTGACGGGAACCGCCTGCCTTACTGGGTCTTAAGCATCGTGCCGCTGATCATTTCCATTCCGCTCAATTTTGTGATGAACAAATTCTGGGCATTCCGCAAAAAGAATGATAAAGCCGAAGAGAAATAATCATTCAAAAATCAGAATAAAAAAACAGCACCGTCGGCTTGGCTTTTCAAACCGGCGGTGTCTTTCACTTTTTACGGCTGAACGGTGAACGGGTGCGATTCGCTTTCGTGTTCGATCAGAACGAAGTTGTTGCGCTTTGCATAAGAATAGCGCATTTCAAAGATTTCAAGCGCATCGTCCAGCGGAATGTAGAGCTGTTCCCTCATGCCCCGGTAAACCGGATGCTTCAGCTCAAATTCTCCCCGGTCGGTTTTGACCGTCGTGCTGTTTTCGGTGAATAACCCCGAATGATTATACGCTTCCAGGTATACCTGCCCCTTGCGCTTTTCAACGGTTCCTCCGAAGTAGCTGAACAGGATCGCAAGCGGAGCGTACCAGATCCCGTCTTTACACTCGCAGTAGTTGTCCGTTTGGCAAAGCCCCAGATCCGCACCCTTATACATCATGCGGGTGCGGTTAAAGTGCGGTGCCAGTGCGTACGGCTCGATCACATCACGCTCTTGGTCGATGATGAACTTATCGGCAATGCGTCCGTCCTCCAACATACAGGTGACGGTCATCTTTTTGCCCTCAATTTCCACGATCGCAATCATGGAGGTCGGCTCTTCCATGGTGTAGAATGCGCTGTGCCATACCTTGGGCAGGGAACGGGTGCCGGGCGGATTTTGGTTGGAATTGCCGAGTGTGAGATGAACCGTGCCCTTTGACGGGTTTTCAAACAATTCTTCCCGGCGGCGGGGGAAGCTCCTGCCGTAGGAATGTTCGTGACCGGAAATCATCAGGTCGAGCATTTCAACGCTCTCGGTCATGACCGGATAAATGTCGTAGTTTTGCAGGTTGCTGCCGGTGTAGCACACGGGGAAATGATAGGTGCCGATCTTCCAGGTCTTGTCGCAGGCTTCCAGATCCTTTTTTAACCATTTGTTTACATCTTCGGGTCCGTTTACGCCCAAAACGCAGAAATGTGCATCGGCGTAGTCAAAGGTGTAGTTTTCCGTTTCCCATCCCTTCGGGCCGTTGAACGGATAACTGCCCTTAAACTGTTGGCAAAAGTATTCGGCAGGCTCGGCGTAGTAGCGCCCTTCTCCCTTGGCATAATCCCGAAAGCCCCGGTTGTCATGGTTGCCGACAGTCATCATGATCGGCAGATGCTCGGCGATTCCGGCAAGGCCGCTGAAAGCACCGTTCCACTGTACCTCATGCTGCCCGCAATCGGTGTTGTCACCGGCGGTGAGCAAAAAGGCAGTGTCGGGGTTCTCCGCCAGAAAGCGCTTGAGGATTTCGTTGAAATGAGAGTAGTCGGGGCAATCAAACGGTTCCCCTTTTTGTTGGTCGGATACGCAGAGAAACTTAAATTTTTTCACATTTTCTGCCTGCGTAGTGAAAAAATATTCCTCGCTGCGGTATGTGTCATTGCCGCAGGTGTAGCCGTAACGGGTTCCGGGCTTCAGCCCGGCCAAATGCACCCAAAAAATATTACTGATGTCGATATCGCTTTCAAAGGTTTCGTGCACGGCTCCGATGCGGTGCGTTTCGGTGCTGCCGTCTTCACGGTATTCCACGAAGCCGTCGGTCACGCTGATATCGGTGCGCCAGGTCACCGCCATGCAGGTGCGTGCATCACCGTTAAGGGAAATCATAATATGGTCGGGCTGCGGTGTGGAGCCTCGAACGGGCTTGGGTCGATTCGTCATACGATCACCTTTCTAAGAAAAATACACCGTCATTATATTCCTTTTGAGAAGCAGTTTCAATACTTTGTCTCTTTTTCACCGTTCCCTGCCGCATTTTGTATATATTGTCTAACAAATTTGCGCAATCTTTTATCAATGTGACACTTGTATTCTAACGGTATTATACTATAATGTATTTGTAATTTTATGTCCGTTCTTCAATCGGACGGAAGAAAGGATTTCACTATGGATAAAAAACTCAAGGTCGGTATCATCGGCTGCGGCGGCATTGCCAACGGCAAGCATATGCCTGCTATTTCCAAAATCCCCGAGGCAGAGATGGTTGCGTTCTGCGACATTATTTTAGAAAAGGCAGAAGCTGCGAAAGAAAAGTACGGTACAGCCGATGCCAAAGTTTACGAGGATTATAAAGAGCTGCTCAAGGATGAGAGCATTGATGTGGTTCATGTCTGCACCCCGAACCGTTCCCACAGCTTTATCACGATTGATTCGCTGGAAGCAGGCAAGCATGTTATGTGCGAAAAGCCCATGGCAAAGACCTATGCGGAAGCAAAGGCCATGTGCGAAGCGGCACAGAGAACCGGCAAGAAGCTGACCATCGGTTATCAGCAGCGCTGGAGAAAAGACATGATGTACCTCAAGGAGCGCTGTGAAGAGGGCTTCCTGGGTGAAATCTATTTTGCCAAGGCGCACGCCCTGCGCCGCCGGGCTGTCCCGACCTGGGGTGTTTTCCTCAATGAGTTTGAGCAGGGCGGCGGTCCGCTGATCGACATCGGCACACACGCCCTTGACCTGACGCTTTACATGATGGATAACTACAAGCCGAAAATGGTTGTCGGTACCACCTTCAAAAAGCTCGGCGATGAAAAGCGTCCGGCAAACGCATGGGGCGACTGGGACCCCGAAAAATTCACGGTGGAGGATTCCGCTTTCGGTTTCATCGTTATGGAAAACGGTGCCACGATCCAGCTCGAATCAAGCTGGGCATTGAATATTGCCGAACCCCGTGAAGCGACCTGCACCCTTTGCGGTGACAAGGCCGGTGCCGATGCGTTCAATGAGCTTCGCTTCAACTATGTCAAAAACGGCCGTCAGGTCATTGAAACACCGTCCTTTGATGCCGGCGGAGCCGCATTCTTTGAGGGCTCCGGCTGCGATGAGCCGCATGAGATCGAAGCAAGAGTCTGGTACGATGCCGTTTTGAACGATACACCGGTCAAAACAAAGCCGGAGCAGGCACTGGTTGTTACGCAGATTCTGGAAGCGATCTATGAATCTGCCAAGACCGGCAAGCCCGTTTACCTGAGCGAGAACGACTGATTGGAGAAACAGAGATGAAAATTGCAGTACAGCTTTACAGCGTGCGTGACCACATCAAAACCGGTGATGACCTGCTTAAGGTGCTCGGTGAAGTGAAAGCCCTTGGCTATGAGGGCGTTGAGTTCGCCGGTTATTTCGGTCTGGAACCGGAAGTAATCAAGGCAAGGCTGGATGAGCTTGGTCTGGCTGCGGTCGGCACGCACATCGGCGTGGACGATTATGCGCCCGAAAACATTGATAAAACCATTGCGACCGCCAAAGCACTCGGTCTGACGAACAGCGGTGTCGGCGGCGGACCGATCGGCACCCCCGAAGAATTAACGGAGACAGCCGGTAAAATGGGCTACGGCTTTGTGAAAGCCGCCAAAGAGGGTATCACGGTTTATTTCCATAACCATACCCGTGAATTTGAACAGGTCGGCGGGATTCTGCCGGTCGATTTGCTGAAAAATGTTTGCGCACTGGAGGTTGACACCTACTGGAGCTTCTGCGCCGGTGTGGACAACTACAAATTTATTACCGAAAACAAAGATAATATTTGTCTGCTTCATCTCAAGGATGGCGTGGATCATCACCCCTGCGCTCTGGGCGAGGGGCAGTGTGATGTTGCCGCCGTGGTAAAAGCAGCGAAGGATAACGGCATTGAGTGGCTCGTGGTCGAAAACGATGACCCGGTGCCGAACGGTCTGGATGATATCGGCCGCAGCATGAAATATCTGAAAACACTTATTGATTAAGGAGAACAACACATGAAAATCGGTGTTATTACAAACTTACTCGGCAACCTTCCGCTGGAACAGGCGTTGGAGTATTTTTCCTCAAAGGGAATTGAAATGGTTGAAATCGGCTGCGGCGGTTTCCCCGGTGATGCACACGCCAAGCCGCTGGAGCTGCTTGCCGATGATAAAAAATGTGACGAGTTTAAGGCTCTGCTCAAAAAGTACAAGGTTGAAATCAGCGCATTGAGCTGCCACGGCAACCCCGTTCACCCCAACAAAGAAACGGCAAAAATGTATGATGAAGCAATGCGCAACACCATACTTCTGGCGGAAAAACTCGGGATTCATCAGATCAACACTTTCTCCGGCTGCCCCGGTGACTGTGAAAATTCCCAATATCCCAACTGGGTCACCTGCCCGTGGCCGGATGATTTCGGTGCCATCCTTAAATGGCAGTGGGAAGAGGTTTTGATCCCGTATTGGAAAGATGCAGTCGCTTTCGCCAAGGCGCACGACGTAAACAAAATTGCGTTGGAAATGCACCCCGGCTTCTGCGTTTATAACACAGAAAGCCTGCTCAAGCTGCGTGAAGCGGTCGGTCCGGAAATCGGTGCCAACTTTGACCCGAGTCAC
>JAZUJI010000153.1:0-5128 GCA_045642685.1 Acutalibacteraceae bacterium | reverse complement strand
AGATTTTGTTCGTGTTTAATCTGGCGGTTTTCGGCGCATTGAGCGGTGCCGGTATTTTTACGGCGCAGTATCACGGCAAGAAAGATAATACCGGTATTCGCTACACCTTGCGGTTCAAAGTTACTATCAGCTTTCTGCTGGCAGTGCTTGCCATCGTGATCCTGCTGATCCTGAAAAACCAGTTGCTTGGTTTATTCATTCATGATGTTGACCCGAACTGCGATATTGATTTGACGATTCAATTTGCAAAAAGCTATTTGAAAACCATTCTTTTCGGGCTCATTCCTTTTGCGCTTGCATCGGCTCTTTCGAGTACCCTGCGTGAAACGGATGAAACACTTGTTCCGATGCTCGTCGGCTTAGCTGCTGTTGCAACAAACTGCATATTCAACTATCTGCTCATTTTCGGCAAGTTCGGCTTCCCGCAGCTCGGCGTTAAGGGGGCGGCCATTGCCACAGTCATATCAAGATATGTCGAATTCGGTTTGCTTGCACTCTATTACTTTGTCAAGCGCAGCCGTTTTCAATATGTTCAGGGTGCGTTTCACAGCTTTCATATTCCAAAAAGCGTTCTTTCTCAGATTGCCCGAAAAGGTCTGCCGCTGCTGCTCAATGAGTTTTTCTGGTCAAGTGGTATGACTTTGCTCAGCTCCGGTTACAGCCTGCACGGGTTGTCGGTTATGGCAGGCTACAGCATATCTTCGACCGTTGTCAATCTGTTCACGATTGCATTTATTTCCTTCGGCTCCGCTATCGGTATCATCATCGGCAAACAGCTCGGCGCCAATGAATTTGACAATGCCGTGGACAGCTGCCGAAAGCTTTCGACCTTTGCGGTGCTAATGAGTGTCGGTATTACGCTGATCGTGCTTTTGCTCGGCTACAAGATTCCTCTGCTTTATAATACGACCGAACAGTCGAAAGATTATGCCATGTATTTTATCCGCATCTCTTCGCTCTTTTTCCCGTTTACGGCGTTTGCCAATTCTTCATATTTCACCTTGCGAAGCGGCGGAAAAACAGGTATTACGATCATTTATGACAGCGTTTTTATCATGTGTATTTCCGTTCCTACCGTGTTCCTGCTGTACTATGCGGCGCATTTGAATATCTGGCAGGTTTATCCCGTAATGCAGGCTCTTGAAATCATCAAATGCATCATCGGCTATATTTTCTTAAGGAAGCGCATTTGGGTAAATAATATCGTATCGGATAATGAATCAGCAGAAAAGGTGGAGGCTGTTTGTGTATAAGCTTATTACAACCGAAGGGACAGCCCGCAGGGGCGAATTTGTGACCGTACACGGCACGGTGCAGACTCCTGCCTTTATGAATGTTGCCACCTGCGGAGCGATCAAAGGCGGAGTAAGCGCATATGATTTGAAAGACATCCATTGTCAGGTGCAGCTTTGCAACACCTATCATTTACATTTGCGTCCCGGTGACCAAACGGTGAAGCAACTCGGCGGTCTTCATAAATTTACCGGCTGGGACGGTCCGATTCTGACGGACAGCGGCGGCTTTCAGGTGTTTTCACTTGCAAAGCTGCGAAAAATCAAAGAAGAAGGCGTTTATTTTGCTTCACATATTGACGGAAGGCGCATCTTTATGGGGCCGGAAGAAAGTATGCAGATTCAGTCGAATCTCGGTTCGACCATTGCCATGGCTTTTGACGAATGTGTGGAAAATCCGGCAGAATATCAGTATGCCAAGCAATCCTGTGAACGAACCGTGCGCTGGTTAAAACGATGTAAGGCTGAAATGCAGCGCCTTAATTCGTTGGAGGATACGATCAATCCGAAGCAACTGTTGTTCGGTATCAACCAGGGTTCGACCTATGATCGTCTGCGTATTGAAAATATGTGTGAAATTGCCGAATTAAATCTGGACGGATATGCGATTGGCGGTCTGGCGGTAGGGGAGCCAAAAGAGGAAATGTACCGCATTATATCAGCGGTTGAGCCATTTATGCCGAAAAATAAAATTCGCTATCTGATGGGAGTCGGTACGCCGGGTAATATTCTTGAAGCTGTCAACCGTGGAGTGGATTTGTTCGACTGTGTTATGCCGAGCCGAAATGCCAGACATGGGCATTTGTTCACAATGGACGGAATCATCAACATGAACAATGCAAAATATGCGTTGGATACCCAGCCAATCGATCCGACCTGTGACTGCCCGACTTGCCGCAAACACAGCCGTGCCTATATTCATCACTTGTTCAAGAGTAAGGAAATTCTGGCAATGCGTTTGAGCGTCATGCACAATCTTCATTTCTATAATACCTTGCTGCTGCGGATCCGTGATGAACTGGATGCAGGGACATTTTCAACATTTTACAACCAATATGTTGAAATTCTTGATAAAAGAATCTAAATATTAGCAAGAATCGCTTGCATTTCATTTGGTTTTCCGATATAATTATAATGTTATTACAAAAAAGGAGAGTATTTCACATGAACCCTATCATTCCTGTTCCGCAGTTTGCAGCTGCAAGCACAGCGGCTGCCGCTACCACTCAGCAGAACCCGATTACCATGATTATTTTGATGGTAGTTCTGTTTGCTGTCATGTACTTTCTGATGATTCGTCCGCAGAAGAAAAAACAAAAAGAAGAACAGCAGATGCGTGATTCTTTGCAGATCGGCGATGAAGTTACCACCATTGGCGGCATCATGGGTCGTGTTGTCACCATTAAGGATGACAGTCTGATTATTGAAACCGGTGCAGATCGCAACAAAATGAAGATTGCCCGTTGGGCAATTCAGACCAATAACACCGCTGCTGAAAAAGCAGAGGCTGAAAGAGCTGCCGCAAAGGAAGCACAGGAAGCCGAACGCAATGCAAAAATCGAGGCTGAAGGCAAAAAACACGCAAAGAAAAAGAAAAAATCCGGTCCCGAAGAATAATAAGGTCATAAAAACACATTTCCCTCCATATCTTTTACTACGAAGATATGGAGGGCTTTTTTTATGCAGAAAAAAACACTTCTGAATTGTTTGAAAGCCGGTATTGTGTCAACCATTGGTTTTACTGTTCTCAGTTTGATTATCAGTTCGGTTTTTCTGAATAAAAATGTATCTCGTGATTTATACTTTCCCTTTCTGCTGGCGGCATCCTGTATCAGCGGTGCGGTTTGCGGAATGATGGCAGTAAAGCAGGAGCGAAAAAACGGTTTGCTCAACGGTGCTTTGTCCGCAGTTGTGCCGACCGTCACATACTTGATAACGGTAACGGTTTTGCAGCAGCATTTTGAATGGAAAAGCTTTCTGCCGGCACTTGCTGTTTTAATTGCCTCGATCGGTGCGGGAATCGGGCTTGCCAACCGCAAAAAGAGAGCGAAGCCGAAAAAAAGAAAGGGAATGAAAAAATGAATTCAATGACATTAAACATCCGGGAAATGCGAAACTACTCAAAAGAAAGCATCCGTTCACTCAAAGAAAACTGGAAAACACTTATGCTGTTAAGCCTGTTTCTCTGCGGTTTGTTGTGTGGATGTCTGATGTTCAAAAACAATACATACCATTCTGCAGCCATCGCCTCAAAGGGCATCCGAATGTTTACCGATGCAGAATGGTTCGTCCGCTTTCGTCCGCTTTTTATTGAAGTACTGTTGATCATGACACTGACATTCTTTGCGGGCTTTAGCGCAGTTGGTTTACCGCTGATTTTGTGTCTGCCGTGCGCAAAAGGGATTCTTTACGGTATTCTTTCAGCCCAATTGTATGCGGATTACCGGGTGAAAGGCGTCGTTTTTGCGCTGTTGGTTTTGTTCCCGTTTTTAGCGGCGGAAATCGCTATGCTGTTTGCGTGCAGCGGTGACGCACTGAAAATGTCATCACACTTGTTTTCGGCGTACAAAGGAGCAGGAGGAATCGGGGAGAGGGGAGAGGTAAAAACCTATTGTGTACGGTTTTTGCTATTCACAGTCGGCTCCGTCCTGGTCGTCCTGCTTCAATCGCTCCTCAGCGGTACGGTCGGTTCGGCACTTTTGAGCTGATTTTGATTTTTGTGTTGCCAACGGGTTGGCTTGCATGGCCTGTCTGACCTGATCATCTGCAATATGTGTATAAATCTGTGTTGTTGATAAGTTTTCGTGACCGAGAATTTCTTTGAGCAGCAGCACATCCACATTACCGTGCTGATACATCAGAGTTGCTGCCGTGTGGCGGAGCTTATGCACCGACATACCCGGCTCATAAACGCCGGATTTTTCCAGAAATTTACGCACAAGAAGCTGAACCGTTTTCGGACTGATGCGATTTTTCTGACGGCTGATAAAGAGTGCATTGCGGTCTTTGAGCCCGTCGTTCGGCCGCACGGCAAGATACTGCTGAACCGCTTGCTGACAAGCTTCGTTCAGATATAATATGCGCTCTTTATTGCCTTTTCCGATAACCCGCATGGTACCATCAGAGTGAAAACTATTCACATTCAAGCTGACTAATTCCGATAATCGCAGTCCGCAATTCAAAAATAATGTCAATATGCAATAATCGCGCTCATAAAAGCTGCCATCCACACACTCCAGCAAAGAAACGCTCTCATCAAAAGTCAAATATTTCGGGAGTGTTTTTCGATAATTCGGAGAATCCAATTTAGCGCATGGATCATTTTGAATCAAACTCTTTTTTTCTAAGTATCGGAAAAACATTTTCAGAGAAGTTTTCTTTCTGGCTCTTGTTCGGGCTGAATTATGCAATGTATCGTTACAAAACAGTAAAAAATCGTAAACCGTTTCAGTTGTAACTTGTTTAATATCCACTATCGTAATATCGGAAACATCAATCGATTCAAATGATTCATTTTTTTGGGTGGAAACCGTTGATTTCAGGAAACGAAAAAAGGTTCGCAAATCGGAACCGTATTCTAAAACGGTCAGCGGTGACTTGCCGTAAATAATTTCTTCGTCACGCAGAAAGGTTTGAACCAACTTCGGTAATTCCCGTATTTTTTCTTTACGCAATCACTATCACATCCTCAAAAGTCAAATCAACATTGTTTCGGACAAGGATCAAACTATATTGTTTTAATCCCCTCACATATACAAAACATTTATTTTGTATATGTGGTGATTACATTGTAGCACACATCGCCTGCCTTGTCAAGGATAAAAAAATCTGCGCTT
>JAZUJI010000152.1:0-22593 GCA_045642685.1 Acutalibacteraceae bacterium | reverse complement strand
CATCAAGTGCCATAAGCACAGCGGGCACGGCACACAAACACTTCAGCAGGGTCTGATGAATTCCTGCAACCCGTTTTTTATCACCGTCGGTCAGAAGCTCGGTGTTGAGAAATTTTACCGCTATTTTGAAGCGTTCGGCTTTACGGAAACCACGGGAATCGACCTGTCCGGTGAGGCTGCACCGAAAGCCGGGGCGACCTACCACCATCGGAGCAATATGGGTATTTCGCAGCTTTCAAGCTGCTCGTTCGGTCAGACATTCCAGGTCAGCCCGATTCAAATGATCACTGCCATTGCTTCCATTGCAAACGGCGGTAAGCTGATGCGCCCTTACATTGTTGCGAAAAAACTGGATAGTGAAGGAAATGTAATCGAAGAAACGCAGCCGTTAGTCAGACGGCAGGTCGTTTCGGCACAAACAGCCCGCAAGGTGCTGGATATGATGGAAGCGGTTGTCAGCGACGGCACAGGGCGCAATGCCAATGTGGCAGGCTACCATGTTGCCGGTAAGACCGGAACCTCTCAGAAAATCGGTGCCGGCAACGGTCAGTATGTTGCATCGTTTTCCTGCGTTGCGCCGGGTGATGATCCGGAGATCGCTGTTCTGATCGCGGTGGATGAGCCGGTCGGTCAGATCAACGGCGGTCAGCTTGCCGCTCCTGTTGCGGCGGCTCTTGTGGAAGAAATTATGAACTACATGGGTATTGAACCGGAATATACCGATAAGGAATCCGCTTTAATTGAAGAAGTAACTCCCTCGCTGACAAACTGCACGGTGGCTGCTGCACAGGCAGCCGCACAAAAGAACGGCTTTACCGTGAAGGTGATCGGTAAGGGCGATAATGTGGTCAAACAGGTTCCCTCCTGCGGGCAGCTGATGCCGCATAAGGGCATCGTGATCCTGTATACGGATAATCGGGAGGAAGAAACCGTTACTGTGCCCGATTTTACGGGAATGCGTCTGAGTGCCGTTCAAAAGCAGGCAAATGCGATCGGGTTGAATTTGAAAATAGCGGGCAATGCTTTTACCGGTTCCGATATCTTGTCATACAGTCAGGACCTTGAAAAAGGTACGGTCGTCAAGTACGGTTCCACGGTAAAGGTTTCCTTCAAAGCATATTCGGGCGTGTCCGACTCTATATACGGATAATTTGAGAAAGGGAACAGCAATGAAAATCAGTGAATTGTTATCGTCTGCAGGCTTTTCGGCAAACGGAATTGCCGAAGCCGAGGTCGGTTTTATCACGGACGATTCCAGAAAGGTTCAGGCCGGCAGTGTATTTGTCTGTATAGCCGGAGCAAGGTTTGACGGTCATTCCGCTGCACCGAAGGCGCAGGAGGACGGTGCGGTTCTGATCGTGTGTGAGCACGATGTCGGGTGTAAGAATCAGCTCATCGTAAAAAATACAAGAGCGGCTCTGTCCGTGCTGTGTGCCGCATTTTTCGGTAATCCTGCCGAAAAGCTCCGTTTGGTCGGCGTGACCGGCACAAACGGCAAAACAACGACCTGTTTTTTGCTAAAGGATATTTTGGAAGCAAACGGTCACAAGACCGGCTTGATCGGTACCGTAAAAAATATGGTAGGCTCGGAAGAATACCCGGCTAACCTTACAACACCGGATCCGTTTGAGCTGCAATCACTTTTTGCCAAAATGGTGCAGGCAGGCTGTGAGTTTTGCGTTATGGAGGTTTCCTCACAGGCATTGGCGCAGGAGCGTGTTTACGGGCTTCACTATGATGTGGCTGTTTTCACGAATCTGACGCAGGATCATCTGGATTATCACGGCAGCTTTGAAAACTATATCGCCGCTAAGCACAAGCTTTTTGAAATGTGCGACATTGCCGTAGTTAATTCGGATGATGAGGCTTACACAAAAATGCTCGAAGGCACATCCTGCAAGGCGGTTACTTTTTCGGCGATGAACGATTTTGCCGACTATTCTGCGAAAAATATCGTTTATAAGACAGACGGTGTGGATTATTTTCTGGTCGGTATCGGGCAGATCGAACGCATCCGGCTGCAAATTCCCGGCGGTTTCACGGTTTACAATTCCATGGGTGCCGCAGTGTGTGCCGTGATGCTGGATATGCCGTTGAAAGAGGTCGCTGCCGCACTCTCTGAAGCAAAGGGCGTACCGGGTCGTATCGAAGTGGTACCTACGCAAACGGATTATACAGTCATCATTGATTACGCACATTCTCCGGACGGATTGGAAAATATTTTAGCGGCACTGCGTAAAATTGCAAAGGCACGCATTATCACGGTGTTTGGCTGCGGCGGTGACCGTGACCGAACCAAACGCCCGAAGATGGGCAAAATCGCATCGGATATGTCGGATTTTGTCATTATCACCTCTGACAATCCACGCTCGGAAAACCCGGAGGCGATCGTGCGTGAGGTTGCGCTCGGCGCACAGGAAGCGAAGGTGCCGGTGGTGACGGTTGTTGACCGTACCGCAGCCATTGAATTTGCGCTGAACGAAGCGGAAAAAGACGATATTGTTTTGCTTGCCGGCAAAGGTCATGAAACCTATCAGATTTTGAACACGGGCAAAATTCACTATGATGAGCGTGAAATTGTTCGCAGATTACTCAAAAAATAAAGTGAAACAGCGAAAGGTCGTAGTAAAATGAACACATATCTTGCCTTGATTCTTGCAGCAGTCATTGCTTTCGGCGTAACGGCTTTACTGGGCTTTGTTATGATCCCGTGGCTCCATAAGCTCAAATTCGGTCAGACGATTCTGGATATCGGGCCGAGTTGGCACAAGAAAAAACAGGGTACTCCCACAATGGGCGGCATCATGTTTATCATCGGTCTTACCGTGGCACTTGCTGTTGTGTTTGTCATCGACCGGGCAATGGGCGGCGATCTCATCGGCGGTGAAGCGGTGAACCGTATGCAGATGTATACAAAGCTGATTTCCGGTTTGCTTATGGCTCTTTCATTCGGCTTGGTCGGTTTTGCGGATGATTACATCAAAGTGGTCAAAAAGCGCAATCTCGGTTTAACGATTCCTCAAAAAACCGTGATTCAGACCTTGATTATTCTGGCGTATCTGTTCAGCCTTTACCTTTCGGGCAATACATGGATGTTTATTCCGTTCTACGGTGTAACAGGGAATTTGGGTATATTCTTCTTTCTTTTGGGCATCTGTATCATTTACGGCACAACGAACGCCGTGAATTTCACCGACGGTATTGACGGACTTTGTTCCTCTGTTACGCTTACTTCTGCCGTATCCTTCCTTGTCATTGCGTTCATGCGCAGCAATATGGGGGTCGGCATCGTCAGTGCAGGTCTTGTCGGTGCCTGTGCCGGTTTTATTGTCTGGAACTGGAACCCGGCAAAGGTTTTTATGGGGGATACCGGCTCTATGTTCCTGGGCGGTCTGGTCGTGGCGTTGGCTTACGCTTTGGATTGCCCGCTGATTCTGCTCCCGGTCGGTATCATCTATTTTATTGAGGGCCTTTCCGATGTTATTCAAATCGGATATTTCAAAACGACCCACGGAAAGCGCATTTTCAAAATGGCACCCATTCATCATCATTTTGAAATGAGCGGCTGGAAAGAAAAGAAAATCGTGGTTGTGTTTTCACTGGTGAATATCATCGGTGGGGCGATCGGTGCCCTGCTTATGTGGTTTGGCCGGGCGCAATAATTTAAGTCGGAGGGATTGGCATGACAAAGCAATCAAAGCGAAGCTGGGAAACACCGCTTCTGAAATTGGCACGGGGCAATCTGGATGTTACTTTTTTGCTCATTGTTCTTGCTTTGCTTACCTTCGGTCTTGTCATGCTTTTTTCAGCAAGCTACTCCTACGCCTATTATGAAAAAGGGAAAAGCTTATACTATATTTCCCGTCAGGCGGGCTTTGCCGTGGTCGGTGTGGCTGTTATGCTCGGAATTTCCAAAATTGATTTTACCTGTTTTCGCTATTGGACACTGGCGGCGTTCGGTATATCGTTTGTTTTGCTGGTGCTCGTGCTTTTTCTGCCGGAATATAAGCCCGGTTTTAAGCGGTGGATCGATTTGAAGGTTTTTACCTTCCAGCCCTCGGAGATCGCCAAGGTATCCGTTGTTTTGTTCTTTGCCTGGGCGTGTGAGAAATACCAGGAGCGGATCAGAAGCGATATCAAAATTCAGCTTGTGTTCATCGGCATTTCCGTTTTGTTCGCTGTGCTGGTTTATCTGGAAAATCACCTTTCCGGTGCCATTCTGATGGCTTTGCTGTCCGTGGTCATGCTGTTCATCGGCGGTTTTGATAAGCGGTGGTTTATCGTGCTTGGTATTCTTGCGGCAGTGGCGATTTTTATTCTGATTTCAAACCCGGATCTGCTTAAAAAATATATGGGTGAACGCATTACCGCATGGCTGGATAAGGATTATGACCCGAGAGGTGCCCGTTGGCAAACGAATCAGTCCCTTAACGCCATCGGTTCCGGCGGCTTGCTCGGTCAGGGTCTGGGCGAATCAAAGCAAAAGCATATGTATGTTTCCGAACCGCAAAACGACTTTATTTTTGCGATCGTCTGCGAAGAGCTCGGCTTTGTCGGCGCAACACTTATTCTGCTGCTTTATGCTGCTCTGGTTTTCCGGGGCTTTGAGATCGCTTTGAAATGCCGCAGCCGTTTCGGTGCGGCGGTCGCCATGGGCATCGTTTTCCAAATCGGTCTGCAAACGGTTTTGAATGTTTTTGTGGTCACGGATACCATGCCGAACACCGGGATCAGCCTGCCGTTTTTCAGCTACGGAGGCACATCGCTTGTCGTGCTGCTGGCGGAAATGGGCATCGTTTTGTCGATTTCCCGTTATTCGGATGTTTCCAAAAAATAAGCTGGAGGGAAAGGTATGCTTAACGGTAAAAAAATAATTTTTGCCGCCGGCGGAACCGGCGGCCATATCAAC
The DNA here is from genome assembly GCA_045642685.1 of Acutalibacteraceae bacterium. Classification (GTDB taxonomy): domain Bacteria; phylum Bacillota; class Clostridia; order Oscillospirales; family Acutalibacteraceae; genus UBA8612. Next base: position 17,684 of record JAZUJI010000152.1, on the reverse strand, counting down.
CCGGCTCTTGCGGTTTCGGGTGAAGTCAGACGCTGTTACCCCGATTGTGAAATTCTTTTCATCGGTACCCCGGATAAAATGGAAGCCAAGCTTGTACCGGCTGCCGGGTATGATTTTGCCTCCATTCAAATCAGCGGCTTCAACCGTGTCTGGAACTGGAACGGAATCAAGCAGAATATTAAAACGGCAAGTCATTTGCTCACCTCTGCCTTGCAGGCAAAGAAAATCATCAAAAAATTTGATCCCGATGTTGTGATCGGCTTCGGCGGTTATGTCAGCGGCCCTGTCGTGCGTGAAGCGGCAAAGCTGGGCATCCCGACTGCGATCCATGAGCAGAACGCATTCCCGGGTGTTACCAATAAAGCACTTGCTAAAATGGTTGATGCCGTGATGCTTACTGCACAGCAGGCTGCGGAGCATATGCAGCCGAAGAACCCGGTCATCGTTACGGGCTTGCCCATTCGGGGCGAGCTTTTGGAGGCAGACCGTGATATCTGCCGCAGTGAGCTCGGCTTGAACGATGAACCGTTGATCCTGTCAATGGGCGGCAGCCTTGGCGCAAAAGCGATCAACGATGCCATGCTCGAAGTGATAGCAAACCGCTGGCAGAAAAAGAACTGCGTGTTCATGCACGCCACCGGAAAGGGTTACCCCGATTTCCCGAAGCTTCTTGCCGAAAAAGGGGTCGATTTGAACGACCGTCATGTGATCATTCGTGATTATGTTGATGATATGCAGCGTTGTCTGCCTGCGGCGGATTTAGTGATCTGCCGCGCCGGTGCAAGCTCTTTGAGCGAGTTTCAGGCACTCGGCAAGCCTTCTATTCTGATTCCGTACCCGTATGCAACGGAGGATCACCAGTATCACAATGCAAAAGCGCTGGCAGATAAGGGTGCTGCCATTATCATTCGGGAATCGGATTTATCGCCGGCTGTACTGATGCAGCATTTGGATACCTTGATGGAAAGCCCCGGCAAGCTCAGCCGCATGGGAAAAGCGGCTGCACAGATGGCGGTAACGGATGCACCACGGCGCATTGTGGAGGTTCTGGATCGAATCGCAAAGTAACCCGCTGCCTTTCTCCTGCATAAGATGACATAGTCGAACAGGGGAAAGGGTGGAAGAAATGGAAAGCTATATCGTTGAGGGTGGGCATCGCCTGCAAGGTGAATTGACCGTGCAGGGGTCAAAGAACGGGGCACTGCCGCTTTTGGCGGCGAGTGTGCTTGCCCGTGGGGAAACCTGCCTGCACCGCTGTCCGGATTTAACCGATATTCAGTCGGCTTTGCTGATATTAGAGGGCTTTGGCTGCAAAACATCCTTTTCGGAGAATACGGCAGTGATTGACTCCGTTTCGGCAGACCGTTACAGCATTGCCGATGAAATGATGCGGGAAATGCGTTCCTCCATCGTGTTTTTGGGGGCGCTGCTGGGTCGGTTCGGCAAAGCAGAGGTGTCATCCCCCGGCGGGTGCGAAATCGGGTTAAGACCGATCGACCTACATATCGAAACGCTCAAAGCGCTCGGTGCTGTTTTTGAGGAGGACGGTTCAAAAATTCGCTGCTCCTGCCCGAACGGGTTGAGGGGAGCGACGGTGGTGCTGTCCTTTCCGAGTGTTGGCGCTACGGAGAATCTCCTGCTGGCGGCATCGGTCGCCGTCGGAAAAACAAGGATCATCAATGCGGCAAGAGAGCCGGAAATTGTTGATTTGGCAAATTTTCTCAACCGCTGCGGTGCCAAAATATTCGGTGCCGGTGAGGGTATTCTTGAAATAGAGGGTGTTCCGTGCCTTCACGGGTGCGAATATACCGTATCGGGGGATCGCATAGCAGCGGTTACCTATATGACATCCTGTGCGGTGACCGGCGGAAATCTTACGGTGAAAGGGCTGGATGCCAACTGCATTATGCCGTTGATCGCACCGTTTGAAAAAGCAGGATGCAGGGTCAAAGCCGGAAGAGGCGAAATACAGTTTGTTTCTCCGAAACGGCTCAAGGGCTTCGGCATGGTACGAACGATGCCGTACCCCGGGTTCCCGACCGATTCGCAGTCGGCTTTTGTTGCCATGCTATGCGCTTCGGACGGAACAAGCTTAGTGGTGGAGAATATTTTTGAAAGTCGATTCAAATACATTACCCAGTTGATAAAAATGGGTGCCGATATTCAGATCGAAGGGCGTATTGCCGTCATTCAGGGTGTGGAGCGGCTGCACTGTGCGGATACCGTTTCGCCCGATTTGCGGGGCGGAAGTGCGCTTGTTACGGCGGCACTCGGTGCAGAGGGCGTCAGCCGCATCTCTGCCGTTCGCTACATTGACCGCGGGTACGAAAACTTTGAGGGTGTGCTGTCCTCACTGGGTGCGGTAATTGAGCGAAAGTGAAAAGAAAGTTAGCTGCAAGGCATCGCTTTGCACAGGAGGAATCGGTATGTCCGACCATGACAGCAAATTTAATCTGGGTGACAACAGTGACGGATATACCCGTAGTGTTTCTTCTGACGGGTCATCCTATTCGTTTGATACATTTACGCAGCATAAAAAATCGCCGAGGTCGGCAGGAAATCCGCCGAAGCGGCAAAAAAGGCCGGCTGCGCCGCAAGGCAGGGCAGAAAGACCCGGACAGCCTCAAAAGAAAAAGGTGCAGCGTCCGTCTTCGTCCTCACAGCATCCGCCAGTCCGGCGAAAGGAATTAAACCAGCGTATGATGCAGCCGCCTGTATCACGCAACGGCAAAAAACCGATGCCGCCACAGCGGACCTCACGAACACGCAGTGAAGAAAATAATATGCACACCGTGCAGCGACGCAGGCAGACCAAAACCAAGCGGCTGTTCAGCTATGTGATGATCGCACTGCTTGTGGTTATCGTTATGGTCGTGCTGAGCCTGACCGTGCTGTTCCCGATTAACGAAATCGAGGTGGTCGGTTCGGGCTATTACCCGAATGAGCAGGTGATTGCCGCCTCCGGGCTGGAGCTTGGCGAAAACATCATTCGCTGCAAGGCAGATCAGGTCAGCGATATATTGTCAAAAGCTTTGCCTTATGTGGATCATGCCGAGGTAAAACGCTCTGTTTCCGGCAAGGTGACGATCACCGTGACGGAAACGGTCGGGAAATATGCCGTGCTTTACGGCGAACAGTGCGTGATTCTCAATGCGCAGGGCAAGGTGCTTGAAATTGCGTCGGGTGAGAATGCCGTGAAGTATACCGTTGTGCTCAATGCGGCGGTCGATAGCCCCGTACCCGGTACACCGGCTGTTTTCAGCGGGGATATTTCCCTGGAAAAGGTGCTTTCGCTGGGTAACAGCCTGGCAGATGCTTCGATTGATAAAATCACATCCATGGATCTTACGAATATCAGTGATGTGATCGTTATGTACGATGCACGCCTGAAACTGCAGATCGGTACACTCAGCGGCCTGGAGCGCAAGCTTGCGCTGGCACAGCGGGTGATTGCACGGGAAAACGAATTGAATCCGTCCCAGTACGGCACGGTGAACCTGACGGTGGATGGAAAGGCATATTTCAGTGAAACCATTCCGGACGAGCTTTTGGGGGAAGGCGTGGATGAAAGCGTGACGGAACCGGGCGATGAAAATTTAGTCGGATAAAAAAGGCACGGCGGCGGAGCAATTCAGATTCCGTCCCGTGCTTTTTTCGGCAGTTTTGTTTATTGTGAAACAAACGATCAAATGTATCAAACAAAAGCCTTGACAAAACTTTTGACCGAATCATATGAAAACCGGTAGAATACCGAAACGCTTTAAGGCAGCGTTTGCGGCATAAGTTAAGTTTTTCTAAAAAACGGCGAATGGCTTGACAAGGGGGAGGCAGACCACTACAATAGCATTATCAGCGAATTCAGAAAGGTCGAATCAATCATGGAACATAACACTCCGTCAACCGAATCGGCACAGCAGGCTAAGAAAAGCTCCAAATTCGTCAGCAATTTGATTTCACGGATTATTGTGGTACTTTTGTGGGGTGCTATATTTGTCAGCTTTATCATAAAAGGGCAATATAAAATCTCCATTCTGTTCGGTTTGGCTTTTCTCTGCTTTGTCATTTCCCTGATTCTTTTTATCATCAAGCATAAAAAGAACGATCAGAAAAGCAAATGAGGAGCCGCTATGTACCGCATTTATATCGTTGAGGATGATAACGGCATTGCGCAGGCAATTCGGGAACAAGCCGAAACATGGGGCTATGAAGCGGTTTGCGCTGAGAATTTTCGGGAAATTACAGCGGAATTTGCCGCCGTACAGCCGCATTTGATTTTAATGGATATTTCTCTGCCTTTTTTTGACGGCTATCACTGGTGCCGTGAAATCCGAAAAATCAGCTCGGTTCCGATCCTTTTTATTTCGTCTGCCGCAGACAATATGAATATTATCATGGCAATCAACATGGGTGCGGATGATTTTATTGCCAAACCCTTCGACCGGAGTGTTTTGATCGCCAAAATGCAGGCTCTGCTGCGCCGCACCTATGCCTTCGGTGACACCGTCAACATCATTGAGCACAAGGGTGCTCTGCTGAACACCGATGACGGCACGCTGACCTGCAACGGCGAAAAAACAGAGCTGTCAAAAAATGAATTCCGTATTTTACTCACGCTGCTGCGCAGCAAAGGCAAAACCGTCAGCCGTGAAAAGCTGATGGAGGAGCTGTGGGAAAGTGACACCTTTGTTGATGAAAATGCACTGTCCGTCAATGTCAGCCGTCTGCGCAAAAAGCTGGAGGATGCAGGGCTGAACGATTTTATCACAACAAAATTCGGATTAGGCTATTTGGTGGAGGATTGAAAAAATGAACCTGTTTTTTTCTTATCTTCGTTCCAAATGGCCTGTTTTTTTGACCTTTTTCGTTTTCGGCGGTGTGTTTGCTGTTACCTTTTTTCTCTATGGCCTTCCGCTTTCGGCGGTGCTGTATCCGTTTTTTCTCTGCGCTCTGCTCGGTGCAGGCGGTGTGATTTACCATTACAGCCGCACCAAAAAACGCCACAGGCTCTTGCAGCAAATTGCCGCACGCAGTGCCGATTTGATGGATGACCTACCGGGCATTGAGTCCGTTGAGGAAGGTGACTATCAGCAAATTATCTGCCTGCTCAGGGAGCAGGTGTTCCGGACACAGGAAAGAGCCGCCACACGCTATTCCGACACAATCGAGTATTTCACGCTGTGGGCGCACCAGATCAAAACGCCCATTGCCGCCATGCGGTTAAAGCTGCAAAATGAGGATACCCATCTTTCCCGGCAGCTTCGCAACGACCTGAACCGCATCGAACAGTATGTTGAAATGGTTTTGACCTTTTTGCGGCTGGAATCCGACAGCACCGACTATGTTTTTCGGGAATGTGATTTAGATGAGCTGATTCGTTCCTGTGCCAGAAAATTCGCCGGTGAATTTATTGACCGCAAACTGAAATTTGATTTTCAGCCGACCGCCCTGCATATTCTGACGGATGAAAAGTGGCTCGGCTTTGTGCTGGAGCAGTTGTTTTCCAATGCGCTGAAGTACACCCCGCAGGGAACCGTTTCCGTTTACGCCGAATCTCCGACCGTTTTGTGTATTCGGGATACGGGCATGGGCATTGCGCCGGAGGATCTGCCGCGCATTTTTGAAAACGGGTTCACCGGCTTCAACGGCCGCAGTGACCGCAAGGCAAGCGGGATCGGACTGTATCTGTGCAAACAGATCTGCAGCCGCCTCGGTCACGGCATTGAGGCACATTCCACGCTCAACCGTGGAACCGTCATCAAGCTGAACCTGTCCGTGAAAAAAATTGAAATTGAATAGTTCTTTCAGAATTGAAAGATTTGAACGCCGTTTTGTAAGCTGATTCAATGGAATGAAACGGCGTTTTCCTGTACAATAGCGGCAGAAACTTGAAAGGAAGGTTTTTGCATATGTGTTTACTCGAAGTCCGTAATGTCAGGAAAACCTACAAAACCCGTCATGAATGTCAAGAGGTCGAGGCATTAAAAAATGTCAATTTCACCGTGGAACAGGGCGAATTTGTCGCCATCATGGGGGAATCCGGCAGCGGCAAAACGACCCTGCTCAACATTTTAGCCGCCATTGACAAACCTACCGGAGGTACCGTCACGCTCAACGGTAAGGATTTATCGGGCATCAAAGAATCTGCCGTGGCTGAATTTCGCCGGGATAACCTCGGCTTTGTGTTCCAGGAGTTCAACCTGCTGGATACTTTTACACTGGAAGAAAATATCCATTTACCTCTTGTTCTGGCAGGCAGAAGCTATAAGGAAATGCAGGCGAAGCTTGCCACTGTTGCCAAGCAGCTCGGTCTGGAAAATCTGCTTAAGAAGTACCCTTATGAGGTGTCAGGCGGTCAAAAGCAGCGTGCGGCCGTTGCCCGTGCGCTGATTACCGATCCGCAAATCATTCTCGCCGATGAACCGACCGGTGCGTTGGATTCCAAATTATCCGATGAGCTGCTTTCGCTGTTCAACATCATCAACCGCTGCGGTCAGACCATTCTGATGGTGACTCATTCCACCAAGGCGGCAAGCCGTGCCGGACGGGTGCTGTTCATCAAGGACGGTGTGGTATTCCACCAGATTTATCGTGGTGACAACACCAACGAGTCATTCTATCAGACCATCTCCGACACCCTCACTCTGCTTGCACGGGACGGTGAGAAAAAATGAAATTCGGTCTGTATGCAAAGCTTGCCGGGGACGGCATCCGCAAAAACCGCAAGCTTTATATTCCCTACATTCTCACCGGCATCGGAATGGTCACCATGTTTTTTCTCATTTCGTTTCTTTCGGGTTCAAAGACGGTCGGTGCTTTGAAAGGCGGTTCCAACATTGTTGAAACGCTCGGCATCGGTGCCTATGTAATCGCCCTGTTTTCCGCACTGTTTTTGTTTTATGCCAACGCCTTTCTCATGCGCCGCCGCAAAAAGGAATTCGGTTTATACAATGTCATCGGCATGAGCAAAAAGAATATTGCAAAAATCATGTTCTTTGAAACTCTGTATCTTTACGGTCTTTCCGTCGGCGGCGGATTATTCCTCGGAACGGTTTTATCCAAGGCGGCAGAGCTGAGTATTATTCGCATCATGCACGGCACGGTCAATTACACTTTTTCGTTTGCGCCCGAACCGTTTCGTCTGTCCCTTTGCTTTTTTGCCGTCATTTATGCTTTGCTTTTGCTCAATTCCCTGCGCCATATCAAGCTGACGAACCCTGCCGAACTGCTCCGCAGCGAAAAAGCAGGTGAAAAAACACCAAAGGCAAATTGGCTGCTCGGCGTATCGGGTCTTGTGCTGCTGGGCATTGCCTATGCGCTTGCCATTACTGCCAAGAATCCGATCGATGCTTTAATGCTGTTTCTGATCGCCGTTATTTTAGTCATTCTTGCCACCTATCTGCTGTTCATTTCCGGCTCGGTTGCCCTGTGCCGTTTGCTGAAACGAAACAAAAAATATTACTATCGAACGAATCACTTTGTTTCCGTATCACAGATGATGTTCCGCATGAAACGGGGCGGCGCCGGATTGGCTTCCATTTGTATTCTGGCAACCATGGTTCTGGTGATGATGGCTTCCTCTGCTTCGCTCTATTTCGGCAGTGAAGATGCTTTGCGTTCCCGTTATCCCTATGATGTTGAGAGTATCGTTACTTTTCAGTCAGCTGAAGCTTTAACGCAGCACAAAGATGTGCTTGACCGAATCGTGGAAGAAACGGTCAAAAACAACCATATAGCGGTCACAAACAAAATCAACATCGGTTATGCCTGCATTTCGGGTGTGATGACGCCGGACTACATTGAGCTGGATTCTTCCGCCGTTGACAATGCCGTTTCCCTCAAGAATTTATGTACCTTCTGTTTCTTTGAGCTGGATGACTACAACCGTTTAACGGGCAGCCGTCTGACATTAGAACACGGCGAAAGCTATGTCCGCTTTTTTCGCAAGCGCAGCAAAGAACTCTCTTTACTCAACTTTTCCGATTTGATGACCTTGACCGTCAAAGGTGAAATTGAGCCGTTCTTTGTGCCGGGCGATGCAGCGGTTTCGATCACAGACTGTTGCTTCTGTGTTGTGAAAGATTTCAGCGACATCAAGCCGCTGCAAAAGCTGACCTATGACGGAACGCTTCCGCTGATCGAATACAAATACGAAACCGGCTTCAACACCGATGCCGCCGAAGAAAAACAGATAAAAACAGCCGATCAACTGCATCAAACAATTACCTGCGCCATCTCAAACAAAAACGGGGCAACAAAAATCAGCACATCTTCTCTGGCAGGTGAAAAAGAGGCCTTTTACGGCACCTTCGGCGGCATATTCTTCCTCGGCATCATGCTGTCGCTCGTTTTCCTGTTCGCAACCGTAATGATCATCTACTACAAGCAGATTTCCGAGGGATATGAAGATGCGGAGCGCTTTGAGATCATGCAGAAAATCGGCATGACAAAACGGGAAATCAAAAAGAGTATCCATTCGCAAATGCTGACGGTTTTCTTTGCGCCGGTGCTTATGGCGGCTCTCCACCTGGCGGCAGCGTTCCCCGCTATTCAAAAAATCCTGCTGCTGTTCAACCTGACAAATATCGGTATTTTGCTGCTCACCACCGCCATTACCGTTGTGGCGTTCCTTGTATTCTACGCCATCGTTTACAAAATCACTTCTAATGAATATTACCGCATAGTCAGCGGGAGCTGTGAGGAATAATAAAAAGCCGGGCGAACCTTGCCCGGCTGACTGCTTCGTGCTATAATATAAATTGGGTGAGAGATGATGACACAGCTTCAAAATCGATTGAAAGATTTAGCGGATGAGGAGTACCGCAGTTTTATCGGAAAGCTTGTTCCGAATGTGGAGGAAACCGCCATTCTCGGGGTGCGTGTGCCGAAGCTGCGGCAATTTGCCAAAGAATACAGCAAAGAGGCGGAATCTCAACGCTTTTTGAGCACACTTCCGCACAGGTATTACGAAGAAAATATGCTCCACGCCTTTTTGCTTGTCCGAATAAAAGATTTTCAGGCGTGTATCCGTGCGCTGGATGCGTTCCTGCCGTTTGTGGACAACTGGGCGGTCTGCGATTCACTGCGGCCGCCTGTTTTGACCAAACACCGGGAGGAATTGCTGCCGCACATAAAACGGTGGATGCGTTCCGAGGAAGTTTTTACCTGCCGTTTCGGGCTGGAAATGCTGATGCTGCACGGTTTGGACGACGGTTTCCGAGCGGAATTTATCGAATGGCCGCTGCGTATTACAAGTGAGGAATATTATGTGCGTATGATGGTGGCGTGGTTTTATGCAACCGCTCTTGCCAAACAGTGGGATGCCGTTGTGCCTGTTATTGAACAGCGGCGGCTGCCCGAATGGACGCACAAAAAAGCCATTCAGAAAGCGTGCGAAAGCCGCTGTATAACACTGGAACAAAAACGATATCTGAAAACACTGAAATAGAGGAATGACTATGGGATCTATTTGCGGAATCGACTGCTGTGCGTGTCCGTTCAAAGCTCAGTGCCGGGGCTGCGCTGCCACGGGCGGAAAGCCGTTCGGCGGTGTCTGTGCGGCGGCGGAACAGATAAAAAGCAGCGGCAGAGAAGGCTTTGAGGCATTTAAGCGGCAAATTACGGATGAATTAAACGACCTTGCGATCGAACATATGCCGAAGATCACGCAGCTGTTTCCGCTGTGCGGCTTCTATGTGAATTTGAATTATCCTCTGCCGAACGGAAGCTTCTGCCGCTTTTTGGATGACAAGCGTGTTTATCTGGGGGCGCAGGTGGAGAGCGAACAGCCCGGGGCGCATAAGTGCTTCGGCGTTGTGGCAGACAGGGATTTTCTGCTGGTCAGCCGATACGGCGAAAACGGCACGGAGCCGGAGCTGATTTGTTACAAACAACGAAAACAGGGATGAGCCTGAACGCACTCAAGCTCACCCCTGTTTTATTTGCACCAGTATTTTATAGCTTTGTTCACAAATTCGGCGGTGCCTTCGCCGCCTGCCGCATCAATGGAACAGCGAAAGCGTTCATCCTGCACATACATTTCAGCCAGTGACAGTAAAATCGTATCGGTGCAGGTGTAGTAATGCTTGGTGATCCTGTCCTGCAATGCTTTTACAGCCTGCCCGACGGCTTCCGCTTCTACCGCAAGCGTTTTGAGGGAACCGAATGTTGTGAAATGACGCATAAACCCGTCATCACCCGAGGTGCTTTCGCCCCGTGCTTCATATTCCCGATATGCCTGTGTCTGCCCCCATTTTTCTTTAGCTTCCTGTTTGTACTGCTCCAGTCGGCTGTTGTCGAATGCTGAAAAATCCATGTGATCCGTACCCTCTTTCAATCGTCGTTCGGCAAGGTCGATCAAACCCTGCAAATGTTCCTTTTTTATGGTCAGCAATTCAATTTGCTGCCGAATGGCAAGTGCTGTATCGAACGCTTCGTCCGCAAGCATCATTTTGATTTCTTCCAGCGAGAATTCCAGCTCACGGAAGAACAGGATCGTTTGCAGCCGAGCTATGGCGTTATCATCATAAAGACGGTATCCGCTTTCGGTGCGTTCGGTCGGCTTGAGTAACCCGATGGAATCATAATACCGCAGGGTGCGAACGCTGACCTTCGATAGCTCCGACACCTGTTTTACGGTTTTCATGCTTTTCACCTCCGATTTTCAGCATACAGGATGACGCAGCGTCACAGTCAAGGCTTTTTCATAAAAAATCGCCTCGATTTCAGGGAAAAAGAGGCGATGGGTCTTTACGGATTTGTTTTCGATTATTCGGCAAGCTGGTAGACCCGAACATAATCAACGATCATTTGCGTTTGGTAATCGTGGTTGTCGGCAATGCCTTGAGGTAATTCGGACGGAATTTCCAGCGACACGATCAGGTTTTCCGGTGCCTGTGAAACACCCTTGCCGAATGAGGTCCTCATCGTTTCACGACCGTTTACATAAAAGATATATTCGCTGTCTGTCCATAAAACGCCGTAGGTATTAAACTGATTGAAAATATCTCTGCCCGCTGCGGAAAACTGGAATTTTTCAATGGTTTCGGGGTCGTCGTCCGTGCCGTTGCAATAGACCGTTTGCGTCAGGGAATTGCGAAGCTTCGGCATCACCGCATTGGCAGAGGTCGCTTCTAAGATATCAATTTCCGCTCCGCCGATTCCACCGGCAGACTGCTCATCATAGGAGTGTGACGATTGAAGCCAAAATGCACTCCAGAAGCCTTTGTCTTTGTTGCAGATACAGGATATTTCAAAATAACCCTTTGTATACCATTGATTTAAGGCGATTGCAGCCGAATACCATCCGGCTCCGTATTTACCCTCCTGTTCATTCAGGTATTCGCCGGTGAGGATCAGTTTACCGTTTTTTACGGCTGCCTGTGATTCGGCATTGAAGCCGCAGCCGGCGTTACCGCTGCCTAAGCTCCGAAAATACCAAAGCTCTTTGTCTACACGATCTCCGTCAAAATTATCTTCCATCACGATTTTATAGCCGTCCAGATTCAGCGTTTCGCCGTAGGGACGAATCGGCGTTTTGAACGCTGCCGCATTAAACAGTTCAACTGCAGCCATGACGGTATAGAACAGACGATGAAGCGGTATTTTCATGCGGAATAAATCGGACAGCGTGTCTGTCAGCACACGGAAAGCACCGATCTGACCGTTTGTCCAGCCGAGAAAGTCAAAAATTTTTTCCATAACGATTTCTCTGCTTCATTAGCGAACGGTGATAAACACGCCTTCACCGGGCGCCAGTGTTAAATCAAAATACTGATTGCCCGGGTAGTTCTTTGCCAGACCGCTCTGATAAACCGTGGCAATACGCCCCTGCGGAACGAAGAACGAAGCGTGCGCCGTGGTCTGACGGTTCAGCTCCTCCATGTTGGTGAGGATATAAGCCTTTTCCTCGTTTTGCCCCTTGAATGTTCCGACCAGCAAGCCGTTGACCGATTTGATGTTTGCTTTGTCTTCTTCTTTTGTGGTGGCAAGCGGACCGTAGCCGTAGCCCGCAACACGCATGGAGTTGATCAAGTAGGTGCTGGAATAGGTGTAACGGCCGTATTCTGCCGAAAATGCTTTCAAATCGTAATCCACTTTTTGAGCGGCATAATAGGTGTCGGTCGGCTTCCCGTCGCTGCCGAGCATATGGGAATCAATATCCCACCAGCCCGTGTCGGAGAACAGACCGTGGATAATTGCCTTTGCGCCGAAGGACAGGCACGCATACGCCTGCTGACTTATATCGGAAACCTCGTCGCAGTAACGGGGTCTGTTTTGACCGGGGATCCCGTTTTTGGTTTCACCGGCGGCCTGCGTAATGATCCACAAATTGCGGTTTGTTCCACGGCAGGCATCTGCCAGAATATCAAGGTTGCGGATATAACCTTCATTGGTTTCTTTTTTCTCGGTTCCGTTTTTTCTGACCGTGGAGGAATACGGGTAAATATCGGCGCAAATGTAATCCGTATCGATGGTATTGATGTAATCGGACACATGGCTGCGGTATTGGTCGTTGCTTGCATTGGCAGCATCGGTAAATAACAGTAAAGCCTTCTGCGCAAAATTCAGCGCAGGCTCCTCACCGAGCTGCTCGTTGTTCGCATAGTTGGGGAACAGGTTGATCAGACAGAGCTTGTCCGGCTTTACGGCTTTGTAGGCTTTTGCGGCTTGAGCAAGGGCACCGAAGCACCCGGCGGTCGGTTCGTCGATCAGGTCATCGCCCCAAAGAGCCGGATGATCCTTATAGCCTGCACCGTTGAAGCTTATCCACGGCTGTGCCTGCTGCATCGTAACATCGCCGTAATAACTGGGCAGATTATAGTTTGCCGCAATAATACCGACACCGTTTCGGGCGTACTCATCCAACATGGATTCGGTCACACCGGAAGCAATCAAAAAGTCGATGCCGGCATCTGCGGCAAGCTTTGCCTGACCTGCTTTGCCGTAATAGCCGCCGATCAGAATTCCACTGTCATCAAAGCAATAATCCTGCTTTTTTGCGGTAATCGGGGTTCCTTTGGTGTAGCCGACGGTCGATTCACTAACGCCTGCCACAGCAAAGAGCAGCGAAAAAATCGCCGCCATTATTTTTGTAAAGATACTTTTCATGGTAAAATACCTCCTGTTTTGTTGCTTTAACCGTACCAAAACCGTGTTTGTATGTCAAGAGTGTTTGCACCAATTCACTTTTTGGACACATTTCATTCTTTTTTTGTTCATTTATACTTGCCAAACCTCTTTTTTTTTTGTATAATAGCGGTGAAAAAAGGAAGAGAGGATATATTGCCATGTTTCAACGAATTACATCATTTCTGCTGTCGTTGATAACCCTTTTCAGCGGTTTGTCCGGTTCGGGGCACGCCATGATGCAGGAGCGTGTGTTTGATATTACATTAGATGCCGCAACGCAGGAGATTTGCGACCGAATCAAAGCAGAAAGCAATTTGGATATTGAAAAGCTTGTTACGAATCTGCCGGATTTGAACAATCCGATAATCTTTTTGAACACTGTGTTTCATGTGGATACCGCTGCGTTCCGCAATAGGATGTATGAAATCCGGGATGAGTATTCCGAACAGCAGAATTATGCGATGTCACTTTTGTTTTATTTTGTCGGTGCTTATTTCAGCGGCTTTGAAAAATGTGATATCACGCTGGAGCCGTGCGGCGAGGATAAGCCGGGCATATATGAATTTGCGTTGAATATCGTCTATGCAAGCGGTGAAGAAAAGCTGATGACGGGTGCTTTTTACAATGCGGCAACCGGTGAGTTTTTCGGGGATGATCAGCGGGGGATAGCAACCGTAGGCTTTAACTTCAACATCAACGATATGCTGATTTATGCTCCGATAAACTGCTGGATGCGGAACTTCGGGTTTTGTTTGGAATACGATTTATTTTGCTATGCGACACCGTTTTTCCGTTATCAGACCAGACGCTTCAAATTTGATTATGCCGGCAGGGAGTGGATGATTCAGGTTTGGAAAGGGAAGTATGTCATTGCCAACGGGGCAGAGGTCGGCGTTTATAACCGTGACAAAAACAAAATCGGTTCTTATTACGATTGCGCAGAAAATGAGGATCTGCTCAAACTCAGCCTCGATTTGTATCACGGCGATGAGCTTCTTTTCAGCCTTGCGGAGGAAAACCACTGGTGGGCAAACGGCTTTAAGCTAATGCGTAACGCCTGTTCTGCCGATGAATTGACGATGAAATTCACCGTTGAAATGAAGGATGCCGGGATGCTTGAGGCATTTTGCGACGCATTGGACCGAAATCTGTATCACGATGTTACTTATTCCGTGGACGGGCTGAAGGTAACACTCACCTGGTAAAGATTCATCAAAACCGATAACAGCACAAAGGGGAGTTGGCATTGGGCGGCTCCCCTTTGTGTCGTAATTGTGAATTTATGCACGAGGTGTCGGTTTTCGTCGGCTCGTTGTTGCAAATACCGTTTGGATATGGTAAAATAAATCTGTATTGAATGCAGATTTTTCTGCGAGAAAGGGGATTGTATTCGATGGATATTATGGATCTTGTTTCCAAGGGAATTGTCAAAATTACAAAAAACTACGGTAAAAAAGTCAAAAAAAGCGGTGCAGCTGCGCCGGAGATCCCGAAAGAAAAGCCTTTCACCATTGCAGGTGATACTTACCGTGTCGGATTCGCCCGTGAAAAAATCATGCCCGACCTCACCAAGGGAAAGACCTATTACATTGCCGGTCACGGCTCCGGTCATGTGATGGACGGTGTTATCAGCGATGTATATATGCACGCCGTGTGGCTGGATTGCGGCGGCGATGAGGGCATTTTGTGGCTGAGTGCCGACTGCGTCGGTTTCACCAACATCGAAGACCAGAAAATGCGTGACATGATTTTGAAATCCGACAAAATCAAGGGCTGCAAAGCAATCAACATCAGCTGTACGCACAGCCATTCGGGCATTGATACCATCGGTTATTGGGGCAAGCCGTTCCTCAGCATCCCGTCGGACGGCAAGGATCCCGAATATATGCAGTTGATTTTCGATATGGCGGTCAAGGCCAGCGAGGAGGCTTATGCCAACCGTAAGCCGGGCAAGCTTTACAGCGGCAGCATCGAAGTCAAGGACGGCTTGTTTACTAAGCGTCATTTCCCGGATAAGCATGAGATACTGTCCCGTATTCGCTTTGTTCCCGCAGACGGCGGCAGCGAAACATGGATCATGAACTTCGGCGGTCATCCCAATTCCCTTGGCGGTGCGAACCGCAAGCTCAGCGGCGAATATCCGTACTTTATGCGGGAGCAGATTTTGCAGCAGAACGGTGCCAATGTTTTGTTCGGCATCGGTGCCATCGGCGGTATGGATGCCGCAAAGCTTGATGAAGACCCGTTGACCTGTGTAAAAATGCAGGGCGCCATGCTGGCGGATGCCGTGCAGAAAATCGACAATGACCGTGAGCTTGAGCCGAAGATGAAAGTGCTTCGTCAGCCGTTCTACTATCCGGTCAGCAACTATGTTTTAACACTTCTTGCTTCTCGCGGCGTTATGAGCTTTAAGGCTTATCCGACCGATAAGAGTGACATCGGCATTGCGATGATGACGGAAATGACCTATATGACTCTCGGCGACCAAAAGATCCTGACGCTGCCCGGTGAAAGCTTTGTCTGCACTGTGTTCGGCGGATACGAGCCGGCGGAAAAATCCACAACCGGCAAAGGTCCGGAAATCAATCCCGAGCCGCTTGCCGATATTGCCGGGGATCACAGCATGATCGTTTTCGGCGTTACCAACGATATGACCGGTTATGTTGTGCCGCCCAACGATTTCGTTTTGAACCCGACACAGCCTTATCTGAACGGTTATAAAGACCGTTTCGGTGATAACCATTACCACGAAACGAACGGTATGGGCTATTCTTCGCAGGAAACCATTGCCAATGCTTTCCGCAGCGTTGTAGAACAGTTTAACGCATAAGACAAAGAACAGAATAAACGGTGTTTTTGCGAAAAGAAAGCTTTTCTTTCAGCAGAAGCACCGTTTCTTATTGCTTACAGCCGGTTGCAAAAGCAGGAAGGATGTGCTATAATAGTAGAAAGTTCTACTATTACGGCAGCCGTGCAGATGAATGATCGTGCTGCGTATAATAACTGTTGTGTTCGGAAAGCATCCCGTTATCATCGGGATTCGACATTTTCCGATCGGACAGACAGGTATAATGAATCCAAAAGGATGTATTTTTGATAATGCAGAAAGGAACGATTTATGGAAGAGAAGCATATTCCGAAGATCCGCAGCACACTTAAACACAACATTATCACGATGCCGGATGAGATATACAGAGCAAGCGGGATCATCATAAACGGCAGAAGAATAAAGTCGTTGATTTTTTCCACCGATCTTGCAATCATTTGTAATTGCAATGCAGATGCAGTTCTGGCCGTATATCCTTTTACGCCGCAAAGGGCGATCAGCGACGGAATAATAAAATATGCCAATATTCCGGTGTTCTGCGGTGTCGGCGGAGGAACAACAAACGGACCGAGAATTATCACACTTGCCAAGGATGCCGAATGTCAGGGTGCTATCGGCGTTATTCTTAATGCACCGGTGAAAAACGATGCGATCAAGTCAATTTCCGAATGTGTCGATATTCCTGTGGTGATCACCGTGCTTAACAGCAGCACGGATATTGAGGCTCGGCTTCGTTCCGGTGCAGCGATACTGAATGTTGCCGGGGCACGGGAAACGCCTGAAATTGTAAGAAAAATTCGTTTGGAGTATCCAACCGTACCAATTATTGCTTCGGGTGGAAACACAGGAGAAAGCATTTTGAAAACAATTGATGCCGGTGCAAACGCAATCACCTACACACCGCCTTCTACAGCCTATCTTTTCAGCCAAATGATGGAAAAGTACCGTTCTGTCAGCAGCTGATTTTTTCTCTGAACCGGTTCGCCGAAGATATGTACAGCGGGCAGATGATGTTCCGTATTTTTTTAATGCTCGGAGGTAAATAATGGATTATCAGACTCTTAATCTGCTGTTTCGGTGCAACAAGGAGTTCAGCCACGGAAAGATCCGTATGCAGGAGCTTTCGGACACGGAATGTATGATTTGCTCGTACATCTATTCTCACGAAAACTGCTCGCAGGATGATGTTTCCGTTGCACTCAAAACCGATAAAACAACCGTCGGCAAGGCTCTTGCTTCCCTTGAAAAGAAAAAGTGTGTTGTGCGAAATCAAGACAAAGCGGATAAACGCTTCAAACGGCTTTCGCTTACGGCTGACGGGCATAAAAGGGTGACGGAGCTTGTTGATATTCACAACAACTGGCTGAATGAAATTATGAAATGCCTGTCCGAAGAAGAACAGAAAAATTTTGAAAACTACTGCAAGCGGCTGCTTAATGCCGCAGAAAATCTTTGATAATGAGGTAAAAACTAATGATGAAACATAAAGAGAAAACCCCTGCAATCGAATCCTTCAAGACGGATTCCGTGCCGAAAATCGTAATAAAAAACAGCATTCCCGCACTCATTGCCATGATGATGGTAATGGTCTATAACCTTGCGGATACATTTTTCCTCGGACTTACGCATGACGATTTACAGGTTACGGCGGTATCTTTTGCTACACCGCTGTTTATGATTTTCATGTCACTGGGAACGCTGTTCGGTGTCGGCGGCACTTCCGTTATTT